>UROR01000032.1 GCA_900549535.1 uncultured Collinsella sp. | reverse complement strand
GTCGCGAGTTCCGCACGCAAAGGAAAGCACTTAATGTGCTTTCCGTCTTGCGCAGGACTGTAGAGCAGCAAACTTAATATATTTAGCCGCCCCTCTGCCAAGCCCAGGCGACTCCACGCACTTTACCTGCGTAAACAATGTGAGTGAAATATGAATCTCGATGGATACGCCCGCAGCCGTGTATACTAATCAGCTGTGTGTAACCAGGGGAGTATTCTGGCTGGACAAAATGCCTGCTTAATAGGGTTGTCAGGTAGTCCGGGCGAAATACAAGGCTGGGGAGCGCGTCGTGTAAGTAGTGGTCCTCTAGGGGCGTACGCTCGGTGGTGTACGCATTGTCCCAAGACCACGCGAGAGTTGGGATCATATCTTGATCAGCATGATTCTCGGCCGCAAGATTGGCATGACCCAGGTTTGGGACGAGGACGACAACGTCGTTCCCGTCACGGTCATCCAGGCTGGCCCCTGCGCTGTCTCGCAGGTTAAAACTCAGGCAACCGACGGCTATGACGCCGTCCAGATCGGTTTCGGCGACATCAAGGCCAAGAACGTGAACAAGCCCATGGCTGGTCACTTCGCCAAGGCCGGCGTCGAGCCTGTCCGCTTCCTTCGTGAGGTCCGCGTCGAGAACGGCGAGGAGCACAAGGTCGGCGAGGTCGTCACCGTCGCTGATTTCGCTGATGTCGAGAAGGTCGACGTCATCGGTACCTCCAAGGGTAAGGGCTTCCAGGGTCGCATCAAGCGCTGGGGTCAGCGCCGCGGTCCTATGACGCATGGTTCTCACTTCCAGCGTCACCCCGGTTCTATCGGTCAGTGCGCCTATCCTGCGCGCGTCCTCAAGGGCGTCAAGATGGCCGGTCACATGGGTAACGAGCGCGTTACCGTCAAGAACCTTTCCGTTGTCCGCATCGATGCCGAGCAGAACCTCATCTTGGTCAAGGGCGCTGTCCCGGGTGCCAAGAATGGTCTCGTCGCCATCCGTATGGCCTAAGGGCCCAGCCCATTTAGCCCAGCGTCATACCAAGGAGAACACTTAAATGGCAAAGTTTGAAGTAAAGAACAGCGAGGGCAAGAAGGTCGCCGAGGCCGAGCTCGCCGCTGAGGTGTACGGCATCGAGCCGAACATCCACGTTATGCACCACATCGTCAAGTGCCAGATGGCCTCTTGGCGTCAGGGCACCCAGTCCGCTAAGGGCCGCTCTGAGGTTTCCGGTGGCGGCAAGAAGCCTTGGCGTCAGAAGGGCACCGGCCGTGCCCGCCAGGGTTCCATCCGTGCTGCCCAGTGGCGTCACGGTGGCGTTGTCTTCGCCCCCAAGCCCCGTTCCTACGCTAAGCGTATGAACAACAAGGAGGTCAAGCTGGCTATGCGCTCCGCGCTGTCCGCCAAGCTGGCCGATGGCGAGCTCGTGCTCGTCGACGACTACGGCTTCGAGAAGCCTTCCACCAAGGCTGCCGTTGCCATGCTCAAGGCTCTCGGCCTTGAGGGCAAGCGTCTGACCATCATCGTTCGCGATGAGGACGTCAACGCCTACCTGTCGTTCCGCAACATTCCCAAGACGTTCATCATCACTGCCGACGAGGCCAACACCTACGATCTCGTCAACAACAACGCTGTGCTGATGCCCGCCGACATCGCCGCTCACTTCGGGGAGGTGCTTGCATAAATGACCGCCCACGAGATCATCATCCGTCCGATCGTGTCCGAGCGTTCCTTCTCCGGCATGGAGCTGAACAAGTACACGTTCGAGGTCGCCAAGGATGCTAACAAGTATCAGATCAAGGACGCTGTCGAGGAGATCTTCGGCGTCAAGGTCGTTCGCGTGAACACCCTGACGGTCAAGCCCAAGACCAAGCGCGTGCGCTATGTCGCCGGCAAGACCCGTTCTTGGAAGAAGGCCATCGTCACGCTGGCCGAGGGCGACACCATCGAGGTCTTTGGCAACCAGGCCTAAGACTCGCTGCTGTTGAGTGAGCTCATGCCTCCCAAATAGGGGAGGCGAGAGCTCAAGGTTTTGGGCGTATAAAATGGACACGCCCGGAACCGTGTATACGTCCGGTGTCATCGCACCCGAGGCAGAACCTCGAATCCCTGTCTGCGATGGCTAACGGATTCCTATTGAAAGGGATTGTAATGGCTGTAAAGCACCTTAAGCCGACCTCCGCTGGTAGGCGTTGGCAGACGATCTCCGACTTCTCCGAGATCACCTGCACCAAGCCCGAGAAGTCTCTTCTCGAGCCCCTGCCCAAGAAGGCCGGTCGTAACAACAACGGCCGCATCACCACCCGCCACCAGGGCGGCGGCGTGAAGCGTCGTTACCGCGTGATCGACTTCAAGCGCAACAAGGACGGCGTGCCCGCCAAGGTTGCCACGATCGAGTACGATCCGAACCGTTCCGCTCGCATCGCTCTGCTGCACTATGCTGACGGTGAGAAGCGCTACATCCTGGCCCCCAAGGGCCTCGAGGTCGGTCAGACCATCATGTCCGGTTCTGACGCCGACATCAAGCCGGGCAACGCTCTGCCCCTCGCCGACATCCCCGTCGGTACGCTCATCCACGCCGTCGAGTTCCAGCCGGGCAAGGGCGCTGCTATCGCCCGTTCCGCCGGCAACTCCTGCCAGCTGATGGGTAAGGAGGGCAAGTACGCTATCGTCCGTATGCCTTCCTCCGAGATGCGCCGCATCCTCGTTACCTGCCGCGCCACCGTCGGTGAGGTCGGCAACGCCGATCACTCCAACATCGTCATCGGCAAGGCCGGCCGTAAGCGTCACATGAACGTGCGCCCGACCGTCCGCGGTACCGTCATGAACCCTGTCGACCACCCGCACGGCGGTGGCGAGGGCAAGAACCACACCTCTGGTCGTCCCTCTGTTACCCCCTGGGGTAAGCCGACGAAGGGCCTTCGTACGCGCAAGAAGAAGAAGGTCTCGAACCAGCACATCATTCGTCGCCGTAAGAAGTAATTTCGGATACCGAGTTTTAGGAGAAAGCACTTATGAGCAGAAGTCTCAAAAAGGGCCCGTTCGTGGAGACTCGCCTTCTCTCGCGTATCACCGCGATGAACGAGGCTGGCAAGAAGGACGTCGTGAAGACCTGGTCACGCGCGTCCACCATCTTCCCCGAGATGGTTGGTCACACCATCGCCGTCCACGACGGCCGCAAGCATGTGCCCGTGTATGTTACCGAGTCCATGGTTGGTCACAAGCTCGGCGAGTTCGCGCCGACTCGTACGTTCCGTGGCCACAAGGCCAAATAGGGGGTTAACCGTAAATGGCAACTAAGTCTATTGAAACTGAGGCCACCGAGGTTCGCGCCGTCGCTAAGTACGTGCGTGTTTCCCCCAGCAAGGCCCGCCTGGTGGTCGATCTGATCCGCCGCAAGCCTGTCGCTCAGGCCTTCGACATCCTCCACTTCTGCGACCGCGCCGTCGCCGTGGATGTCGAGAAGGTTCTCCGTTCCGCCGTTGCGAACGCCGAGAACAACAACGGTCTGCGTGCCGACAACCTGGTTGTCGCCGCTGCCTATGTTGACGAGGGTCCGACGCTTAAGCGCATCCGTCCCCGCGCCAAGGGTTCCGCTTCTCGCATTCTGAAGCGTACTTCCCACATCACCGTCGTCGTTGCTCCTCGAAAGGAGGCGTAAAGCTGTATGGGTCAGAAAGTCTACCCCACCGGCTTCCGTCTTGGCATCACCGAGAACTGGCGCTCCCGCTGGTTCGCAGAGAAGGATTACGCTAAGACCCTCGGTAACGATCTCGAGATCCGCAAGTACCTCGAGAAGCGTCTTTCCCGCGCAGCTGTCTCCCGCGTCGAGATCGAGCGCGCTGGCGACAAGGTGAAGGTCATCATCCTCACCGCTCGCCCCGGCGTTGTCATCGGTAAGAAGGGTGCCGAGATCGATACCCTCCGCACCGAGCTCGAGAAGGTTGCTGGCGTCTCCAAGGGCCAGCTCTCCGTCGACGTTGTCGAGATTAAGCGCCCCGAGCTCGACGCCAACCTCGTTGCTCAGTCTATCGCCGAGCAGCTCGAGGGCCGCGTTGCCTTCCGTCGCGCTATGCGCAAGGCTGTCCAGTCCGCCCGCAAGGCCGGCGCTAAGGGCATCCGTATCCAGTGCTCCGGTCGTCTCGGCGGTGCCGAGATGGGCCGTCGTGAGTGGTACCGCGAGGGTCGCGTGCCTCTGCACACCCTCCGTGCCAAGATCGACTACGGCACGGCTGTCGCCAGCACCACCATGGGCGCTTGCGGCGTGAAGGTCTGGATCTACCTGGGCGAGAAGCTCCCGGGCCAGCCTGTTCCCAACCCTGCACTCGAGGGCTCTTCCCGTCCTCGTCGTCGTAACTCCGAGAGGAGGGGTCAGTAGTGCTTGCCCCTAAGCGTATTCTTCACCGCAAGGTGCAGCGTGGCTCCATGAAGGGCCAGGCCAAGGGTAATACCGAGCTGCATTTCGGCGAGTTTGGTATCCAGGCTCTCGAGGCCCATTGGATCACCAACCGTCAGATCGAGGCCGCTCGTATTGCCATGACCCGCTACATGAAGCGTGGCGGTCGTGTGTACATCACGATCTTCCCCGACAAGCCCATCACCAAGAAGCCTGCTGAGACTCGCATGGGTTCTGGTAAGGGTAACCCCGAGGAGTGGGTGGCCGTCGTCAAGCCCGGCCGCATCATGTTCGAGGTCAAGGGCGTGCCCGAGGAGGTCGCTCGCGAGGCTCTGCGTCTTGCACAGCACAAGCTTCCCATCACGACCAAGATTGTTGCTGCTAAGAACGCTGAGCAGCGCATCGAGAAGGAGATGGCTGAGGAGGCCGCTCTCGAGGCCAAGTGGGCTGCTGAGGACGCCGCCGCCGCCAAGGAGGAGAACTAATGAAGCCCGCAGAGATTCGTGAGCTCTCGGACGCTCAGCTCGTTGAGAAGCTGAAGGAAATGCGCGCCGAGCTCTTTAACCTTCGTTTCCAGATGGCCACCAGCCAGCTGGACAACACCGCTCGCGTCAACACCGTGAAGAAGGACATCGCTCGCGTCCTCACGGAGCAGCGCGCCCGCGAGATCGCAGCGGAGAAGTCCGCTGTCGCCGAGTAGGACCTAAGGAGAGAACATGACTGATTCGCGTAACTCGCGTAAGGTCCGTACGGGTGTCGTTACCTCCGTCTCCGGTGCCAAGACCATTGTCGTCACCATCACCGAGCGCAAGCGTCACCCCAAGTACGGCAAGATGATGACCAGCTCCAAGAAGCTGCACGCTCACGACGAGGAGTGCACGGCTGGCGTGGGCGATACCGTCCGCGTTATGGAGACCCGTCCTATGTCCAAGATGAAGCGTTGGCGCCTCATCGAGGTCGTCGAGCGCGCTAAATAAGCAGTCGCTCTTACGACTTGTACGTTTCCGAAGATGTGCGTATGCCTGGCTTGCATACCACAGGCCGTATAAAGGCTGCGCACCTCTCTTCGGTTCTTAGTTCGGAGGAACATCTACCATGATTCAGATGCAAACCATGCTGAACGTCGCCGACAACTCCGGCGCTCGCAAGATTCGCTGCATCAAGGTGCTTGGCGGTTCCAAGCGTCGTTATGCAGGCATCGGCGATGTGTTCATCGGTGCTGTCCAGGAGGCTACCCCTGGCGCCAACGTCAAGAAGAAGGACGTTGTCCGTTGCGTCGTCGTTCGCACCGTTAAGGAGATCCGCCGCAAGGATGGCTCCTACATTCGCTTTGATGAGAACGCCTGCGTTGTCATCAACAACGATGGTTCGCCCGTCGGCACCCGTATCTTCGGGCCCGTCGCTCGCGAGCTTCGTGACAAGAAGTACATGAAGATCGTCTCGCTCGCTCCCGAGACCCTGTAGTTAGGGGAGATATATGTATATCAAGAAGGGCGATAAGGTCCAGGTTCTCTCTGGTAAGGATCGCGGCAAGCAGGGCGTTATCCTGCGTGCTCTCCCCGCCGAGAACAAGGTCGTTGTCGAGGGCGTTTCGGTCGTCAAGAAGGCCGTCAAGCCCAACGCTGCCAACCAGCAGGGCGGCATCGTTTCGCAGGAGGCTCCCATCGACGCCTCCAACGTCAATCTCGTTTGCCCCGAGTGCGGTAAGGTTACCCGCGTCGGTCACGAGAAGGACGGCAAGAACAAGCTGCGCGTCTGCAAGAAGTGCGGCCACAAGTTCTAAGCTGCCCGCAACATCAAGTTGCTAGCAAAGGCCCGGATGCCCCACGGCACCCGGGCCTTTTTCTATCCCTACTCATTGGGGACAGACTTAAATGAGTACCCTAACTGGGTAAGCATAAATGAGCGGGTTGTGCTGTATCAATTGCTTGTGTGCGCGTTTATGCGCGTTAGATTGCGTTTAATTACGCACCTATGCGTATATATGCGCCGTTTACGGGGCAATAATGACCGTTTAGCGGTGAGATACGCAAAAACGCGCACAGACGCGCGTGTTTGTGCGAATATAGAGCTGTCAGAAATGCAAGACGTTCTATGACACGGGAGACACATAATGGCAGATTCCAAGCAGGCTCCACTCGACGCCGCGGCAGCCGCAAAGGCAGCGTTCGCTTCGGTCCAGGGTAAGCCATTCCCCGATGATATCTTTACGGCTCCCGAGCTTCGTTGGGCTGTGATCGGGTGCGGCGTTATCGCCAACCAGATGGCCCAGTCTCTAGCTCTTGCCGGCCGCAAGCTTGCGGGCGTCGCAAACCGTACGCTATCCAAGGCTCAAGCTTTTGCCGAGCAGTATGGCATCGAGAAGGTCTATGAGACGGTCGAGGACCTCTACGCCGATCCGGATATCGACGCCGTCTATATCACCACGCCGCACAACACGCATATCACCTACCTGCGAGCCGCTCTGGCAGCTGGCAAGCACGTGCTCTGCGAAAAGGCCATTACCCTCAACTCTGCCGAGCTCGACGAGGCCCGTGCCATCGCCGACGAGCACAACGTGGTCCTTATGGACGCCACCACGGTGCTCCACATGCCGCTGTATCAAGAGCTGCGCCGTCGAATGGATGCGGGCGAGTTTGGCCGCATGAACCTCGCTCAGCTCAACTTTGGTAGCTACAAGGAGTACGGCGACCTGACCAACCGTTTCTATAATCGCAACCTCGCTGGCGGTGCCATGCTCGATATTGGCGTATACGCCCTGTCCGTCATGCGCCTGTTTATGGCCAGCCAGCCAGCCGAGGTCGTGTCTCTGGGCAATACCTGCGAGACTGGCGTTGACGTCGCGGGTGGCATTGTCTGCCGTAATGCTGAGCAGCAGCTGGGCGTACTGAGCCATACGCTCCACTCCAAGCAGCCCAAGCGCTCGGTCATCAGCTTCGATAAGTGCTATATCGAGGTCAACGAGTATCCGCGCGCCGACCATGCGACCATCGTGTGGACTGCGGACGGTCACCGTGAGGAGGTCCACGCTGGCACCGAGGCATACGCTCTGTGCTACGAGATGGCTGACCTCGAGCGGGCCGTTGCCGGCGATGATTCGAAGCGCGAGCTTCTGGGCTATGCTTCTGATGTTATGGAGCTGATGACCAAGCTCCGCGCCGACTGGGGAGTCGTGTACCCCGAGGAGGAGTAAGCGATGCTTGCGGAAGATAGGCTCAACGCGATCGTGACGATGGTGCAGCAGGCCGGCTCGGTTACCGTGCCGGAGCTTGCTGAAGCCCTGGGCGTGACGGCGTCTACCATTCGGCGCGACCTGCAGACGCTCGACCGAGCACACCGTATCGCCAAGGTGCACGGAGGTGCGACAAGTCTGGAGCGCGCGCACGTGACGCGCGACCTGACGATCAACGAGCGCAGCGATCTCCATAATGATGACAAGGAGCGCATCTGCGCCCGTGCGGCGGCGCTTGTGGAGCCCGAGAGCTTTGTGTACATCGATTCAGGTTCGACGACGCTTAGGCTCATCGAGCATCTTCCGCGCCTTGAGGGCGTCACCTATGTGACCGACTCCGTGCTCCATGCTCAGCATCTCGCTCAGCGCGGCATGCGCACCGTGGTACTGGGCGGCGAGCTCAAGCCCGAGACCGAGGCGCTCGTCGGTCCCGATGCCTTGGCAACTCTGGACCGCTATAACTTCAACTGCGGCTTTTGGGGTTCCAATGGTATCGCCGCCGAGCAAGGTCTCACCACGCCGGATATCGAGGAAGCGCAGGTCAAGCGCATCTCGATGCGCCATACCGCCAAACGCTTCGTAATCTCAGACGCCAGCAAATTCGGCATGGTGGCGCCCGTCAAGTTCGCGGACTTCCGCGATGCAACGATCATCACTGCGGGCGAGGTGCCCGCCAAGTACCAGTCGATGGACAACGTCATCACGGTCTAGCGACAGGGCAAGGTCAAAACCATTTAGGTTCCTCAATAGAAAAGCGGCAACACCCTCGATGGGCGATGCCGCTTTTGTTGTCTGCCGTTTTGTCTAAATCTGTAACAACTAGACCGTTAAAAGTGGGCTAGGTGTTACAGATTGAGATACTTCCGAACCTTGCCGTCCCTTTGTCTCGATCTGTAACATCTGGGACCGATTTTGCCGAGTTATTGTTACAGATTGAGATTTTCCCTTGAGGGGGATTCGAATGTCTCGATCTGTAACAGATAGACCGGAAAATGGGTTCTAACTGTTACAGATCGAGACGTTTTGGGACCGCGGCTGAGCCATTGCGGCAAAACCACCACAAAGGTGCCTGTCCCCATTGTGGTGGTTTAGGGCTCCCAGGGGCAGGGGGCTTCGATGTGGATGTGCTCGCCGGTTACGGGATGCGTGAAGGACACGCTGTGGGCGTGGAGCATCAGGCCGCAGGGACGTGGCGTGCCGTACAGGTCGTCGCCTACCAGGGGATGACGCTCGCTCGCCAGATGCACACGGATTTGGTGCTTGCGGCCGGTGAGCAGCTCGACATCGATATACGAGCGCGTGGGCAGGCCACGACGGCTCTTAAGGCGCTTGAGCACCTTCACACGCGTTTGAGACGGCTTGCCGCTGGCGCCGACGCGCATCTTTCGGCTGTCGTGGCGGTCGCGGGCGATGGGCTTGTCGATGAGCTTTTCGTTCCAGTCGATCTTGCCCTCGGCGAGCGCCAGGTAGTGCTTCTCAAAGGCATGGTCGATCACCATCTGGTCAAAGGCGGGCTGCGTCTGCTTGTCGAGCGAGAACAGCACCACGCCGGTGGTGTCGCGGTCTAGGCGGTTGAGCGGCTGCATGTCGGTCGCGGCAAAGCCGTCGCCCATCGCCAGCAGCAGGTCGCTGGCGTAGTCGGTGAGCGTGCGCTCGCCGGTGCCGTCGCCGTGGACGATCATGCCAGCGGGCTTGTCGATGGCCATGAGCCAGGCGTCGCAGTAGAGGACTTGAGGTTCTTCGTTCACGTGTAAGCCTTTCGGTTAGCTAATTCCCACAAACATGCAGCCCGAGGTCGCCCCGCGCAGGCGGGCGGCGGGCTTGCGACCGGCCTGCGCTGCTTCGACGGCACGACGGACGCGCGCGACGGCACGGCCAATCTCATCGGCATCGAGCAGCGTTCCATCGATCATAAGACGACGCACGCCGGCATCGAGCAGCTGAGGCACCTGCGGCGTGAGGTCGATGGGGTAGGCGTCGTACAGGCGCGAGCGGCCGTGGATGTCGGTGCGCACCGGCATGACCTTGCCGTCGATATTCTTGAGCGACAGCTTGCGGGAGCGCAGGCGGCAGTTGGCGCAATCGTGGATGCAGCCGTTGGCAACCTGCAGAATGCAGTGCTCGCTTGTCATGACGCGCGGGCGGCCAAAGACGGTGATGCCCAGGGCCGCAGGAGCGTCAGCACCCAGCGAGACAATCTCGTCGAGCGTGATCTCGGGCGAGAGCCAAAACGCACTGGCGCCGCGCTCGGCAAGTGCCTCCATGCAGGGCGTGTTGTGCACGGGCAGGCAGGAGCGAATCTCGGCCGTGGCGCCGGCCTGGGCGGCAACGGCGAGCTCAGAGATATTGCCGACGGCGACGGTGGCCCCGGCATTGATCCAGGGGTCGACGCGCACGTGGTCGACGGCGCGGCAGACCTCGTCGAGCACGGGCACGATGCCCTGCTCAGATGCGTCAGCGGGGGAGAGCCCGGCGGCCTCGAGCGCGTCGGTAGTCATGTAGATGCGCGTGGCGCCCTCGGCACGGGCGGCCTCAGCAGCCTCAATCGAGGTGACGGTGGCGCAGATTTGCGGCTCATCGCGGTAATGCTCGGGCGTGGGGCGGGATTCACTGACGGCAGTCGACGGCAGCTCCAGCGTGCGGCCGCGTTCCTCGTACGGCGCCAGAATGGCTTCCTCCAGCGCCTTACAAGCGGCGGCACGCACCTTGTGCACGGCGGAGAAGCCCATGCCGCAGCCCTCGTCGAGGGCCACATCAAAGCTCGCGGCTTCAAAGGGCGAGGAGCCCATGCGGCCCACGTGCTCAACCAGGTCGGCAGCCTCGACGGCGCGGGTCTTGGCGGCCTCGACGGTAAAGCCCGTAGCGGTGGCGGCGAACGAGGGGTCGTCGCAGCAGGTGAGCGTAACGGTAAACGGCTCGCCCAGACGTGCCACAACGGACACGTCTACGGCGCGGCGGCGCAGGACATCGCGCTTGAGCGCAGCCCCGGCGGCGTCGATGGCACGCTGGCTGCGAATCACGCGCACGCGGCAGCCCTCGGGCATGCTTCGGGGCACGCGGCACTCGATGACATCGCCCGCGGCGGCATCCTCGGCGGCAATGGTGGTCAGGAACTGGTCAAACTCGTCATCGTGGCGAAGCTCCAGCAGGTCGCCCTTGCCCACGGGCTCAAACAGTTCAATGCGGGCGATGGCGGCGCGGCGACGGCGATCGTCGGGCTTGAGTCCGCGTACATCGCGGTTGGCCAGGCGGCTGCCCAGCACCGTGCCCACGATCTGGCCGCGGTTGTTGGAGCGCTCGTAGCTCATCATCTCGTCACCCGAGGTACCGTCTTGGTAGGCGTGCGTAAAGTCACGGTTAAAGCAGCGCTTGAGCTGGCGCTGGCGGGCGGCCTCTTCATCCTTAGAGGTCGAAACATCGGCCAGCATGTCATCAATCTGATGACGATACACGTCGACGATGGAATACACGTAATCGGGGGCCTTCATGCGGCCCTCGAGCTTGAGCGATGCGGCGCCGGCGTCATACAGACGGCGAACAAGCTGCGAAGTGTTGGTGTCGCGCGGGCACAGCGCGCGCTCGCGACCGGCAGGGGAGAGCGAGCGACCGTTCTCGTCAATCAGTTCGTAAGGCAGGCGGCAGGGCTGGGCGCACATGCCGCGGTTGGCCGAGCGGCCCGCCATGGCAAAGCTCGACAGCAGGCACAGACCCGAGTAGCAAAAGCAGATGGCACCGTGGCTAAAGACTTCTAGGTCAACATCGGGCGCGGCGTCGTGAATCGTGGCGATTTCGTCGATGGAAAGCTCGCGCGAGAGGGTCACACGGTCGGCGCCCTGCTCACGGCACCAAAGGGTTCCGCGGTCGTCGTGGATGTTCGCCTGGGTCGAGATGTGTGTCTCGATGCCGGGCATGGTGCGCTTGACCTCAAAGAACAGACCCCAGTCCTGGATAATGAAGGCGTCGGCGCCCAGCGTGGAGCAGCGATGGATGAGTTGCAGCGCATCGCCCATCTCAGACTGCTTGATGACGATGTTTACCGTGACGTAGACGCGCGACCCGGCTAGATGCGCGGCGCGGCAGGCTTGCTCAAAGGCCTCGTCGGTAAAGTTGGTTGCCTTGCGGCGGGCGTTGAAGCTGCCCATGCCGCAGTAGATGGCGTCTGCCCCGGCAGCGAGCGCGGCGGCAAAGGGCTCGGGCCCTCCGGCGGGCGCCAAAAGCTCGGGTCTGCGGTTGGTGGTTCGACTGGCGGTTGCGGTCATATCCTGCCTTTCAAAATGCTCAGATATTCAAAAGTATAGTGGTGCCGTTGCGGCAGGCGATGCCCGTGCTCCAAGCGGGATAAAGTCTTCAGCAGCTTAGGCTGGCTGACCCCGTGGAGAACCGTTCAGCTGCCAACGGGCGCCGTTGGGCGATAAAATATTCTCTCCAGCTGATAATATTCTTGCATCAAACAGAAACCTTGAGTACTATCCCAATCAAGCGCGGTGTTCAGACCGAACTGTGCCTCCCGGTGCGAACGCCGCGCTCACGCTCTCTATCTGATCGTAAGGAGAAAAACATGAGCAAGACCGTCGTGTCTTCCGATAACGCACCCGCAGCCATCGGCCCGTATTCCCCCGGTATCCAGGCCGACAACATGGTGTTCCTGTCCGGCCAGCTGGGCATCGATCCCGCGACCGGCAAGATGCCCGAGGGCGTCGAGGCCCAGGCCAAGCAGTCCCTCGCCAACGTCGAGGCCCTGCTGACCGCTGCCGGCGCTACCTTTGCCGATGTCGTCAAGACCACGGTCTACCTGGCCGACATCGCCGACTTCGCCGCCGTGAACGAGATCTACGCCTCCAAGTTTGAGGCCCCGTTCCCCGCGCGCAGCGCCTTCCAGGTTGCCGCCCTTCCGGCTGGCGGTCTGGTCGAGATCGAGGTCGTTGCCGCTCTCTAAGGCGTTGGCCACAACTAAACATGACATGCAAAAAGACCCTGCAGCGCGTGCGAGCTGCAGGGTCTTTTGTTAAGTGACGGATCGCTTGTGGAGCCGCGCTTCATTTTGCTCGTTAGCCTTCCTTTCGGACTTTTTGCAGGTAGCGGTAGACGCTGGGCTCCGAGATGCCCAGCGCGGTGGCGGCGCAGGCAACAGCGCCCTTGAGCATGAACACCCCGTTGCCGTTGAGGTGGCGAATGACGTCCACGCGGTCGCTCTGACCAAGCGACGCTACATCCAGCCCACGCGCGCTCAGCAACTCGGCAATGCTGCGGTCGATGAGCTCCTGTGTGGACTCCGAAAGGCTTTCGACCTCGATAGGGGCGGGCTCCGTGCGCGTTGGCGCCGCGTCGAAGCACGCCATGAGCTGCTGCGCCATGGCGTTGATGGAGCGTACGGTCGAGAGGTCGGTGTTGACGCAGAGCATACCGACGATCTCGTCATTCTCGCGGATAAAGTACGTCGCTGACTCCAACGTCTTGCCTCCGGCGCCGCGGCCCTCGTAGCCCGTAATAAACGGCAGGTCGCGATACTTGGCGTCGTGCATGATCTTGAGTGCCAGATCGGTGGCGGGACCGCCGACCTTGCGGCCGCTCACGATGCCGTTGCGAATATCGACGATGGCGTGGTCGGGATCCGAGAAATCGTGCAGCACGATTTCGCTGTTTTTGCCGAGTATCTGCTCCAGAAAATCGACCATCGGCAAAAAGCGACGTACGGTCTCGTTCACGGGCAACTCCGGTGGGTGAAATCGGTTATGTTCATAACACGTATTTCGCATGGTAACACGGTGTCTATGGATAGACATATTCGCAGGTACATTGCGTATTCCGGACGAACGGTAGGAATTTAGCGGTAAACGGTTGACCAAAAGAAATGTTAGATGTTATTTTGACCAGACACTTTCCTGACCTGCGGAAATGCGTAATTTCAGCTGAAGAATAGTCTGATAACAAAAAATTATTATTGAGAATGAGAATCATCTTTAATACGATATGCAATGAAGGCACAACCTCAACCCCGCACTGCGTCACAATAGAGCGTTAGATGCGAAAACAACTACTTCGAGGATTGGTGGTCAAATGACCCAGGAGACGGTTACGAACGGCACTGAAGCCCTGTTCACTCGCGAAGGCATGCCTCCCGTTAAGGAAATGATCCCGTGTGCCCTTCAGCACGTACTGGCATCGTTTGCCGGCATCATTACCCCGGCGGTCATCATGGCCGGCGTCTACGGCTTTAATAGCCAGCAGAGCACCGACATCATCCAGGTCGCGCTCATTCTTTCGGCGATCGATACGGCCCTTCAGGCCTTCGCTCCCTTCCGTCGCATCGGCGGCGGCCTGCCCATCGTCATGGGCGTTTCGTTCGCGTTCCTGCCGGCCCTGCAGGCCATGGGTGCCTCGGGCTTTAGCTTTGGTGCACTGCTGGGCGGCGAGATCGTCGGCGGCGCCGTCGCGGTCCTCTTTGGTCTGGCCTACAGCAAGATCAAGTGGCTGTTCCCGCCTGTCGTGACCGGTACGGTCATCTTCTCCATTGGCGTCTCTCTCTATCCCACGGCCGTCAAGTACATGGCCGGTGGCATGGGCACGCCGCTGTGGGGCACTCCGCAGGCCTGGTGCGTCGCTCTTATCACCTTCGCCGTGGTCTTTGCGCTCGCCAACTTTGGCAAGGGCACGCTCAAGCTGGGATCCGTGTTCTTTGGCATGATCGTTGGCATGATCGTTTCGATTCCCTTTGGCATGATCGACTTCTCCAGCGTTGCCACCGCTCAGGTCTTCGCCCTTCCCAAGCTCATGCCCTACGCACTCGAGTTTGATCCCGAGGTCTGCATTACCCTCGCCGTCGTGTTCCCCATGGTCGCCATCCAGGTTATCGGCGACGTCTCCGCTGCCTGCCTGGGCTCCATCGACCGTATGCCCACCGAGCGCGAGCTCTCCGGCGCTATCGTGTCCCAGGGTCTCACCTCTATGGTCGGCGGCCTGCTGGGCGGTCTTCCCACCAGCGCCCTTGGCCAGAACGTGGGCATCATCTGCTCCAACAAGGTCGTCAACAAGTGGGTCTTTGTGATCATCGCGGCCGTCTTTGCCATCGCCGGCCTGTTCCCGCAGCTCTCTGCCGTCCTTTCCGCCATCCCGCAGCCTGTCATCGGCGGCGCGACCGTCGGCGTCTTTGGCACCATCACCATGAACGGTGTGCGCATGTTCACCCGCGAGGGTCTCACGCAGCGCACCACCACCATCGTCGGCACCTCTGTTGTCTTTGGCCTGGGTATCTGGATGGCCAGCGGTTGCCTTGCCGGCGAGGGCATGCCCACCTGGGTGTCCACCGTCATCGGCTCCAACGCCGTGACCCCCACCGCCATCATGGCCATTGTCCTTAACCTGATCCTTCCGCAGACGCCGGTCGTGGCTCAGCACATCGATGCTGCCAAGGACGCTGCCGTGGATCTGGTTTTGCCCGAGAGCAAGAAGTAACGAATTCGGTGCTATTCGTCGGCGGACGCATCGCCTCGTCCGCCGACGTCATGCGGCGCCAAGCCGCACTTCAAAGGGTTTGTCCCTTTGGTGAAGCGTTGACGGGAGAGGGCCCGTTTCCGGTGTAGGCCGGCGCTTCGCACTCCGCCATGTCAGAGGTGTCAAACCCCGCCTCTGATGTCGAAGGGAGCATCCATGCTTCTGGTCGCTAACGGTTCTGTCTTTACCCGCAACGCGCAGGCCCCGTTCATTCCAAACGGTGCGGTCGCCATTGACGGAGATACGATCGTCGAAGTGGGCCCCGAGTGCGAGCTCAAGGCCAAGTACCCGGATGCCGAGTACGTCGACGCCCAGGGCAACCTCGTCATGCCCGGACTCATCAACTGCCACACCCACATCTACTCGGGTCTGGCCCGCGGCCTTGCCATTAAGGGCTGCAACCCCACCAACTTCCTGGAGAATCTTGAGCAGCAGTGGTGGAAGATCGACGACAACCTGACGCTCGACGGCACCAAGGCCAGCGCCTATGCCACGATTCTTGACTCCATCCGCGATGGCGTCACCACGATCTTCGATCACCATGCGAGCTTCTGCGAGATCCCGGGAAGCCTCTTTACCATTAAGGATGCAGCTCAGGAGCTGGGCATGCGTTCGTGCCTGTGCTACGAGGTTTCCGATCGCCGTGGCCAGGAAAAATGCGACCAGGCCATTGCCGAGAACGCCGAATTTGCCCAGTGGGCCGCCAAGGAGCGTCGCGATAACGACAACCACATGATCGCCGCCATGTTTGGCGGGCATGCCACCTTTACGCTGTCGGACGAGACCATGGACAAGATGGCCGAGGCCAACAACGGCCTGACCGGCTTCCACATCCATGTGTGCGAGGGCATGAACGACGTTTGGGACTCCCGCCTCAACCGCGGCGGCATCAGCCCCGTCGAGCGCCTGCTGCAGCACAACCTGCTTGGTCCCGACACCATGCTGGGCCACTGCATCCACGTGACGCCTGCCGAGATGGATATCGTCAAGGAGTCCGGCACCTGGCTGGTCAACAACCCCGAATCCAATATGGGCAACGCCGTGGGCTGCGCCCCCGTGCTCGAGTTCTTCCGCCGCGGCATCCCCGTGTGCATGGGTACCGACGCCTACACCCACGATATGCTCGAGAGCCTTAAGGTCTTCCTGATCATTCAGCGTCACAACGCCGCCATGCCCAACGTGGGCTGGTGCGAGGCCATGACGATGCTGTTCGAGAACAACGCCAAGATGGCGAGCAAGTACTTCGATCGCAAGCTTGGTGTGCTCGAGGCCGGCGCTGCCGCCGACGTTATCGTTATGGACTACAAGCCCTTTACGCCGCTGAGCGAGGAGAACATCGACGGCCACATGCTCTTTGGCATGATGGGCAAAAACTGCCGCACCACCATCATCAACGGCCGCGTCCTGTACAAGGATCGCGAGTTCGTTGGGATTGATGAGGACAAGATCAACGCGTGGACCATGGCTGAGTCCAAGAAGCTCTGGAGCACGCTCAACGATTGCACCTACTAATTCACAAGTAGATTCACGCGCGTCGGGTGTTTCGCCGCATTCGACGCGCGTATAGGCGACCTCCGCGGGGTCGCCGGCGCTGTGCTAGCGCTACACCGTATTTGCGCCCGCCGCGCGGTCTCGCCGGGCGTTACAGAGAGGAGCTCACTATGAGCGACATCATGAGGCCGATCCCGTTTTCGCAGCTGATGAACTGGATCATCGAGGAGCACAAGACTCAGGGCGCCGTCTTTGGCGTGCGCAAGATGGTCACGACCAACCAGGAGGGCGCGCTTCCCATTTTTGACGAGCGCATCGAGACTCCGTTTGGCCCGGCCGCCGGCCCCAATACGCAGCTTGCCCAAAACATCGTGGCATCCTACGTTGCCGGTTCCCGCTTCTTTGAGCTCAAGACCGTTCAGGTTATGGACGGCGAGGAGCTCTCCAAGTGTGTGAACAAGCCCTGCATCGTGGCGCAGGACGAGTGCTACAACTGCGAGTGGTCGACCGAGCTCGAGGTTCCGCAGGCCTTTGCCGAGTACGTGAAGGCATGGTTTGCCTGCCACCTGATCGCTCGCGAGTACGGCCTGGGCAGCCCGGACGGCTTTGTCTTCAACATGTCCGTGGGTTATGACCTGGAGGGCATCAAGAGCCCCAAGGTCGACGCCTACATCGAGGGCATGAAGGATGCCAGCGGCTCCGACGTCGGGAACGAGTGCCGCGCATGGGCGCTTGCCAACCTGGACAAGTTTGAGCATGTCGACGCCGCGTTCGTCGAGTCCATCCCGGCACGCGTCTCCAACTCCATCACCGAGTCTACCCTGCACGGCTGCCCGCCGGCCGAGATCGAGCGCATCGCGACCTATCTGATCACCGAGAAGGGCCTCAACACCTACATCAAGTGCAACCCCACGCTGCTGGGCTATGAGTTTGCCCGCCAGCGTCTGAACGAGCTGGGCTTTGACTACATCGTCTTCGATGACGCGCACTTCCGCGAGGACCTGCAGTGGGCCGAGGCCGTGCCTAT
>UROR01000031.1 GCA_900549535.1 uncultured Collinsella sp. | reverse complement strand
GTCCTGCAAAGAAGGCTTTGTAACACGTTTCCCCTGGGAGGCCCCTATAGTCCGTAGTGGCAAAGAGGGGCTTTTTCGTTTCCCTCTTGCGGCGGAGGGGGACACCATGCGCCTATACAGGACGACCTGCGCGCTTTCGTCGGATGACGGGCTATGTGTCGAGATGGGGGTCTCGGGTGGAGGCCGCGTCGCGGTCGCGGTCGGCCAGCGACCATCGGTACGGCTCAATCGTATTACCAGAACTAGTAAGGAGCCGCCCTTTCGGACGACTCAAACTGTAATGGGGCTTTTTTAGCTACCCCGGCCGTTACTCCGCCAAAGCATTCGCGCTATCTGCCGGGGTAGCTAAAATAGCCCCGTCCCAATATTAGCTACTCTGACCAAAATCCCTGGGACAAATACTTCTGATAGATTTTGTCTTTCTTGGCTATTGCGTAGTTTAAGAGATTCCATTCCAATAATTACAGCTATTTGCTAAAGCGTTTTAGCTGATTCTACCACATTTGACCTGCAATTACATTGTGCTGGTATCTTCATAAGGTAACCACCTTTACCTACCGTTTACCGCCAGTTTTAGCACGTTTACCAAACCGCGCATCCTCTGCTCAAGTCCGTTCAAAACCCGCCGTATAGTTCCCTCACGGCCCGCACCCGGTGGGTCGATTCGTTACCACGGTCGTGCGCGAGAGCGCATGGAAGGGGAAGTATCGTGAGCGATTGCAAGAGGGTTTACCGTTTTGGAACCGACACCCAAGGCACTTGTGTCACTGAGGGCGACAAGTCCATGAACTTCGTGCTTGGCGGCAAGGGTGCAAACCTTGCCGAGATGAGCCGTATCGGCCTGCCGGTTCCCGGTGGCTTTACCATTACCTGTCAGACCTGTGTCGAGTACTCCGGTGCCGGCAATGTGTGGCCCGAGGGCGCGCTCGATGAGATCGTTGCCGCCGAGACCGACCTCGAGGCTCGCTGCGGCAAGAAACTCGGCGATGCCTCCGACCCGCTGCTTGTGTCGGTGCGCTCGGGTGCTCCGTTCTCCATGCCCGGCATGATGGACACGGTCCTCAACCTGGGCCTCAACGACGATTCCGTCCAGGGCCTTATCTCCCAGACGCAGAACCCGCGCTTTGCCTGGGACAGCTACCGCCGCTTTATCCAGATGTTCTCCAACGTCGTCATGGGTGTCGATGCCGATCTGTTCGAGAACGCCCTGACCCAGGCCCGTCTGGTCGCCGGCGTCCGCGTCGATTCCGAGCTTTCGGCCGAGGACCTGCAGGAGCTCGTCGAGACCTTTAAGGGCATCTTCTCCGACAACGTCGAGGCCGCCCTGTATCCCGAGCTCGAGGTTGCCGCCGGCAAGCCCGTTTTCCCGCATGATCCGGAGCTCCAGCTGCGCCTTGCCATCCAAGCCGTCTTTGGCAGCTGGATGAACGAGCGCGCCTGCATCTACCGCAAGCAGCATGGCATTTCCGACGAGCTTGGTACCGCCGTCAACGTTCAGGCTATGGCCTTTGGCAACAAGGGCGATACCTCGGCGACCGGCGTCGCCTTCACGCGTAATCCGGCCGACGGTACCAAGGAGTTCTACGGCGACTTTCTGGTTAACGCCCAGGGCGAGGACGTTGTCGCCGGCATCCGCAACACCGAGCCCATTGCCGATCTCAAGACCACTCCGGGCCTCGAGTCCGCTGGCGAGGAGCTCGAGCGCGTGTTCCTGACGCTCGAGGATCATTACCGCGATATGTGCGATATCGAGTTCACCATCGAGCAGGGCAAGCTCTGGATGCTCCAGACCCGCGTGGGCAAGCGTACCGCCACCGCGGCCCTGCGCATTGCCATCGAGATGGTCGAGGAGGGTCTGATCACCCGCGAGGAGGCCGTGAGCCGCATCGACCCCGCTCAGCTCGACCAACTCCTGCACCCGCAGTTCGACTCCTCTAAGAAGTACAAGCCTCTCGCGACTGGTCTTAACGCCAGCCCCGGTGCCGCCGTGGGCGAGGTCGTGTTCTCGAGCGATGACGCCGTCGCACGCTCGGCGGAGGGCCACAAGGTCATCCTGGTCCGCTGGGAGACCAACCCCGACGACCTGAAGGGCATGGTTGCCGCCGAGGGCATCCTGACGAGCCACGGCGGCAAGACGAGCCACGCCGCCGTTATCGCCCGCGGCATGGGTACGCCCTGCGTCTGCGGTGTCGAGCGCTTCCACATCGATGCCGCCGAGAAGGTCGTGCGTATCGAGGGCAGCGATCGCGTTCTGCGCGAAGGCGACATCATCTCCATCGACGGCACCCAGGGTATCGTCGTCGACGGCGCGGTCGACCTGGTCTCCGCCGAGCTCACGGGCGACCTGGACACTATTCTGTCCTGGGCTGACGAGATTCGTCTGGACGAGACCGACGGTCACGCCAACCATGTTCGCGTCAACGCCGACAACCCCGAGGATGCCGAGCTCGCGCTTGAGTTTGGCGCCGAGGCCATCGGCCTGTGCCGCACCGAGCATATGTTCCTGGGCGATCGCAAGAACATCATCCAGAGCTTCATTCTGTCCGACGACGAGGCCGTAAAGCAGCAGGCGCTGGCTGATTTGCTCAAGGTCCAGACCGAGGACTTCCTGGCCATGTTCAAGACCATGTCCGGCCGCGACGTGGTCGTTCGCCTGCTCGATCCGCCGCTGCACGAGTTCCTGGACGATCCTCGCGAGCTCGAGGTCGCCATTACCAAGAAGGAAGCCGCCGGCGCTCCCGAGGATGAGCTCGCCGCACTGCGCGCCCGCCTACGTCGCATCGACGGCATGGTCGAGTCCAACCCCATGCTCGGCCTGCGCGGCGTGCGTCTGTCCGTTGTTTTTGGCGACCTGCCGCTCATGCAGGTTCGCGCCGTTGCCACGGCTGCCGCCCGCCTTATCAAGGAAGGCGTCGACCCGCGCCCCGAGATCATGGTCCCGCTTGTCTCCATCACGGCGGAGCACGTCCAGACCCGCGAGGTCATCGAGCGCGTGATCGCCGAGGTTTCCGCCGAGGAGGGCGTCGAGCTCAACATTCCCGTGGGTACCATGCTCGAGCTTCCGCGCGCCTGCATGGTCGCCGACGAGATCGCCCAGCACGCCGACTTCTTCTGCTTTGGCACCAACGACCTTACGCAGACGACCTTCGGCTTCTCCCGCGACGACGCCGAGGCCAAGTTCATCCCGCTGTACATGCACAAGAAGATCCTGAAGGACAATCCCTTCGAGACTATCGACTCTGCAGTACTTGAGCTGGTGCGCATGGCCGTCGAGAAGGGCCGCGCCATCAACCCTGACATGCACTTTGGTGTGTGCGGTGAGCACGGCGGCGACCCCAAGTCCATCAAGGGCTTGTTTAACGTGGCCGACGTTGACTACGTGTCCTGCTCGCCCTACCGCGTGCCCCTTGCACGTCTTGCTGCCGCCCAGGCAAAGCTCGAGGCCAAGCGTAACGCTTAACATCATGCGTTTCCGCGCGTAACGGAGCCCCCCTTCATGCCGCCCGTCTCATTTATGAGGTGGGCGGTTATCATGTTCGGGTTTTGTCTTTTTGTCTGCGCGAAAAATTGTTCTTGCAGCCAAGGTTACGGCGTGTATACTCAATTTCGTTTGTTCAACTACGTGCCGGCCAAGGTGGTACGGCACCTCTAGAAGAGTAAGGAATTGCACATGGATTACATCCGCGCAATCGAGCGTCAGCAGATCCGCGAGGACATTCCTCAGGTTCGCGTCGCCGACAACGTCAAGGTTCACTACCGCATTAAGGAAGGCGACCGCGAGCGCATCCAGGTCTTCCAGGGCGACGTCATCCGCATGGCCGGCGCCGGTGCCCGCGAGACCTTCACCGTCCGCAAGATGTCCTTCGGTGTCGGTGTTGAGCGTACCTTCCCGCTTCACAGCCCCAAGATCGCCAAGCTCGAGGTCATTCGTCATGGTCGCGTCCGTCGCGCCAAGCTGTACTACCTCCGCGACAAGGTGGGCAAGGCTGCTCGCATCCCCGAGAAGCGCTAAGAAGATCGCAGCGTCTGTCCACTCGTTTGGACACAAGGGTCACCTTCGGGTGGCCCTTCTTTTTATCTGATTTGCATGCAAGGAGGGCCTGGTATGGCCAACATGACGAGCTCGGTTTCGGCATCGCAGGTTGCCGGTGAGTTGGCGAGCGCTACGTTTGAGGAGATTCCCGCCCTCGTGGAGCATTATCGCGAGGACCCGCGCCAGCAGGTGATCAAGGCTTGTGAACGCGCCCTCAAACGCCATGCCAAAGAGCTTGCCGAGCGCGAGCGCGTCAATGACATGTACGAGCTTATGCACGAGCTTGGCGGCGATGGGGTGGTCGTTGGTGTCGACGAGGTGGGTCGCGGATCGGTGGCCGGTCCTTTGACGGTATGCGCCGTCTGTCTTCCTATGGAGCCGCGCGTCTGGGGTATCAACGATTCCAAAAAGCTCACGCCCGCGCGCCGCGAGTTGCTCTCAGTGAAGAATGCCGAGGTGGCGACGGCGATCGGTTTTTGCCATATCGCGCCGAAGGATATCGATGAGATGGGCATGGCCCGTGCTATCCGTGCCGCCGTTGCGGGCGCCGTGGCCGATACGGGACTTGAACCCGACTGCGTCCTCATGGATGGCAACCCCTTGGGCGCCGTTCCTAACGAGCGCGACGTGGTCAAGGGCGATGCCAAGATCGCCTGTATCGCCGCGGCATCCATCATGGCCAAGGTCACGCGTGACGAGATGATGGTCGAGTACGACGCCGAGTATCCCGAGTACCATCTGGCCGAGTCGAAGGGCTATGCAAGCCCCGAGCATATCGAGGCCATTCGCAAACATGGACTTTGTCCACTGCACCGCGTGAGCTTTTGCGGAAACTTTCTGCAGACTGAGCGCCTTTTCTAGGTCAATTGTGGAGACAGGGACCTCTGGGGTTTTATAAACCTGCTGGTAGCGGGCCGCATGCAACACCATTGCTGCATACGGCCCGTTTTTTGACGGCATTTGGTTAGCTTTTGGTTTGCTTCCGGTACTTACCCGCATGAAAGGTGCCCTCATCATCGGGGCAATTCAGTGTGCGGGAAAGGAGACCCCATGAGTGCCGCAAGCAAAAAGAGCAAGACGCAGCAGCTCAAGGAGCGTTGGGAAAACGGCGAGCTCGACTGCGGGGCGATGACGCCCGAGTTTATCAAGGGACTCAGTCCCCGCGAGCTGGGCATGCTGGGCGAGCTGATCACCATCGACTATTTTAACGAGCGCGGCTACACCTTGCTGGAGCAGGGTTATCGTTGCACTGAGGGCGAGGCCGATCTGGTGCTGCTCGATGAGCTCGACGATGTCGTGGTGATGGCCGAGGTCAAGACCAGACGCGTTGCACTGGATTGCGACACGCGGGTCTTTCCCGAGGAGGCCGTGGACGCCCAAAAGCAACGCCGTTACCGCCGCATCGCAAGTTGCTACCTCATGGAGCATTATCCGCTCAAGGCGATTCGCTTCGATGCCGTGGGTGTCACCATTCGTGGCGGGCATATCGCCGAGATCGAGCATCAGTACAACGCGTTCGATTGGCAGGTGTCGTGATGGCGTTCGAGACGTTTGCCGTTCACGCGGCCTGCATCCGCGGCGTCGAGGCGATTCACGTCACGGTCGAGGTCTCGCTTGCCGGTGGCGTTCCGGGCATCCAGATGCTCGGCATTCCGAGTATGGAGGTGATGGAGTCACGCGGTCGTATTCGCTGCGCGATGCGCTCCGCCGGGTTCGAGATCCCGCGCTCGGGCATTACGGTCAATCTGGCGCCCGGCGATATTCGAAAGACCGGTAGCGGCTTTGATCTGCCCATCGCCATCGCGGTGTTGGCGGCCGATGGCCAGATTCCCCGTGACAACCTCGATCGTTGTCTTATTGCTGGTGAGCTTGGCTTGGACGGTACGGTGCTTCCTGTCAAGGGCGAGGTGGCGTTTCAGCTATTGGCGCGTGATATGGGGCTGTCCTTTATCGCCGGCAGGTCCGATCAGCATGTGCCGCTTGCGGGCGTTGATTGCGGCTTTATCGACCATCTGTCTCAGCTTGCTCGCGGCATGGGCGATGCCGTGCGTCATTATCTGGATTCTGAGGGTGTTGAGGCGACCTTTGAGCCCGAACTCGACTATGCCGATGTGCTGGGGCAGGAAGTCGCTAAACGCGGCATGGCGCTTGCGGCCGCCGGCGAGCTCGGCTTGCTCATGATCGGCTCGCCCGGTTCGGGTAAGACCATGCTCGCGCGCCGTATGACCGGCATTCTGCCCGAGCTTTCCGTTGAGGACCAGCAGGAGGCGCTGTGCATCCATTCGGTTTTGGGTGAGAACATTGATGGCTTGTTGGCGGGACACCGGCCCTTCCGCAGCCCCCATCACAGCATTTCAACGGCGGGCCTCATTGGCGGAGGACGCCCGGTGCATCCGGGTGAGATCAGCCTTGCTCATGGCGGCGTGCTCTTTTTGGACGAGCTTGCCGAGTTTCCCACGGGTGTGCTGCAGACGCTGCGTCAGCCCATCGAGCGCGGCTATGTGAGGATCGTACGCGTCGACGGGGCCTTTACCTTCCCGTCGCGCTTTCAGCTGCTGGCTGCGAGCAATCCCTGCCCCTGCGGTTTTTTGGGCGATCGCGAGGTACCGTGTCGCTGCTCGGCGGCGATGGTCGAGCGCTATCGGTCTAAACTGCGCGGCCCTTTGGCCGACCGTATCGACATGATGATCGATGTGACCCGTCCCGACCCCCAGGTGATTATCGAGGGAGCGGAGGGTATGTCGTCGGCCGAGTTACGTGACTACGTTGTGCGCGGTCGCGCCTTTCGCGCCTGGCGCGAGTCCCGTATGGACGATGCGGATGCCGAGGCCGAGGATGATGAGACGCGGTCCATTGACGGCGTCGTTTCGACCTTTGAGCTCGATGATGCGGCGGAGAAGTGTGTGCTCGGCCTGTCGAAGCGCACGCATCTCACAGGGCGTGGCATCGTGCGCCTTGTTCGCATTGCGCGCACGATCGCAGATGTCGCCGAGAGCGAGCAGGTGACGCAGGACCACGTGCTCGAGGCGGCGATGTACCAGGGAAGGAGGGACCAATGATGGCTGAGGGGACCTTCGAGCTGCATCCAGGTGACGCGTTGTATCCCGAGACCGTTTTGGAGCTTTCTGATGTACCTCAGACGCTCTATGTGCGCGGCAACCCCGAGGCGCTTTCGACGCCCGCGCTCTCCATCATCGGTGCGCGAAAGGCCTCGCCGTATGGTCTTGCCGTGGCAGAGCTTGCGGCGAAGGTGGCGGTTGAGGCGGGAGTGACGGTAGTTTCGGGCGGTGCGGTCGGTTGTGACCAGGCCTCGGGTTGGGCTGCGGTCAACGCCGGCGGCAAACACGTCGTGGTGCTGGGGACGGGCGCCGACGTGGTCTACCCGCGTTCGAGCGCGGGGCTTATTACGCGCACGCTCGATACGGGCGGCGCGGTCGTGTCGATCTCTCCGTGGGGCATGGGTCCGCGCAAGTTTGCCTTTCCGCGTCGCAATCGCGTGATCGCGGCCCTGTCGCAAGCCCTCTTTGTATCCGAGGCGGGTATGCCTTCCGGGACGTTTTCTACAGCCGAGGCTGCTATGGATTTGGGGCGCGAACTTCTTGCCGTGCCGGGGTCGATCCTATCGCCCGAGTCGCGTGGCACGAATTACCTCATTGCGAACGGTGCCTGCTGCATTGTCGACGAGGAGTCCATCGAGATGGCTATCTCTCGCATATACGGCACCCTGCGCTACTCGCGCCCCGATGCTCCCGGCATTTCCGACCTGAATCCAACACAGCAGACCGTGATGCATGCGCTCATCGCCTCTCCGCTCAAGGTCGACGACATCGCGGCGCTCGTCTCACTCGATGCTGTCGGCGTACTCAAACTCTTGGGTTCGCTTGAACTCGAGGGCCTTATCGAGCGCATGATGGATGGAAGGTATGCGCCCTCCAAGTTTGCCCTTCACGCCCAGACGCCCTTCGGTCACAATGGAAAACGTGTCAATTAGAAAGGTGTTTGCAGATGCAGTTCGATCAGGTGACGGTTATCGGTGGCGGTCTGGCGGGATCGGAATGCGCGATTCAGCTGGCGGATCGCGGGTTCACCGTAAAGCTGTGCGAGATGCGCCCCCAGGTGAGCTCCCCGGCTCACCATACCGATCACCTGGCAGAGCTCGTCTGCTCCAATTCGTTTAAGTCGACCCGTCCGGATTCCGCGGCTGGTTTGCTGAAGGCCGAGCTTGAGCGCATGGGTTCAGTCCTGCTCGACTGCGCCCATCGCGCTGCTGTTCCCGCTGGTGGCGCCCTGGCGGTCGACCGTGTTACATTCTCCGAGCTCGTCGAGGCTGAGGTTGCCGCCCGCCCCAATATCGAGGTCGTTCACGGCGAGGTCACCCAGATCCCCGAGGGCCACGTGGTCATTGCCGCGGGCCCGCTGTGTTCACCGGCGCTGAGCGAAGAGGTCATGAAGCTCGTCGGTGGCGACGCCCTTGCGTTCTTCGATGCCGCGGCGCCGATCGTCGATGCCTCCACGCTCGATATGGACGTGCTGTTTTCGCAGTCGCGCTACGAGGAGCAGGGGAGCGGCGACTATCTCAACGCTCCGCTCAACAAGGAGGAGTACGAGGCCTTTATCGAGGCGCTCACCACGGCCGACCGCGTGGTGCTCAAGGACTTTGAGGGCGGCGATCTGTTCCAGGCCTGCCAGCCTGCCGAGGAGGTTGCGCGCACCGGCAAGGACGCCATTCGCTTTGGCGCCATGAAGCCCGTCGGCCTCACCGACCCGCGTACCGGACGTCGCCCTTGGGCGGCGATTCAGCTGCGTGCCGAGAACAAGGAGAAGACCGCCTATAACCTGGTGGGCTTCCAGACCAACCTGACCTTTGGCGAGCAGAAGCGCGTCTTCCATATGGTGCCGGGCCTGGAGAACGCTGAGTTCTTCCGCTACGGTGTCATGCACCGCAATACCTTTGTCGACGCCCCGCACGTGCTCGATGGCACCTTTGCCGTGCCCGGTACCGGCGTGCGCCTGGCCGGTCAGATCACCGGCACCGAGGGGTACATGGAAGCCGTGGCGACCGGTCTGCTCGCGGCGCTCAACACCTATGCAGAGGCTATCGGCGCCGATTCCGTCGAGTTGCCCCGCGTGGGCGCCCTGGGTGCGCTCGTGGGCTATGCGACCGATCCTGCCACCGTGGGCTATCAGCCCATGCATGTCAACTTTGGCCTGGTGTCGCCGCTCGAGGACGGTAAGCGCCGCAGCAAGCGCGACCGCTATCAGGCCTATGCGGACCGTGCGCTCGAGGCCCTCGATGCCTACTTGGCCACGCGTTCCGACTTGTTTGGAGGCGACCGGTCATAGCCTTTGACCTGTACGACACCGTCGACTCTTTTATCGCCTATATCGCACGCGTTGAGGGGCTTTCTCCCAACACGGTGACGGCCTATGGCTCGAGACTGGAGCGCTTTGCTGCCTGGTGCGAGCGCGAGGATATTGATGCTTTCGCTGCCGACGTGCGCACCATTCGTCGCTATCTTGCTGAGCTTTCGCGTGAGCAGGTGGCTCCCCGAACGCTTGCGGCGCACCTGTCGGCTATCCGATCTCTCTATCGCTGGATGGCTGCCGAGGGGATTGTCGAGGGCGATGCGGTCTCGGCGATCGCATCGCCCAAGCTGCCGCGTGACCTGCCGGGCGTCCTTACGACCCAGCAGGTTGAGGCGCTGCTCAAGACGCCTGATACCTCGACGCCCGCGGGACTGCGCGATGCGGCGATGCTTGAGTTGCTCTATGCCTCCGGCGCGCGAATCTCGGAGCTCGCGGCGCTCAACGTGGAGTCTATTGGTTGGTCCGAGCGAACGCTGCGACTTTGGGGCAAGGGGAGCAAGGAGCGTATCGTCCCTCTATATCGTCGTGCGCTCGAGGCGACGCGTCTCTATATTGAGGAGGGGAGGCCGGAGTTGCTCGCTCAGGCAAAGCGCCGTGACCCCGCTACCGGGCCGCATCCGCTGCTTATATCGGCGCGCGGCAATCGCATGAGTGCCGCCATGCTCAGGCGGCGGTTCCATATGCTGGCGACGCTCGCCGGCATTCCGGCCGACATTGCCCCGCATGCGATGCGCCATACCTTTGCGACCGACTTGCTCGAGGGCGGTGCGGACCTGCGCTCGGTTCAAGAGCTGCTGGGTCATGCGAGCCTGTCCACGACGCAGATTTACACGCACCTCACGCCCGATCGGCTCAAACGTGCCGTGGCTCAAGCCCATCCCCGCGGCGAATAGTGGCTGGGACGTCCCGCGCCGCACTCAGGTGTGTGGTTTTGATTGCGGGTTGGCAGGAAGATGCATTCCTGCTATCATTCATCGGGTTGCTTCACGGCAACATGTTTTTATCACGCACGCGCGGCTACTTCATACCGTGGTGCCCGGGCTTTGGTAGCACATGTCCGGGTTGGTTTTGGAGGATGACCCCGCGCGGAGGCAAACCACAGGAGGTTTAACATGGCTACCAAGATTAATATCCGCACCCTGCTCGAGGCCGGCTGTCACTTCGGTCACCAGACCCGTCGCTGGAACCCCAAGATGAAGCCGTTCATCTTCGGTGAGCGCAACGGCATCTACATCCTCGACCTCAAGCAGACCATCCTCGACGCCGACCAGGCCTACACCTTCGTCAAGAACGTCGCCAAGGGTGGCAACGTGCTGTTCGTCGGCACCAAGAAGCAGGCTCAGGAGGCCGTCAAGAACGCTGCTGAGCGCGCCAACATGCCTTACATCAACCAGCGTTGGCTCGGCGGTATGCTGACCAACTTCGTCACCATCCGCTCCCGCATCAACCGCATGGAGGAGCTCGAGGCCATGGTCGAGGACGGCCGCATGGCTGTTCTGCCCAAGAAGGAGCAGGCTGTTCTCGGCAAGGAGCTCACTAAGCTCCAGACCAACCTCGGTGGCGCCCGCGACATGAAGGGTCTGCCCCAGGCTCTCTTCGTCATCGACACCAAGCGCGAGGAGAACGCCATCAAGGAGGCCCAGCGCCTGAACATCCCCGTCGTCGCCCTGATCGACACCAACTCCGATCCCGACGAGGTCGAGTACGGCATCCCCTGCAACGATGACGCTATCTCCGCTGTCACCCTTATGTGCGAGCTCATGGCTGACGCCTGCCTCGCTGGCTCCGGCAAGGAGCAGGTCTCCGAGGCCGAGATGGCCGCTGAGCCCAAGGCCGAGTAAATCAGTCTTAGTTAATTCTTTTTCATCTCTTTGAAAGGAACCACAATGGCCCAGATTACCGCCGCTATGGTCAAGCAGCTCCGCGAGATGACCGACTCCCCGATGATGGAGTGCAAGAAGGCTCTCGTCGAGGCTGACGGCGACATGGACGCCGCTGTCGACGTTCTGCGTAAGAACGGCCTTGCCAAGGCTGCCAAGAAGGCTGGCCGTGAGACCAACGAGGGCGCTGTCGCCGCGTTCGTCTCCGAGGATGGCAAGACCGGCGCTCTGCTCGAGCTCTCCTGCGAGACCGACTTCGTTGGCTCTAACGCCAAGTTCACCGGCTTTGCTTCCAAGGTCGCTGAGGTTGTCGCTACCACCGAGCCTGCTGACGTCGACGCTCTGCTCGAGAAGCCGATGGGCGAGGAGACCGTTTCCTCCGAGCTCACCGAGATGATTCACATCATGGGCGAGAACATGAAGATCTCCCGCTTCGCTGCCCGCAAGGCTGAGAACGGCGCGCTCGCTTCTTACATCCACATGGGTGGTAAGATCGGCGTCCTCGTCGAGTTCGCCTTCGAGAAGGCTGAGACCGCTCAGGCTGAATCCTTCAAGACCTTCGCTCACGACGTTGCCCTTCAGGTTGCCGCCGTCGCCCCGATCTGCGCTACCCGCGATCAGGTTCCGGCCGAGACCGTCGAGCACGAGAAGCAGATCTACATGGCTCAGGCTGCCGAGTCTGGTAAGCCCGAGGCTATCCAGGAGAAGATGGCTGTCGGCCGTCTGGAGAAGTTCTACAAGCAGTCTGTGCTCACCGAGCAGGAGTTCATCAAGGACAGCTCCCTCACCATCAAGAAGTACGCTGAGCAGGTCTCCAAGGAGCTCGGCGACACCATTACCGTCGTTGCCTTTGACCGTCTGGTCCGTGGCGAGTAAATAAGCTCTTGTAGCTGGTAATGAGCAGGCTGTGGGTTTTACTCACAGCCTGCTTTTTCATGGCTCTTCTTAGAGCCTTTGATATCATATTGAGAGTCTAATTAAAGGAGGATCGCTTTGTCCGACATCCGATATAAACGCGTGCTTCTTAAGCTTTCCGGCGAAGCGCTGATGGGCGACGGCCAATATGGCATCGACCCCAAGGTTACCGACCATCTTGCTAAGCAGGTCAAGGAGCTGCTCGCCGTTGGCCATGAGGTCGGCGTCGTTGTCGGCGGCGGCAATATTTTCCGCGGCATGGCAGGCGCTGCCGGTGGCATGGAGCGTGCTCAGGCCGACTACATGGGCATGCTGGCAACCGTTATGAACGCGCTCGCCCTGCAGGATGCCTTCGAGCATAACGATGTTCCCTGCCGCGTGATGAGCGCTATCCAGATGAACGAGATCTGCGAGCCCTATATTCGCCGTCGCGCCATCAACCACCTTTCCAAGGGCAACGTCGTTATTTTTGCCGCCGGTTCGGGCAATCCGTACTTTACGACTGACACCGCCGCGGCCCTTCGTGCGTGCGAGATCGGCGCCGAGATTCTGATTAAAGCCACCAATGTTGACGGCATCTACGATAAGGATCCCGTCAAGTGCGCTGATGCCGTCCGTTTTGACAAGATTACCTATCACGAGGTTCTCGTCCGCGGTCTGCAGGTTATGGATTCCACGGCTACGGCACTGTGCCAGGACAACCGTATGCCGATTTTGGTCCTCAACATCGATGGCGAGGACACCGTCAAGCGCGCGCTTTCGGGTGAGCCCGTCGGCACGCTCGTCTATCAGGAGGATTAAGCATGGCAGAGAACATCACCGCCCACATGGACAAGTCGCTCGAGTCCCTCAAGCATAACTTCTCCAAGGTCCGTACCGGCCGCGCCAATGCCAACATTCTGTCCGACATCACCGTCGATTATTACGGTGTTCCCACGCCGGTCACGCAGGTTGCCGCCGTCAAGACCCCCGAGGCCCACATGCTGCTCATCGAGCCGTGGGACAAGGCACTCATCAACGCTATCGTCAAGGCCATCGGCGCTTCCGATCTGGGTATTACCCCCAACTCCGATGGCACCGTCGTTCGTCTGCCGTTCCCGGCTCCCACCGAGGCGCGCCGTAGCGACCTCGTCAAGGAGTGCCGCGAGTACGCCGAGCAGGCCAAGGTGTCTATCCGTAACATCCGTCGCGACTTCAACAACAAGCTCGAGCGCGATGAGGAACTCACCGAGGACGATGTCCGTCGCGAGCAGGCCAAGGTCCAGAAGCACACCGATGAGTATGTCGCCAAGGTCGAGGAGCTTCTGAAGGAAAAAGAAGCCGAGGTCATGGAGATCTAAGGTGCAATACGACGAGCATAAACTGGTCGAGTACTTTGCCGACGCCCCTGCGGGCGTCGGTTTTTCCGACCTTGACCTCAATAACATTCCGCACCATATCTCGTGCATCATGGACGGCAACGGTCGTTGGGCCACGTCGCGCGGTCTTGCACGCACCGAGGGCCACAAGGCGGGTATCGTCTCGCTGCGCGAGATCATTACCGCCTGCGTGCGCCTGGGCGTCGACGTGCTTTCTGCCTATGCGTTTTCTACCGAAAACTGGAACCGTCCGCAGCATGAGGTAAACGTCTTGATGCATCTGTTTGCCAAGACTTTCATCGACGAGCTGCCGCTTCTGAAGCGCGAAAACGTGCGTGTTGTCTTTTTGGGTGACATTTCCGCGCTGCCCAAGAAGACCCGCGACGTTTTTGAACGCGGTCTTGCCGAGTGCGCCGATCACACCGGTATGACGCTGGCGCTTGCCGTCAACTACGGCGCGCGTGCCGAGATTACCCGCGCTGTCCGTCAGATTGCACTCGACGCTGCCGCCGGTAAGATCGATCCTGCCGCAATTGATGACGACATGGTGGCTTCCCATCTCTATACCACCGGCCTTCCCGATCCTGAGCTTGTGATTCGCACCTCTGGTGAGCTGCGCCTTTCGAACTATCTGCTGTGGCAGGTGGCTTATTCCGAATTCTACGTCACCGATACCTATTGGCCTGACTTTGATCGTTGGGGCCTTGTCGACGCCATTTTGGCCTATCAGGGCCGTGACCGTAGGTTTGGTGGACTGAGCAAGACCGAGGAGGCTTAATCGTGTCCGATCGTCCCAAGGCATCTGCTCCCAAGACGCCTGCGCGCAAAGCTGCCGCTGCGGGAGCGCCTGCAGCGAAGAGCGGCACCGGTTCGTGGCTGGCGGGCTTTATTACCCGTGCCGCCGCCGGTATCGTCTACGCCGTTGTCTTTATCCTGTGCCTGGTTTTGGGTATCGTGCCCACGGCCATCTTTGTTTCTGTCATGAGCGGTCTGTGCTGCTATGAGTTTTTCCGTATGACAAGGCTTGATGGCAAGATGGCTAACGAGCGCATGGGTATCGCTGCCGCCGTACTCTTTCCGCTGTCGGCGTTGGGCGATTCGATGTTGCTGAATGCCCTGCTTTTTGCCCTGATGCTCGCTGTGGGCATTTGGTATGTCTGGTCGCCGCGTACCCGCATCTCTGATGTGGCAGTGACGCTCATGGGTCCCATCTACACTGGCTTTATGCTGTCGGCTATCGTGCTGCTGCGCGATGCCGTGCCCGGTTTTGCCGGCGCCCTGCTTTCGGTGGGCGTTTGCGCGTCCCTTTGGGTCTCCGATTCGTTTGCCTACATCGTGGGCAGCCGTATCGGCAAGCACAAGATGGTTCCCAAGATCTCTCCCAAAAAGAGCTGGGAGGGGTTTGCCGGCGGCATCCTGGGCTCGGTTTTGATTTGGCTCATCCTGTGGGCGACGCACTTCTACAAGCTCAGCCTGCCCTATGCGCTGCTGTGCGGCGTGGTCGTGTCCATTCTGGGCGTTATCGGCGACCTTATCGAGTCGCGCATCAAGCGCGGTGTGGGCGTCAAGGATTCCGGCAACCTTATCCCGGGCCACGGCGGCATGCTCGATCGTAGCGATTCGCTTATCTTCGGCTGCATTACCGCGCAGCTGTTGCTGATGATCGGAGGCGTGCTGTAATGTCCTTCCAGACGACGTATGGCCCCGATGGACGCCTTCGCGTTGCCATCCTGGGTTGTACGGGCTCTATCGGCACCCAGGCGCTCGATGTGTGCCGCCAGCATGCCGATCGCCTGCAGGTGACGGCGCTGTCCGTTAACTCCAGTACCTCCGAGCTCGTTGCCGCTGCCCGCGAGTTCTCGGTTCCGGCGGTTGCCGTGGCCGCTGTCGATCATGGCGATGACGCCGTGCTGCAGGAGTTGCCCGAGGGAACGAAGCTCGGCGTTGGCGCGCAGGCGGTTTGCGAGCTCGCGCGTCGCGACGATGTCGACTGCGTGCTTGTCGCTATTGTGGGCGCCGCCGGTCTCGAGGCGAGCCATGCGGCCTTGACCTCGAATAAGCGCCTTGCCCTTGCCAACAAGGAGTCCCTCGTCGTCGGTGGCGACTTGCTTATGCCGTTGGCGCAACCGGGCCAGCTTATTCCAGTCGACTCTGAGCACTCCGCCATTTACCAGTGCTATCTGGGGGAGAACCCGCGCGAGGCTCATTGTATTTGGCTCACCTGCTCGGGCGGTCCGTTCTTTGGCCGCACGCGAGACGAGCTCGATCGCGTGACGCGTGCCGATGCCCTCGCACATCCCACGTGGGCCATGGGTGCCAAGATCACCATTGACTCCGCCACCCTCATGAACAAGGGCCTGGAGCGCATTGAGGCCATGCATCTGTTTAACTGCGACCTCGATTTCATTAACGTGGTCGTGCAGCGTCAGTCCAAGATTCACTCTATGGTTGAGTTCGCCGACGGCTCCGTGATGGCGCATCTCGGTGCATCCGACATGCGTATTCCCATCCAGTTCGCGTTCTCGTATCCCGAGCGTTGGGATACCCCGGCGCCTCGTATCGATTTCCGCGAGCTGGGGCAGCTCACGTTTGATGCTGCCGACATGGATACCTTCCGCTGTCTGGCACTGGCCGAGCGCGCCGGCAAGATGGGTGGCACCATGCCGTGCGTGCTCAATGCCGCCAACGAGGTCGCCGTCGATGCCTTCCTGCACGATGGCTGCAGCTTTACCGATATCGATCGCATTGTGGAATCCTGCATGGACGCCCACGATATGCAGGCGGTCGATTCGTTTGAGCAGCTTCGCGACATCGATGCGCGGGCGCGTGAAAAGGCTGCGCAGGTGCTCGCCGCAACCCGTTCCTAACCCATAAGGATTGTTTTTTCGTTTTATGGATACTGTTCTGAGCGTTCTCTCATCGGTCTTTTGGGGCCTGCTGATGCTTTCCGTCCTCGTGTTTTTGCACGAGGGCGGCCATTTTTTGGCGGCGCGTGCCTGCGGCGTCCGTGTGACCGAGTTCTTTTTGGGTCTGCCGTGCCGCTTTGACATCCATTACACGTCGCGTCGCATTGGAACCAAGTTTGGCGTGACCCCGCTGCTGCTGGGTGGCTACGCTGCCATCTGCGGTATGGATCCGACCGATGTCTCGTGCGCCGATCGCGTGCTCGCGGCTATCTATCGTCATGGTCGCGTGACCGTGGCCGACCTTGCTGTCGAGCTCGAGCTTTCCGAGGAGGATGTGCTCGAGGCTTGTGCCCTGTTGCTGGGCTGGGGCTCCATCGCACCCTGGTATGAGGAAGGGGAGAAGCCCTCGCCGAGCTACTATCCCACCAAGTATCAGACGCTGCCGCGAGACGCGGCGGGTTACACCACCTTTGACGGCCGCCGTTTCGATCGCGAACATTCAACTGCCGAGGGCGATGTGTGGGAGCTGCCGTGCGGCGAGGCCGAGTTCCTTGCACAAGAGCGTTCGCACACCTATCTTGGCCAGGGCTTTCTCAAGCGCGCCTTTATGCTGCTCGCGGGCATTATTGTCAATATCTTGACAGGCTTTTTGCTCCTTATGAGTATCTATTCCATTGCGGGTGTCACCGTGCCGATGGATACCAACGTGATCGGTCAGGTTGACGAGGGGTCTATTGCCGCCAAGGCGGGTATCGAGGGCGGCGACGCGATCCTTTCGGTTGACGGAGTATCGTGCTCTACTTGGATGGACGTTTACGATGCCATCGGCAAGGCTGCCGGTAAGGACGATATCGCTATCGATTACGAGCGTGACGGCAAGCAGCATTCGACCGCGGTTGCGCTCAAAGAGGACGAGCGCCTAGGTGTGTATGCTTCTACGCAGGTGGTCCGTTTAGACCCCATCACGTCGGCTCGCCTGTCGTTCTCCTATGTCGTGCAGACAGCGGAAGGCGTGATGCGCCTGCTCCAGCCGCAGCATACGATGGAGATTCTCGATCAGTCTTCTTCGATCGTGGGTATTAGCGTTATGTCCTCACAGGCTGCTGCTGCCGGCCCTGCCGCGTTCCTTTCGTTTGCCGCCCTCATTTCGTTCTCGCTTGGCTTTATGAACCTGCTGCCCATCCCACCACTCGATGGCGGCAAGCTGGTCATCGAGATCATTCAGAAGATTGCGGGCCGCGAGCTTCCGCTCAAGGTCCAGACGATTGTGAGCTATGTGGGCATCGCGCTCTTTGCGCTGCTGTTTGTCTATATGCTTCGTTCCGACATCCTTCGATTTATTCTGTAGGGGAGTGTTTGGATTGTCTTTATCCCATCCTTTGCCTCGCGAGTTGACGCGCCCCGTGCGTGTGGGCGGTGTGCAGATCGGTGGCGGCGCGCCGGTGGTGGTCCAATCCATGACCTGCACCGATACCGCTGATGCCCAGGCAACGCTTGCGCAAGTGCGTGCTTTGGCGCAGGCTGGCTGCGATATCGTGCGCGTGAGCGTGCCCACCGAGGCCGCGCTTGAGGGTTTCCGCACCATCTGCGCCAAGTCTCCAGTGCCGATTGTCGCCGATATCCACTTTAACCAGAAGCTCGCCATTGGTGCCGTTGAGGCCGGTGCCGCTAAGCTGCGCATCAATCCCGGCAATATCGGCGATTGGGCCAAGGTTGACACGGTGATCGATGCTGCGGGTGCCGCGGGCTGCGCGATTCGTATCGGCGTCAATGCCGGTTCGCTTGAGCAGGATATCGCCGAGCGTGACGACCTCACGCAGCCCGAAAAGCTCGTGATGTCGAGCGAGCGTTTCGTCAAACATTTTGAAGACCGCGGCTTTACGAACATTGTGCTTTCGGCCAAGGCCCATAGCGTGCAAACGACGCTCGACACCTACCGTGCCCTCTCGCGCGAAATCCCCCATGTTCCGCTTCATTTGGGCGTGACGGAGGCCGGAACCAAGCTCCAGGGCACCATTAAGAGCTCTGTGGGCCTTGGTATCCTGCTGTCTGAGGGTATTGGCGACACCATGCGCGTCTCGCTTACGGCCGATCCGGTTGAGGAGCCGCCGGTCGCCTGGGGAATTTTGCAGTCGCTGGGCCTGCGTCGCCGTGGTCCCGAGATTGTCTCGTGCCCCACGTGCGCCCGCTGCCAGGTTAACCTGATTCCTATTGCCGAGGAGGTCACCGAGCGGCTTAAGAACTATGCCGCGCCGCTTTCGATTGCCGTCATGGGATGTGCCGTTAATGGCCCCGGTGAGGCTTCTGATGCCGACCTGGGCGTTGCTTGCGGACGTGGTCAGGCCCTGCTC
>UROR01000030.1 GCA_900549535.1 uncultured Collinsella sp. | reverse complement strand
GGCATCCCCAACCTGAACACCCACCCCCCCGCCCCCCCCCCCCCCCCGGCGGGGAAAACCCCCCCCCCTTGTACTCCATCTCACTAAAGTGTATGATTCTGGACGTTACACGAATCACTTTACTTAACTAAAGTGCCATCAAGGGGGGATACCATGAACACCGATATGTCTCGTCGTCAGTTTGTTGGTCTAGCCGGCTCGCTCGCTACGGTGCTGGGCCTTGGTCTTGTCGGTTGCGGCGGTGGTGCCGGCAAGGGCTCTGCTGCCGGTTCTGCCGCAGCCAAGGATGTGAAGGGCGCTGCGGAGTCCAAGAAGCTCGTGGTGGGCTTTGATAAGTCCTATCCTCCGTACGGCTTTGTGGGCGACGATGGCGAGTACACCGGCTTTGATCTCGATCTGGCCAAGGCTGTTGCCGATAAGCAGGGCTGGGAGGTCAAATACGAGGCCATCGACTGGGACGCCAAGGATACGCTGCTTAACTCGGGCGCCATCAACTGCATCTGGAACGGCTTTACCATGGAGGGCCGTGAGGACGACTACACGTTCTCCGAGCCGTACATGCTCAACGAGCAGGTGCTGGTGGTCAAGAAGGATGCGGGCATCAAGGGCTGGGACGATCTTGCCGGCAAGACTGTGATTACCCAGACTGATTCCGCTGCGCAGGACGTGCTTGAGGGTGACCAGAAGGATCTGGCAGCGACGTTTGCCACGCTCGACACGATCGGCGAGTACAACACGGCCTTTATGCAGCTCGAGAGCGGCGCGGTCGATGCCGTGGCGTGCGACCTTTCGATTGCCCAGTATCAGCTTGCCGCCAAGCCCGATGCCTATACGCAGCTTGATGAGCCGCTGTCCAGCGAGCACTACGCCGTTGGCTTTAAGAAGGGCGACACCAAGTCGGCCGATGCTGTAGCCGAGTCGCTCAAGGCGCTCTACGAGGACGGCACGGTCAAGGACCTCTGCGATAAATATTCAAGCTATGGTTTGTCTTTCGATAATTGGGTGCTCAAGTAATGTCTATTCAGGTCATGATGCAGATGCTTGGCCAGGGGTTCTTGGTCAGTTTGCAGCTGTTTGTGTTGACGCTGCTCGGGTCGATTCCGCTGGGAATTCCCGTGGCGTTTATGCGCATGAGCAAAATCGCGCCGCTTCGCTGGATTGCGCGCATCTATATCTCGGTCATGCGCGGCACGCCGCTCATGCTGCAGATGTTTGCCATCTACTTTGCCCCGTATTACGTGTTTGGCATTTCGCTCACGCCCGATTCCAAGTGGACGGCGTGCGTCGTGGCGTTCATCATCAACTACGCCGGTTACTTTGCCGAGATCTATCGCTCGGGCTTGCAGTCCATTCCGCGCGGTCAATACGAGGCTGCCGAGGTGCTGGGCTATTCGCGCGTGCAGACGTTTCTGTATATCGTGATGCCGCAGGTCGCCAAGCGTATTCTGCCGGCGATGGGCAACGAGATCATCACGCTGGTCAAGGACACGTCGCTGGCGTTTGCCATTGGCGTGGGTGAGATGTTCTCGACGGCCAAGGCGCTGGTCGCCTCGCAGGTGAGCATGGTGCCGTTTGCGATTGCGGCGCTGATTTACTGGGTCTTTAATTTCGTTGTCGAGATGCTGCTGGGCGCCGCCGAAAAGAAGCTGGACTATTATCATGACTAACTCAGTGATGAAAATCGAAAACGCGCGCAAGGCGTTTGGCGGCAATGAGGTGCTCAAGGATATCTCGCTCGAGGTAAAGCGCGGCGAGGTCGTGGCGATTATCGGGCCTTCGGGCGGCGGTAAGTCCACGCTGCTGCGGTGTGCCACGCTGCTCGAGACACTCGACGGAGGCTCGCTCTCGTTTGGCGACCTTGCCGTTGTGACGGATGCGGGTTCGGGCGCGGTCTATGCGAAGGGCGATGTGCCCAAGCAGGCGCGCTCGCGATTCGGCCTGGTGTTCCAAAATTACAACCTGTTCCCGCACTATACCGTGATGAAAAACATCATCGACGCGCCGATCCGCGTGCTTAAGCGCCCGCGCGAGCAGGCGGAAGCTCGTGCGCATGAATTGATTGCTCAGATGGGGCTTGTGGGCAACGAGAACAAGGTTCCGTGTGAGCTTTCGGGCGGTCAGCAACAGCGCGTGAGTATTGCCCGCGCCTTGGCGCTCGACCCGGAAATCTTGTTCTTTGACGAGCCGACCTCGGCGCTCGATCCCGAGCTAACGGCCGAGGTGCTGCGTGTCATTAAAGACCTTGCCGCGCAGAATATGACGATGGTGATCGTGACCCACGCGATGCAGTTTGCGCGCGATGTTGCCGATCGCGTGGTCTTTATGGACGGAGGCCGCATTGTCGAGGAGGGTCCGGCCGAGCAGGTTATCAATCACCCGCGTGAGCAACGTACCCGTGAGTTCTTGAGCCGTATCGAGGGATAGGCTCAGGTATTTGCTCAACTATTAATTGAGGCGAAGCCGCCGCAGGTCTTACGGTCTGTGGCGGCTTTTTGTTTGCATCGGCGGGGTTCAATAATCGCCTCACAAGCTTGTCTCTTCCTCTCGCCGCCTGTATTCATACGTGTGCCGAAAGGTGTGCATGGACGGTCGCCCGTGAGGGTAGGGTGGTGGCATAGGACATTTGGAGGGTGAGTCGGCTCGGCTGCCGACCATGCTGCTCCCGGGATGGCACCGACCGCGAACTCTCCCCGTTGGCGTCGCGCAATGCGCGCGGCCCTGCAAGGAGGTCATCATGGGTGCTCCCAAGACCGGTAACGTAAGGAACGTGGTGCTCGTAGGCCAAGGCGGGGTGGGCAAGACTTCACTCGCCGAGGCCATGCTCCACCTTTCTGGCAAGACCGCCCGCCTGGGCGGCCACGACGGCACCAAGCCCACGCTCGACTATGACCCCGAAGAGGTCAAGCGTGCATTTTCCATCTCGACGACCATTGCACCGATCGACTGGAAGGGCGCGCGCATCAATGTGCTCGATGCCCCGTGTTACCCCGATTTTATCGGCGACGCCTTTGCCGCGATGAGCGTCTGCGAGACGGCTCTGTTTGTGGTCGACGCCGAGGCCGGCCCGCAGCCTACGACGGTTAAGCTCTGGTATGCCGCCGAGGACCTGCGCTTGGCGCGTGCGGTGTTCGTAAACCGCCTGTCGCGCTCCGAGGCCAGCTTTGCGACCACGATGGACCTGCTGCAGGAGCGCTTTGGCACGCGATTGGGCGCCGTGACCCTTCCCTGGGGCGAGGGCGAGGACTTTGACGGCATTATCGACCTGGTGCGCATGAAGGCGCGCCATTGCAACGGCACCGAAGCCGTTGAGTCGGAGATTCCCGAGGAGTATCGTGCCCAGGCCGAGGAGGCCCATGACCATCTGTGCGAGTTGGTGGCCGAGGCCGACGATGAGCTGATGATGAAGTACCTGGAAGGCGAGGAGACGCTGACGCAGGAGGAGCTTGAGGGCTTGCTGTCGAAGGCGATTGCCGAGCGCATCTTTGTGCCGGTCTTTGCGGGCGATTGCATCAAGGAGCAGGGCGTCAACTCGCTGATGGACGACATCGCGACGTACTTCCCGGCGCCGACCGACTACGGTGAGATGCCGCTTATCGACGGCGATTCGCTTAAGATCTCGAGTGACGATGACCGTCCGGTGGCGTTTGTGTTTAAGACCTTGGCCGATCCGCAGCAGGGTCGCATCAGCTTTATCAAGGTGCTGACGGGTACGCTTGAGCCGGGTCTTGAGCTGATCAACGCGCGTACCCGCAAGGGCGACCGTCTGGCTCACCTGTATGTGATGTGCGGCCGCGACATGACCGAGGTCGGTCACGCCTATGCCGGCGACATTATCGTGGCACCCAAGCTGGCGGCCGAGACGGGCGATACGCTCTCGATTACCGGCAAGGTCGAGGCTGCGGCGTTTAAGTTCCCCAACTCGCAGTACCGCATTGCCATCGAGGCCGAGAATCGCGGCGACGAAGAGAAGCTCTACACGTTTATCGAGAAGGCCTGCAAGGCCGATCCGACCATGAGCATCGACCGCGACGAGGAGACCGGCCAGACCATTATCTCCGCCGTTGGTGAGGCGCAGGTTTCGGTGCTGCTCAACCGTCTGGAGGACCGCACCAAGGTCGCGGCCAAGAGCGTGCCGATCCGCATCCCGTATCGCGAGACCATCCGCCGCACGGCGAGCGCTCAGGGCCGCCACAAGAAGCAGACCGGTGGCGCCGGTCAGTATGGCGACTGCTGGCTGCGCGTTGAGCCGCTCATTGGGCCCGACGGCACGAGCGATGGCTATGAGTTTGTGGACGAGGTCGTAGGTGGCCGTATTCCGCGCTCGCTGATCCCCGCCGTGGACAAGGGTGTCCAGGAGACCATGAAGGACGGCATTATTGCCGGCTACCCGCTCACGGGCATTCGCGTGGCTGTGTACGACGGCTCGTATCACAGCGTCGACTCCAACGAGATGGCGTTCCGCGCGGCGGCTCGCATCGGCCTGCGCAAGGCGTGCGCCGATGCCGACCCGGTGGTGCTGGAGCCCATCGAGGAAATCACGGTGACTATTCCCGAGAGCTACGCCGGCGCCGTGATGGGCGACATCTCGGCCTCGCGCGGTCGCGTGACAGGCATGGAGACCGATGAGCGCGGAGACACCGTGGTCATTGCCCAGGCACCTTTCGCCGAGCTGACGGATTATTCGACGCGCCTGCGTTCCATCACGCGCGGCACGGGCGACTTTACCATGAAGCCTGCTGGCTATGAGCAGGTGCCTTATGACGTTCAGGCCAAGCTGGTCGAGCGCTATGAGGAGGGCCGCGCCAAGTAGCGTGTGATTTTGCCTGCAACATACATGCCGATGCAAGGGCCGCTCTGGGTAACCCAGGGCGGCCCTTTTTGATCCCTGGGGGACGGAGGAAAACAGATCATCTTTGGGTTACGGGTGGCGCGGTCGGCACTAGTCTCCGGATGCCTGGTTGCGACCGGTGGCGTAGTCGATCTGCACGTGCGGCTGCAGGTTGTAGCAGTACGCGTGGAAGCAGAGGGTCTTACCGTGGTCCTCGACCGATTGCGCCTCAAGGCGCACGCCACGACAGACGAGTTCCTCTTCGTTGTACATGGGCGTGACGCGGTAGAGCACATGGTTGCCCGTGTCGCGGATGTAGCCGAGAATCTGCTCCTCAAACGGCAGCATGCCCGTTTCGTTGAGATAGCGCGTGCCGGTGAGGAGATTTTTGCGGTTGGCGTTTTCGCCGCAGAGCGACCAGGCGATAAGGTGGCAGCGGTTGTAGAGGCTCTGGCCCGGAATAAAGTCGTAGCGCTGCTGGTGCCAACCGGCAGGATGGATACGCGAGATATCGCCGCGCTCGCCTTGACCGAGTGATTCGGGGCCCACGCAGGCGAGTGCTTTGCGGGTGCGGCCCAGGCTGTCGAGCTTGGAGAACTTCTTAAAGCAGCCCTCTTCTGTAGCGCGCTCGTATTCATCGAGCGTGAATGATGGTGTGCCGAGCGGGTGCGTGCTGTCGGCGCGAAGGGCAACGTAGGGGTTGCCGGCGTAGTCGGGAATGCTGCTGAGATAAACACCGCGGGCGCGGTTGAGGTCGGGGTTTTCGACCTCGTCGATGGGGGTGGCGGCACTGTCCGCGGAAACGTCGTCATCGGTGTCGGTTGCGGCGGAATCGGAGCCATCGCCAGAGTCCTGGCCGTTTTGAGGGTCCGGGGAGCTCGCCGTTCCCGATTCGAGCCGGGCAACCAGGTCTGCCTCGTCGTCGGTGCGGCTGGGGCTCTCGTTTTGTTTTTCGGCCAGAGCCGCCGCTTGCTCATCGCTTTGCGGCGACAGCAGCTTGGGCGCCCCGTCAAGCGATCCCGTAAACAGCGCAAACCCTAGCACCACGGTGGTGCCGATGGAAAGTATTTGCTTGTAGGCGGGCTTGCGCGACATTGAGGCTCCTGGATGGACGGTTGGGAATCTACCAGTCTAGCAGGAGCCGGCAAGGGCCGTTCTGTCGAAAAAATACTTAAGATTTGAGACAAACGCTACTGATTCATTTGTCCCGCGGTCTAGATCGAGGTGGAGTCGAGCCAGTTGAGCTTGCACTCGAGAATGCGCTGCTCGCCGGGTTCGCTGCTTCCGTCAAGTAGGGCGAGCAGCATCTCGGCTGCTTCGCGACCTTCTTGGTCGACGGGCTCGATGATGGTGGAGACGGTCGGTGTGGTGAGATTAGTCCAGTCTTCGCAGTTGAGTCCCAAAAGGCCGATTTGCTGCGGAAGCAGATGGGCCATTGGCTGGAGGGCCTTGTAGACACGGGGAAGTGCCCACTGATTTTGCACGAAGATAAGGGTTCGCTTGGCGGGATTGAACTTGAATTTAAAGTATTCGGTGAGCTCGTTGATTGACGGCTTGTTGTGATCGATGGGAATCGCTTTGTAGAGCTGCCCGTTCGCTGCCAGCGCCTCGGCATACCCCTGAAAACGCTCCATGCGGGTGCGCATTTCGGTCATGTTGGCGGCAATGGAAAAGAAATCTTCGTAGCCGGCGTCGAGGAGTGCCTGTGTGGCGTTGTACACGCCGTCGTAAAGGTTGGTTTTGATCCAGCTGGTACCTGGGCTATAGATGGCCGCATCGAAAAAGACGACCGGCTTGCCGGCGCGTCTAATGCGGTCATGCACGGCTTTGAAGTTTGCCGTGGGCTGGATGATAAAGCCATCGACGCCCAGCGAGAGCATCTTGTCGACGTACATGAGCTCGGTCTCGGGGTTAAAGTTGCTCGTGCAAACGACCGTCTGGTAGCCCGCGGGGAGCATGACCTGCTCCATGCCATTGAGAACGAGCCCCGCCCATTTGTTGGTGTTATCCAAAATGATGATGGCAATGACGTGGGTTTGCTTGCCGGTGAGCGTCTGCGCTTGGGCGTTGGGAACGTATCCGAGTTCCTTAATGACGCGCGCGATTTTGTTCTGCGTCTTCTCGCTAAGCTTTTCTCGTTTGTCGTTGAGGTAATACGAGACGCTTGCCGTCGAGGTTCCCGCCTCTCGAGCGACGTCTGCGATCGTAACGCGCTGTTTTGCCACAGCGACTCCTTCCGACAGATGAGCATTTTCCAACATGATGACTTTGAGTCTTGGTGAAGGATACGCTTCGGTGAGCGGCTTTTTCCTTTCATATGAGTATGCAACAAATGCGGCATACGGGTGGGGTCGAAATTTGTGACCGGCATGCGCATCTGCCGTCTACCGAGAAAATCAAATACTTCTTGACTTTTGAAATCGAGGGCAAAATCGCAGGATTCATTTTTGGTTAAACGCATAACTAAATCGCATAACCAACGCTCTGACCTGCGCGTTTACCGAAATAAGCTGGCATTAAGAAAAACGAGCACCTATATTGTTCTTGTCGAAAAGACAGCAAGTCCAAACGGCAGGGGATGCTCCGGAGGCCTCCGCAAACGGTGTCTTGCGCACGCAACTCTATGAAAAGAGGGAAGCAATGAAGATCGTAGGCGTTGCCGCCTGTACTGTGGGTATCGCCCACACGTATATGGCCCAGAAGGCGATTCAGGATGAATGCGCCGCCCGTGGCATCGAGTGCAAGGTCGAGGCTCAGGGTGGCCTGGGTATCGAGAATGAGCTCACGCAGGAAGACGTGGACTCCGCCGACCTGGTCCTGGAGTCCGTCGACGTGGGTGTCGAGAACGAGGACCGTTTTGAGCAGAAGATGGCCGAGGGCAAGTTCCTGAAGGTCGGCACCTCGGATGTAATCGCCGATCCGGTAAAGATCATCGACCAGGCCATTGAGATCATCAAGGCGACGGGTGGCGCCGTTGACGCGCCCAAGGCCGAGGCCAAGGCAGAGAAGAAGGCCGTCTCCGCTGCCCCGCAGGCCCCGACACCGGCGTCCAAGCAGTCTATCTTTGCCGATCCTGGCAAGACGCTGCTCAATGCATTCAATACCGGCGTTTCCTATTTTATCCCCATCGTCGTTATCGGCGGCGTGTTTCTTGCCTTCTCGCTGGCATCCGGTACCGCCGGCGACAACGGCATGGAGGTTACGAACCCGCTGATGGTGAGCCTTAACACCATCGGCATGGCCGGCATCTCCATGATGATCCCGGTGCTTGCGGCATACATCTCCTACTCGATGGCCGGCAAGCCCGCGCTCGCCCCCGGTTTTGTCCTGGGCTACCTGGTCAACAACGCAGTCGTTACCCCTAACGGCAACAGCGTTTCGACCGGCTTCTTGGGCGCCATGATCATGGCGGTCATCTGCGGCTACTTTGTCCGCTGGATGAAGACCTGGAAGGTCAACAACACCATCCAGACCATCATGCCCATCCTGATCATCCCGATTCTGACCTCGCTTGTCCTGGGCATGGCCTATATCTACATCCTGGCCACGCCGCTTGGCTTTGTGATGGACTGGCTCACCGGCGTGCTCGGCAGCCTGCAGGGCGGTTCCGCAGTTGTCCTGGGTCTGGTCATTGGCGTTATGACCGCCTTCGATATGGGTGGCCCCATCAACAAGACCGCCTCGACCTTCACCATGGCCATCATGGCCTCCGGCATCTATGGCCCCAACGGCATGTTCCGCGTCGCCGTCGCCATTCCCCCGATTGCCTGCGGCCTTGCTGCGCTCATCGCCAAGAACAAGTTCGATGACGCCGATCGCCAGATGGGTATCTCCGCACTGTTCATGGGCTGCATCGGCATTACCGAGGGCGCTATCCCCTTCGCGGTCAAGGACCTTGGCCACACCCTGCCCGGCATCTGCATCGGCTCTGCCGTGGGCGCGGCGCTCGCCGCCTTCCAGGGTATCGACTGCTACGTCCCGCACGGTGGCTTTATCGTCGCCCTTGCCACCAACAACGTCGCGCTGTTCTGCCTGGACATCGTGATTGGCGCCGTGGTCGCCGCTGCAATCCTGATTGCCATGAAGTCCACGCTCGACAAGCAGGCCAAGTAAACCTTTAAGGACTCCGGTTGTGCGGAGGGATGGATTTGACTCCGCACAACCGCCCCTACACAACAAAATCCATCCGTACTGATAGGGCCCACATCTGGGTCCCAGGGAACTTTTGTCAAAAATCCTCTGGAGAAGGAGAACAAAATGTCCAACCTCACCATCCGCCAGGCCGTTCAGGGCATGCTCAAACTGCAGGATAGCGGCGATCACGCAACCATGGTCGGCATTGGCCCCATGAGCCCCAACCTGATTCAGGCCGTGTTCGAGCTTGCCAAGGACGAGGATTTCCCGCCCATGTTTATCGCCAGCCGCAACCAGGTCGATATGGACGAGATGGGCGCCGGCTACGTCAACGGTTGGGACCAGACGCGCTTTGCCGCCGACATCAAGAAGGTCGCCGACGAGGTGGGTTACACCGGTCCGTACTACCTGTGCCGAGATCACGGCGGTCCGTGGCAGCGCGACGAGGAGCGTAACGCCCACCTGCCCGAGGACGAGGCCATGGAGCTCGCCCGCAAGTCCTTCGTCGCCGACATGGAGGCAGGCTTTGACCTGCTGATGGTCGACCCCACCAAGGATCCCTATCAGATCGGCAAGGTTATTCCGCTCGACGTGGTGCTTCGCCGCACGATCGATCTTATCGACTACCTTGAGCAGTACCGTCGCGAGCATAACCTGCCCGAGGTCGCCTATGAGGTCGGTACCGAGGAGACCAATGGCGGCTTGACCTCTACCGATAAGTACGAGGAGTTCATTTCTCAGCTGCAGCCCGAGCTCGAGAAGCGCGGCTGCCCCATGCCCACCTTTATCGTCGGCCAGACCGGCACCCTTACCCGCTGGACGGAGCAGGTCGGCCATTACAACTTCAAGAATGCCCGCGAGCTCGCCGACATGGCTAAGCGCTACGGCGTGGGCCTGAAGGAGCACAACGCCGACTATCTGGACGACGCGACGCTGCTCGAGCACATCCCGGCACACGTGACCGCCTCCAACGTTGCTCCGCAGTATGGCACCGAGGAGACCCGCGCCTACCTCAAGCTCTGCGCCACCGAGCAGATCCTGGTCGACAACGGTCTGTGCGATGACCCCTCCGACCTGTATCACACCCTGCTGGTCAAGGCTATCAAGACCGAGCGCTGGCGCAAGTGGATGACTGGCGACGACGTCAACCTGCAGGTCGACGACATTCTTGCCGACGATGAGCTCAGCCTGAAGATCCTGGATGTCTCCGGTCACTATGCGTTCAACGATCCCGAGGTCAAGGAGCAGGTCGAGAAGCTCTACCGCAACCTCGCCGCTCAGGACATCGACGGCAAGCGCTTTGTCATCGAGCACATCAAGCGCCCGATCAAGCAGTACGTCGTCGGTCTTAACCTCAAGGGCGTCACGACCCGCATCGAGGCCGCTCTTGCCGAGTAAGTAGCTTTTCCTACGCGACGCCGGGCCTGGGGCATGTCCCAGCCGCAGGCCCGGCACATAGGACAAAGGGACATCCCCTTTGTCCTATTTTTTGAGTTTTGGATTCCTTCGAAGGAGTTTGCACCATGAAGTTCTTTATCGATACCGCCAATCTGGACGAGATCGCCGAGGCCAAGAGCTGGGGCTGCCTGGCCGGTGTTACCACCAACCCGTCCCTGTACGCCAAGACCGGCGGCAAGCTTGCCGACTTTGAGCCGCATATGCTCAAGATTGCCGAGCTCTGCGAGGGCCTGCCCGTTTCCGCCGAGTCTACCGCTACCACTGCCGAGGGTATGATCGAGGAGGGCAAGCGCCTTGCCGCCCTCGCCCCCAACATCGTGGTCAAGCTTCCCGTGTGCGAGGCCGGCCTTGCCGCCTGCCGTGCGCTGGCCGATGCTGGCGTGCGCGTCAACATGACGCTCGTCTTCTCGCCGACGCAGGCCCTTATGGCCGCCAATGCCGGTGCTCGCTACATCAGCCCGTTTGTCGGTCGTTTCGATGACATCGCCGAGGACGGTATCTCGCAGCTCGACAACGTCGTGACCTGCATTAAGAACTACGACTGGACGGGCAAGAACGTCGACGACACCGTCGAGATCATCACCGCCTCGGTTCGTACGCCCAACCACGTGACCCAGGCCGCGCTACTCGGTGCCGATATTGCGACCGTGCCCATGGCCGCTCTCAAGAAGTGCCTGCATCATCCGCTGACCGACCAGGGCCTCGCCTCTTTTGAGGCTGACTGGCAGAAGGTCGTCGCTCAGGCTTAACGAGTGGATTGCCCCGGCATCGCGTCATCCGGTGCCGGGGTTGTTCTCAAGAGAGGAATTCGTATGACCAACCACGAGCTGGCGAAGGTCGCCAATGAGGTCAGGAAGGGTGTCGTGACTGCGGTTCACGCGGCCAAGTCGGGACACCCGGGTGGATCGCTCGGTGCTGCCGACATCATGGCGTATCTGTACTTTGAGGAAATGAATATCGATCCTGCCGACCCTCACAAGGCCGATCGCGATCGCTTTGTGCTCTCCAAGGGTCACGCGGCGCCGGGCCTGTATTCGGTGTTGGCAAATCGCGGCTATTTTCCCGTCGAAGAGCTCGAGACGCTGCGTCATATTGGCAGCCGACTGCAGGGCCATCCCAACATGAACGACGCCCCTGGCATCGATATGTCCACCGGATCGCTCGGTCAGGGCATCTCCGCCGCGGTTGGAATGGCACTCGCCGCAAAGCACTGGGGTGACAGCTACCGCGTCTACACGTTGCTGGGCGACGGCGAGTGCGAGGAGGGCCAGGTGTGGGAGGCGGCCATGTTTGCCGGCAACCATGCGCTCGACAATCTTGTTGCCGTCGTCGACCACAACGGCTTGCAGATTGATGGCACGATCGATGAGGTCAACTCGGCGATGCCGCTCGCTGACAAGTTCCGCGCCTTTAAGTGGCATGTGATCGAGCTCGCCGACGGTAACGACATGGCGCAGATTGCCGCCGCCTTTGCCGAGGCCCGCAAAGTGAGCGACTCGCCCGTGGCCATTATCGCCGAGACGGTGAAGGGCAAGGGCGTCTCCTTTATGGAAAACCAGGTGGGCTGGCACGGCAAGGCACCCAACGATGAACAGTTTGAGCAGGCCATGGCCGAGCTCGCAGCGGCAGGGGAGGAGCTCTAATGGCAGACGTCAAGAAAGTCGCCACGCGCGTTAGCTATGGCGAGGCACTTGTCGAGCTGGGCAATGAGCGCGATGACTTTGTGGTTCTCGATGCCGACCTGGCCGCCGCCACGCAGACCGGTAAGTTTAAGGCTGCGCACCCTGAGCGCTTCTACGACGCCGGCATTGCCGAGAGCAACCTGATGGGGCTCGCCGCCGGCATCGCGACCACGGGCCACGTCGCCTTTGCGAGCACCTTTGCGATGTTTGCCGCCGGTCGCGCGTACGAACAAGTGCGTAATTCCATTGGCTATCCGCACCTCAACGTCAAAATCGGTGCCACGCATGCGGGTATCTCGGTCGGTGAAGACGGCGCCACGCACCAGTGCTGCGAGGATATCGCACTCATGCGCACGATCCCGGGTATGACGGTAATCGTTCCCGCCGATGACATCGAGGCTCGCGCTTGCGTGCGCGCCGCCTATGAGTTTGAGGGACCGGTCTACATGCGCTTCGGACGCCTGGCAACGCCGGTCATTAACGATCACGAGGACTATGAGTTCAAGATTGGTCGCGGCGTGGTCGTGCGCGAGGGGTCCGATGTGACCATCATCGCTTGTGGCCTTATGGTCGCCGAGGCGCTTGAGGCTGCCGAGGCGCTCGCTGCCGATGGTATCGATGCCGAGGTCATCAATATGCACACGATCAAGCCGCTTGATGAGCGCCTGGTGGTTGCCAGCGCCAAGAAGACCGGTCGCGTGGTCACCGCCGAGGAGCATTCGATTATCGGTGGTCTTGGCGAGGCCGTGGCCTCGGTGCTCGCAGAGCAGCATCCGGTGCCGATGCGTCGCGTCGGCGTGCGCGATGTGTATGGCGAGTCCGGCCCTGCGGTCGATTTGCTGCACAAGTACGGTTTGGACGCCGACGGCATCGAAGCTGCGGTCAGGTCCGTGTTGTAAGGAAGGTTTCCATGGGATTTGTATCTGCCAACCAAGTGACAATCGGGTATACCGCCGCCTCGCGCGAGGACGCCCTACATTATTTGTCCGAGCAGGCCATCGAGCTCGGCTTTGCCGATGACGCATCTGCCGTAGAGGCCGCCTTCATTGCTCGCGAGAACGAGGCCGAGACCGGCCTTGTCGCCGGTTTTGCCGTTCCGCATGCCAAAAGCGACGCGATCCACACGCCGGGCGTTGCCGTGCTTAAACTGACCGAGCCCGTTGAATGGCCGAGCTTCGATGGGGTGCCCGTCGATGTTGCGCTCGCGCTGTACGTGCCCGCCGGCGAGGCCGGAACTACGCACCTGCGTCTGCTCTCCAAGGCTGCCGTGATGCTGATGGACGCCGGCTTCCGTGACAAGGTGCGCGCGAGCACCGATCCCGTTGAGATTGCGGAGCTCATCAATAGCGGACTCGAAGACTAGAACGGTCATCCCGTTCAATCAATTGATCCTTCTCCAAGGAAAAGGGCCGCGACGCCGTATGGGTGTCACGGCCCTATTTGCGTTTCCCCAGATAAAACCTGCCAAAATAAACCTGTCGCTTTTTGGCAGGCTAATCGTGAGTTATTTCACCGCAACTTAGGGCACGGTTAGGAAGTGTGCACCTTAAAGAGTGGAGCCCTTGATTAGAGAGATTGCGCTCGTCTCTCTAAATGTCTCTCTAAAGAGAAAGCTAGTTAAAGAGATAACATTGGGCAATCTAACAGTGAATTCGATACATCTCTCTAAATGTCTCTCTAAAACAAGGCGCTTATCTCTCTAAAGTTAGAGAGATATACGAAACGTTAGAGAGATAAATCTATTGTTTTAGAGAGACGGAATGCCAAAATTCGTCCGTCCGCTACCATCTGCCAAAAATGGAGGATAAAGGGCTCATCGAAGTAATGGGTTCGTCGACGAGCCGCAACCGCCGCTATCGGAAGAAGTAGATGCAGGCGAGTCGCCCCTCTTGTGTCTCTCGAAGTGAGATGGGTGCTAGGGGGGGCGACTGCCTCGCGATATTTCCCCAGATAAAACCTGCCAAAATAAACCTGTCCCTTATTGGCAGGTCAGTTAACGCAGTGCAGGTTGAGCATATGCGAGCGAGCGGGCTCCGGGTGCGGTAAGGTGACGTGAAACAAGCGGGCGCTGACCTTTTGGTCGCGCCCGTGAAGTTGAACGTCAGATTGCCGTGCCCGGGGCCCGCGCAGCGCCGAGCAGTTACGCCGTTTGTAAAACGGCGTAACCTAAAGATTCATGTTGCCGTGGATGTAGGGGGTGACCTCGGGGGAGATATGGTCGCAGCCCAGTTCGCGCAGCGCGGACTCGATAACGGCGGGCAGCGGGGTTTTGCCCTCGGCATCGACGGCGTTGCCGCCGAGGGCAGCAATCTTGGCGACATCTGCGGGTGCGGCCTCGATATGCATGCAGCCGCCGATCAAGCGCGCGCGTACCTGTGCCAGATCAAGATCGTGCAGGTAATCCTCGCAGGCGCGGATTAAATCGACCTTCTCGCGCGTAAGCTCCTCGCCCGTGGGGACGCGCGTGGCAAGACATGCTCCCGCCGGCAGGTTCCAAACGGGATAACCCCATGCGCGCAGCAGCTCGCGCTCTTCGTCCTTGGTAAAGCCGACCTCCATAAGGGGTGAGCGTACGCCGAGCTCTTCTGCCGCACGCATGCCGGGGCGGTAGTCACCGCGATCGCTTGCATTGCTGCCATCGATGACGGTGGGAAAGCCGAGCGACTTGGCGTGGTTGACGATGGCGGTAAAGCCGGCGTGCTTGCAGTGGTAGCAGCGATTGGCATCGTTGCAGGCTACTTGGGGGAGCTGCAGCTGATCAACCGAAAGATTGAGCACGGGGAGCTTAAAATGCGGCCCCTCATTGGCCTGCCCATCAACGGACTGCTCAAACGAAGCCTGCTCGGGCGTGCCGATGAGCGGCGTGGTGAGATGGACGAGGAGGGTATTGGTAGGCATGACGCGGGCGCATACGGCGGCCAAAAAGCTGCTGTCAACGCCGCCGGAAAACCCGATAGCCACGCGCCTGTATGCCAAAAGCAGCTGTTCGAGCGCCGATAGCTTGTCTTGAAGCTCCTCTGCGGGTGCCGTGGTGTCTAAAATCATGAAACGATCCTTATCGTTGAGTACTCGATCGAAAACTATAATCCTAATGCGTTACTTGCCATAAGACTTCTATCTGTGTAACGAAAGTGCAATATGGCATATACGTTATATACAAGTTGCCAAATGCGGTAGAGTTGCAGCAACGCGACAGCGAGAGTCGATGGGGGACCGATATGATCAAGGCTGTTATTTTTGACATGGATGGAACGCTGGTCGATACCGAGCGTTTGGGGATTAAGGCCTGGAAGGCAGGCGCCGCTGAGCTGGGGCTCGCGATTGATGAAGCGCTGATCCATCAGTTTATCGGCCGCACGCTGCCCGATGTTATGGACATCCTTGATAAGCATTATGGCAGCCACGAAACCACCGAGGCGATCTATCGTCGCCACAAGGAGATTCGCGACGAGATGGTCAAGACCGAACTGGAACTTAAGGCCGGTGCCGCCGAGTGCCTAGACGAGCTGCTGGCTGCGGGCTATCACGTGGGTCTAGCGACGTCGTCGCGCCTCGTTACGGCCGAGCGCAACCTTAAGATGGTCGGTCTTTTTGACAAGTTTGAAACGGTAACGTGTGGCGAGGACGTCGTGCACGGCAAGCCCGACCCCGAGATGTATCTGCTCGCCTGCGAGCGCGCGGGCTTTGCTCCCGAGGAATGTGCCGTGGTCGAGGATTCGCGCAACGGCTGCGTCTCGGGCATCACGGCCGGATGCCATGTCTTCGCCGTCCCCGATATCGTGCCGCTGCCGCAGGACGTGGTGGATGGCTGCGAGGCCGTGCTCGATACGCTGTTCGATCTGGCGGCGGCGGTCAAGGCCGTGCGCTAGACAATTGCGGTGTTGAAACGAGCAATTGCCCACGTTTGCGCTCAAGCAAAAGGGGTCCGGCAATGGTCGGGCCCCTTTTGCTTGAGCGGCGACTTAGCATACTTGCGGGTGTGCTATAGATACGCACCGAGGTTGATGGCCGTGGCGTCGGTCTGGCTGCTTGCCTGGGTGCTGGCGCGTTCCAGCAGGAACGGCCGCACGAGTTCTTGGCGGTTGATGTCCTCGATGGCCGTGACCGCGGTGACGGTGCGCGCGGCAGAGCCGATGTGGACGTGCTTGGTCTTTGCCGGGGCCTTGTTCTCAATTTGCTCCATGAGCAATTGAACGCCCTTGCGGCCAATCTCGTAGCCCGGGGGCGCTACCGTAGTGAGCGGGACCGATCCGCTCCAAGCGAGTGGGTTGCCATCGCAACCTGCTACGCGTACTTGCCCGGGGACGGCGATGCCTTTGTCGACCAGCGCCGAGATGACGCCCGAGGCCAGCACGTCGGTCAGACCGACGACAAAATCGGGGCGTTCGTCGGCGGGGCGCGCGGCGATTTGGGCGCCGATGCCGTAGCCGTCGGCGGCGGTATTCCATTCGCCGGCGTCGATGACTTCGATCTTGATATCGGGGTGCAGGGCGAGCGCCTTATGAATGCCAAGGACGCGCAGGGTGAGTTGCATAAATGCTGCTCTACCCACAACGGTGATATGGCGTGCGCCGCGGGCGATGGCAAGTTCGGCAATGATGCGACCCTGGGCCTCGTTGTCGGCCGCTACGTAGTAGCCGGGCTCGGAGCAATGGATGTCCAGATGGACGATCGGCACGGGCATTTTAGTCATGGCCGGATGCCAGTCGGGGGACGCCATGGGCTGAACCATGACGCCGGACATCTGCGTGCCCATAAAATAGCGCAGGTAATGGTCCTCGAGAATGTCGTCGTTATCGGCGTTGGCGATGAGCAAGTCGTAGCCGTGCTTGCGGGCCTCGTTGTGGGCGCCGCTGGCGATTTGGAGCGAAAAGCCGTGATCGAGACGGGGGAGCACCAGGCCAAAGGACTTGGTGGCGCCGCCCGCGAGCTGACGGGCGCTTTGGTTGGGCAGGTAGCCAAGGCGATTGATGGTCTCGTTGATGAGCTTGAGGGTCTCGGGGCGCAGCTTTTCGGGGTGGTTGAGCGCGTTGGAAACCGTGCCCAGCGAAACCCCGGCCTCGCGCGCGACGTCGCTGATTTTTACCTTTGCCATAGCGGCCCCTTTGATGCGTTTCAAGTACAAGCCAGATTGTAGCATCCTAAACCTACCAAAAAGGGACAGGTTTATTTTGGCAGGTTTATCTGGGGAAACGCCGTTGCCAACGCGACCACCACGAAGGGGACAGGTGCTTTTGTGGTGGTTTGGACCGGCTGGACGTGTGTGCATCGGGTGGTATCTAAGTTGAGATACCACTTCTGGTATATCAGCTTGCGTTTGCGTGAGTACAATACTCGAACGTTATACGTCTCAGCGCCCCCTGTGCGTGGACGTCTTGCAGTCACGCGAACGAAGGGATTTATCCTATGTGCGGAATCGTCGGCTACACCGGCTCTGATATTGCAAAGAACATCCTGGTCACGGGCCTCAAGCGTATGGAGTATCGCGGCTATGACTCCTCGGGCGTCGCGCTCGAGGTGGGCGAGGGCGCCGCGGCGCACCTCGATGTCATCCGCCGCGTGGGTAAGGTCGCGGGCTTGGAGAGCGAGCTTTCCAATATCGACAGCGACGCTACCTGCGGTATCGGCCACACCCGTTGGGCCACCCACGGCAAGCCCTCCGTCGTTAACGCTCACCCCCACACCAGCTGCGACGGTCGTATCGCCATCGTCCACAATGGCATCATCGAGAACTTCGCCGAGCTGCGCGAAGAGTTGGAGGGTCGCGGCCACCACTTTAAGAGCGAGACCGATACCGAGGTCTTCGCGCATCTGATCGAAGAGGCCTATGCCGAGACGCACGACCTGATGGCCTCCGTGCGCGAGGCTTGCACCCACGTGGTCGGTGCCTATGGTCTGGCCGCCGTGTGCGCTGACGAGCCCGGCGTGATCGCCGTGGCCCGCAAGGATTCCCCGATCGTAGTCGGTGTGGGCGAAACCGGCTCCTATGTTGCTTCCGATGTCATCGCGCTCATCGACGCCACCCGCGATGTCGTGGTGCTCGAGGACGGTCAGTTTGCCAAGCTCACGCCCGCAGGCGTCGAGTACACCGACGAGGCCGGCAACGTTATCGAGCCCAAGGTCACCCACATCGACTGGGACCTGGACATGGCAGAAAAGGGCGGTTATCCCGACTTTATGCTCAAGGAGATTCACGAGCAGCCGCGCGTCGTGCGCGACACGCTGGTCGGTCGTATGACGCCGGCCGGCGAGCTCGACATCGACGAGCTGGGCCTTTCGCTCGAGGAGCTCAACGACATCGACCGCGTCTACGTGATCGCTTGCGGCACCAGCTATCACGCTGGCCTCATTGCCAAGAATCTCATTGAGGGCTGGGCTCGCATCCCCACCGAGGTGGAGGCGGCCAGCGAGTTCCGTTATCGCAATCCCATCATTACGCCGACGACGCTTGTCGTTGCCGTGTCCCAGTCGGGCGAGACGGCCGATACCCTTGCCGCCATTCGCGACGCGCGCATCAAGGGTGCCAAGGTCTTCGGCATCACCAACGTGGTGGGCAGCCCCGTGGCGCGTGAGAGCGACGGCGTCATCTACACCAAGGCCAACAAGGAGATCGCGGTCGCCTCGACCAAGAGCTTCATCGGCCAGGTCGTGAGCCTTACACTTTTGGCCCTGCTGCTGGCGCAGGTCAAGTACCGCTTGACCACCAAGCAGGCGCGCATGCTGTTCCGCGAGCTTTCCGATACGGCCGAGCAGATCCAGTGGATTTTGGATACCCAAACCGAGGCCGTTCATGAGGCTGCCCTGCTGTGCAAGGACGCGCAGTCGGCGCTGTTCGTGGGCCGTGGCATGGGTGCCGCTATTTCCTACGAGGGCGCGCTCAAGCTCAAGGAGGTCAGCTACCTGCACGCCGAGGCATATGCCGCCGGTGAGATGAAGCATGGCCCCATTGCCCTGATCGACCCGGGCTTCCCTGTCATCGCCGTGGCCACCAAGAGTGCCACCTACGACAAGACCGTGTCGAACCTTATGGAGTGCAAGGCGCGCGGCGCCAAGGTCATCGTCGTTGCCACCGAGGGCGACGAGGAGATCAACAAGATCGCCGACTGCATCATCCGCGTGCCGGCAGTCCGCGACGTGTTCAGCCCCATTACGGCGAGCGTTCCACTGCAGCTGCTCGCCCGCGAGGTCGCCATCCTGCGCGGCTGCGACGTCGACCAGCCCCGAAACCTCGCCAAGAGCGTTACTGTCGAGTAATCGAGTTCCGTCATCCTAACAACTAAGGCCCGGCTCCGCGGCTTATAGGACAAAATGTGTGTCTACTTTAGGGGCATCGGCGCAGGTCGATGCCCCTTTTTCAGCCGTTTAAATTC
>UROR01000029.1 GCA_900549535.1 uncultured Collinsella sp. | reverse complement strand
GGGTGGCTGAGCCCGATGGAGTACCGCAGGAAGCTTGGATACGCCTAGGCGCGGTCCAAGAAATCGTCCGCACCCCCGTTGCGGTGAAATAGGGACTGAATTGCTGCTTAAAGGGTCAAAACAGTCCGTATTCCACCGCAACTTATGGGGTCGGGGGGATTATTGGTGCCCTGCATCTTCATAAACTCAACGCTTACGAAGCGCATGCGTTTCGTGCTAGGCTGGTTCCACCACATAAGTAGTCGCAGACGCGCGTACCACGGGCGGGCGAGATGAAGTTCCAACAGCTCCATCTTGCCCGCCCGTTTTTGTTGCGTGGCGCCGCGGCACAACACAGAGAGGAATCTGCCCTTTATGCCTATCAACAAACGAGAGAGCCTGCTGTTCACCTTTATCATGTGCTTTTGCATGGTGCTCTGGATGAGCATCTACAACGTTGCCCTACAGCACGGGGCCATCAACGGCGAGGTTGTTGCCGCTGCGTGGCTCGGCTTCCCCGTTGCCTACATTTTTGCCATGTGCTGCGACTGGTTCGTCGCCAGCCCGCTCGCCAAGGGTTTCGCCTTTAAGTACTTGGTCACGCCGGGCAAGAGCTCGCCACTTGCCATGACGCTCGCCGTCAGCTCCTGCATGGTCGTTCCCATGGTCATCATCATGTCGCTTTACGGTGCCTGCGAGGGTCTGACGCACATGCCCGGCGGCATCCTTGCGAACCTGTATTCCGTGCCCGCGATCTGGATGATCAACATCCCGCATAATTTTGTGATGGCGCTGCCGTGGAACCTTTTGGTAGCCGGTCCGATTTCCCACTTCGTCTTCCGTCGCGCCTTCCCTGTGGGGACGGTTTTCGAGGAGGAGCATGCCGAGCTCTTGGAGCAGGCTATGGCTCCTGAGTGCGAGTAGCTCGCTTAGGGATCTGCTGAGCGCGGGCGACTTGCTTGGTTGGAGCCCTAAGCGTGGATAGCTCTCTCGGCGACATCGCGGGCGTGAGCGGTGCGCATGACCGGAGGGCCCGTGCTGCTCCGTTGCCCGACGTGCTAGCGCGCAGAACAATCTGTTGGTGCATTCGGCGGCTGCTGAAGCGTTTCGGCAGCCGCGTTTTATACGGAGTTTAAATACAACAGTCTGTTGTATTACGTAGAGTGGTATATCTCTAGCAGGAAAAATGCGAGAGACGGAGCATTATGGCGTTGCTAGTAGGACTGGACGTAGGGTCGACGACGACCAAAGTTTACGCGATGCACGAGGATATGACCGAGGCGTGGTGGGGATATCGCCGCCACGGGGCGTGTCAGACAGCGAGCGTGCGCGCCATGCTCGGCGAGCTCGCCGAGCGCTTTCCCCATGAGTCGCTGCGCGTTGCGGTGACCGGCTCGGGTGCGCGCGATATCGCGACCGCGCTGGGCGCCTCGTACGTTCAGGAGGTGGTCGCCAACGCGCTCGCGATCAGCAGGTTCTATCCGCAGACGCGCTGCGCCATCGAGCTGGGCGGCCAAGACGCCAAGATGATCTTCTTCCGCACCAACGATAAGGGAGACATCGAGGTTGCCGACATGCGCATGAACGGCTCGTGCGCAGGCGGTACCGGTGCATTTATCGACGAGATGGCAAAGCTCATGGGGGTCGGCACCGAATCGGGCGAGTTCGAGCAGCTCGCAAGCCGGGGAACGACCGTCCACGAGGTCTCGGGCCGCTGCGGCGTGTACGCAAAGACCGATATCCAGCCGCTGCTCAACGAGGGCATTCCTACCACCGACCTGGCGCTTTCGGCGCTTCACGCGGTCGCCCGCCAAACGATCGGCGGTCTGGCCCAGGGTATCGACATCGAGCCGCCGGTAATCTTCGAGGGCGGTACGCTCGCCTACAACCCCACGCTGGTCCGCGTGTTCCGGGAGCAACTGAATCTATCGGACGATCAGGTTATCGTCCCGCGCGAGCCGCAGATCATGGTCGCGCGCGGTGCCGCCCTGTCGCTGACCGACATGTTCGCATCGTCCCAACCGATCGACCTTCCCGACGCTTTTGTCCGGCTGGATAAGCTCGAGACGGTCGCGCCTGCAAGCGGGGAGGGACGTCTTGCCCAGCCCTTTTTTGCCACACCTGCCGAGCAGGCGGATTTTACGGCACGCCATGGCAAAGAGACGCCGGCAAAGGGTCCGGATGCGTATGCGCCCGGAGAGACGGTGCGTGTGGCGCTCGGTATCGATTCGGGGAGCACGACGACCAAGTTCGCCCTGGTCGATGAGGCGGGTGAGCTTGTCGATTCGTTCTACGCGTCTAATAACGGCAGACCGCTCGACGTCGCCCAACAGGGTCTTGTCAGCTTGAAGAACCGCTGGGAGACAGCGGGAGTCACGCTTGCGATCGATGCCGTGGGCACCACGGGATACGGCGAGGAGCTTTTCGCGCGCGCGTTCCACGCCGACTACCATACGGTCGAGACGGTCGCGCACGCCCGCGCCGCGTGCGCATGCGTTCCAGATGCGACCTTCGTGCTCGACATCGGCGGACAGGATATGAAGGCCATCTGGCTCAACCACGGCGTGCTGACCGATATCGTCGTCAACGAGGCGTGCTCTGCGGGCTGCGGCTCGTTCCTCGAGGGTTTTGCCAAAAACCTCGGAATAGCCGTTGAGGATATCGCGACCGAGGCATTTTCGTCCAAAGCCCCCGCCGTTCTCGGCAGCCGCTGCACGGTGTTCATGAACAGCAGCGTCGTTTCCGAGCAGCGGCGCGGTAAGGGTCCGGGCGACATCATGGCCGGTCTCTGCCGTTCGATTATCGAGAACGTGTTCACCAAGGTCATTCGCGTTTCAAATCTCAACCGTCTGGGCGACAAAGTCGTCGTCCAGGGCGGCACGTTCCGAAACGACGCGGTGCTGCGCGCATTCGAGCAGTATTTGGGCAAACCCGTCACGCGTGCGCCCCACCCGGGGCTGATGGGCGCTATCGGTATCGCCCTGCTCGCGCGCGAGGAATGCCGCAAGGGCGACGCCGGCACGTCGTTTATCGGGCTCGATGCCGTGGAGCGCTTCGAGCATCGCGAGTTCGGCGGCGTTACCTGCCGTCGGTGCAACAACCGCTGCCAGCGCGCGGTCGTGGCATTTGGCGACGGCTCGCTTTACGTCACGGGCAATCGCTGCCCGCGCGGCGGCGCCATCTCATGGGATGAGCTCGTGCGCGAGGTTCCCGCGGCGGAGGAGCTGCGTCCGCAGGGTGCTTGCGAGGCACAGGCACCCGGCACGGGGCGCGACCGGACCGCGGCTGCCCCCAATCTCTTTGTCGACCGCGAGAAGCTGCTGTTCGAGTCGTGCCCCACGGTTCCCGTCTGCGGGGGGCGCGATGTCACGATCGGCATTCCCCGTGTGCTCGAGTTCTGGGACACCATGCCGTTCTGGTCGACGTTCTTCAGCACGCTCGGCTTTAAGGTGCGCGTCTCGGGACGCAGCACCAAGGCGATGTACGAGCGCGGTCTGGCGCACGTCACATCCGACACCGTGTGCTTCCCGGCCAAGCTCGTCCACGGGCACATCCGCAATCTCGTCGACGCCGGCGTCGACCGCATCTTCATGCCCATCATCACGACGGTGCCCACCGAAAACACCGCCTCTACCAGCGAGTGGATGTGCGCCGTCGTAAAGGGATACCCCTACGTGATGCGCAATTCCGATAACCCGGAGGAGCGTTTCGGCGTTCCGTTCGATACGCCGCTGTTCCACTGGTACGACGAGGGCGACCGAAACCGCCAGCTCAAGGCGTGGTGCAAGGAGACCTTCGATATCGATGCCGACCTGGTTGCCAAGGCGACCGAGCAGGCGGACCGCGCGCAGCAGACGTTTGAGAACCAGCTGCAGCTGCGCGGCAGGCAGGTGCTCGAGAACGTGCGCGAGGACGGCGGCTACGCGGTGGTGATCGCTTCGCGCCCGTACCACAACGACCCGCTGGTCAACCACGGGCTGCCCAAGCTCTTCTCTGAGCGCGGCATCCCCGTGCTGACGCCCGATGCGGTGCCGGGGGTCTGCAACGTCGATCTTTCCAACAGCCGCATCGACATCGTGAACAACTACCATGCGCGCATGCTGTCGTGCGCGGTCATCGTCGCATCGACGCCCGAGCTCGAGCTCGTGCAGATGGGCAGCTTCGGCTGCGGCCACGATGCGTATCTCACCGACGAGATCGCGCGCATGATGGGCGAGATGGGCTCCAAGGTTCCGATGATGATCAAGCTCGATGAGAGCGACGTCGCCGGTCCCATGGGCATTCGCGTGCGTTCGTTTATCGAGTCGGTCAACCGTCGTCGCGCGGAGGAGCGTGCCGAGGGCGCCCGGGTGCACGCGGTCCATCCGCTCGACGACCCGTATAAGGTCAAGTACACCAAGCGCGACCGGCACGACAAGATCGCGCTGGTCCCCAACACCTCCCATGCGTTCTGCAGGCTCATGACCGCGGCGATGCGCAATCAGGGCGTGCGCGCCGAGGCCCTTGATATCGGGCGCGAGGATGCCATCCGCCTGGGCAAACGCTATGTGCACAACGACATCTGCTTCCCCGCGCAAATCGTGATCGGCGAGGCGCTCGCGGCACTCGAGAGTGGTAAGTACGACCCGCACGACGTCGCCGTGGTGACTGGCAAGTATATCGGCGACTGCCGACTGACGCACTACATGCCCCTGCTGCGCCGCGCGCTCGACGACGCGGGATACGACTATGTCCCGGTGCTCACCAACGACGACGTCGATGCCCACAATGCGCATCCGGGCTTCAAGCTCGGCCTTGGCCCGAGCATCCAGATCGCCTACGGTCTTCCCATGATCGATGCCCTCGAGGCCATGCTTAGGCGCATCCGTCCCTACGAGCTCGAGAAGGGCGCGGCGGACGCTGCGTTCGACCGCGCGCTCGATGAGGTTATCGAGGGCATGGAGCGCTCCGGGCTGAGAGGCCAGGCGACGGGCTTCAAACGCGCGCTTGCGATCATGGACGCCGTTCCGTACGACCGCTCGAACCCGCATCCGACCGTTCTCATCGTGGGCGAGTACCTGCTCAATTTCCATCTCGGCGCCAACCACGAGATCGAGCGCTACCTCGAGGACAACGGGCTCGAGGTCATCGAGGCGCGCATGACCGACGTGATCCGCAAGACCTATTTCTACAAGCATGCGCAGTCGCGCGAGTTCCACGTCGACCTGTCGCTGCCCGAAAAGGCCTGGTACGCCACGGCGGACAACCTGTTCGAGCTCGCGCACGACCGTTGCGACCGCCTGGGCGCGGCGAGCCCGCTCTACGAGCCGCCGACGCGCATGCCCGAGCTCGTGCGCGCGAGCGATAAGATCCTGCACCATACGTTCGATGCGGGCGAGGGTGTGCTGATTCCGGCGGAGATCCTCGAGCACGCCAAGCGCGGCTGCCGCAACTTCGTGATCCTGCAGCCGTTCGGGTGTCTGCCCAACCATGTCGTGGGGCGCGGGCTCATCCATGCGCTCAAGGAGCAGTATCCCACGGCGCAGTTCCTGCCGCTCGACTACGATCCCGACGTGAGCTTCGCCAACGTGGAGAACCGTCTTCAGATGCTCATCATGAACGCCAAGGCGCAGGGGTGCGGTGAGGCGCATGGCGAGACCGCGTAAGGACGCCGATGCGCCCGATGCACGCACCCGTATCATCGAGGCGTTTTGGGAGCTCATCGAGAACAACAGCATCTTCGAGCTGTCGGTTGGCGAGGTGACCCGTGCCGCCCAGTGCAATCGCGGAACGTTTTACTACTATTTTCACGATTTCGATGAACTCGTCGCCATCGCCATGACCCAGCTGCTGCAGGATAACGAGCTTATCACCGATGCCCTCTGGCATTTTTCGAGCGAGGGCGACCTTTCGGCGTTCGACCGGCGCGACGTCCGCTGCCTGCTGCGGCGCATCGTCATCACCATGAGGGCGGGTGCCGCCGAGCAGGTCGTGCAGGGCATCCATACGATCATCATCGACCGCGTGAGAGAGATCGTCCACCCCGACGGAGAAGAGCTCAAGGCAGATTCGAGCTTTGCGGTGGGCTTTCTGGTCTCGGGCATCATGGGCTTTGTGATGGCGGTCGGCTTTGCCCGGGAGGGCGGCGAGGAGATAGACCTCGAGCAGCTGGGGGACAGCGCGTGCGCGTACCTGAGGGCGGTCGCCATGCAGACGGTGGAAACGGTCGCGCAAGTCGAGGGCGTCGATACATCCGAGCTGCTCGAACGCGTCTCCAAGGAGGCCGATGCCTATCGCGCATCGCGTGCGACGAGTCCCGACGTGGTGAAAGACACCTAGGGTTTCTCTTGCGGGGCGCCTGTCGCGCATCGCGCGGTGAGTCCCGCGATGCGGTCATAACCTGCATTCATGTGAGCCGGGTTTATAGATATTCCTCCAGCTGTTAACATAGACAACCTGTGGGTAAAGAGACAAAAGCGCCGCCGACGGGCGGGCGTTTTGATTTCGATGAACTCATGTAAGGAAACGAGCATGTTAGATAGATTTACCGATCGCGCGCGTAAGGTCATGTCCATGGCCAAGCAAGAGGCGCTCGATCTGCACTCAAATAAGGTGGGCACCGAGCACCTGCTGCTCGCGCTTGCCAAGGAGGACGAGGGCATTGCCGCCGAGGCACTGCGTTCGCTCGACATCTCCTACGATGACATCATGGATACTCTCAAAGAGGTCCAGACCACGGTTCCCGAGCCCAGCGAGGAGACCGAGGCGGCCAAGCTCGCCTTTACGCCGCTCGTCATTAGCGTGATGGAGCGTTCGTTCCGCGTGGCGCGTGAGAACAACCAGACCTACGTGTCGACCGAGCACTTGCTGATCGGCATCGTCGAAGAGGGCAACGGCATGGCCATGGACATCCTCATGCGCCTGGGTGTGTCGTCCGCCTCCATCAAAAAGGCTATCGAGAAACTCACCGCCAAGGACCAGGACAAGAAGCGTCCGCTCGCCGGCGCCGGTGCCGGTCGTCCCGGTGCGGGCCTGCCGTTCTTTAGCGGCTCGGATGCCTCTCAGCAAAAGGGGAGTGGCACCGATACGCTTAAGCAGTTCGCGACCAACCTCACGCAGAAGGCGCGCGACGGCGAGCTCGACCCTGTAATCGGTCGCGAAAAGGAAGTCCAGCGTATGATGGAAATTCTTTCGCGCCGCACCAAGAACAACCCGCTCATTCTGGGCGACCCCGGCGTGGGCAAGACGGCCATCGTCGAGGGCCTGGCTCAGCAGATTGCAGCCGGCAACGTGCCCGAGAACCTCATGAACCAGAATATTTGGATGCTCGACCTGCCGGGCCTCGTGGCGGGTGCCAAGTATCGCGGCGAGTTTGAGGAGCGCCTCAAGAACGTGATCCAGGAGGCCACCGAAGCCGACGACGTCATCCTGTTTATCGACGAGATGCACACCATCATCGGTGCCGGTTCTGCCGAGGGCTCCATCGACGCGAGCTCCATGCTCAAGCCCGTGCTCGCGCGCGGTGCCTTCCAGATTATCGGCGCCACCACGGCCGAGGAATTCCGCAAGTACCTCACCAAGGACCCGGCCTTCGAGCGTCGCTTCCAGACCATCGATGTTGAGGAGCCGAGCGTCGAGGACACGGTCAAGATCCTGACCGCGCTCAAGCCGCGCTACGAGGAGCACCACCATGTGCGCTACACGCAGGGCGCTATCGAGGCTGCCGCGAACCTTTCCAACCGCTATATCCAGGATCGCTTCCTGCCCGACAAGGCCATCGACCTCATCGACGAGGCCGGCGCCCGCGCTCGCATCGCCGCGAATCGCGCGCCCGAGCCGGTGCGTGAGGCCGAGCATCGCGTGGAGGAGCTTAAGGCCGCCGCGCAGGAGGCCACCGAGAGCGACGACATGAACAAGGCCGCCGAGATCACCGAGCAGCAGAAAGCTGCCGAGATTGAGCTCGCCGAGGCCAAGGCTGCCTGGACGGCCGAGCTCGACGCCAGCCCGCTCACCATCGATGTCTCCCAGATCGCCGACATCGTGTCCGTGACTTCGGGCGTGCCGGTGTCCTCGCTTACCGAGAGCGAGAGCCGTCGCCTGCTGCAGGCCGAAAGCGTGCTCAAGACGCGCATCATCGGTCAGGATGAGGCTGTCGAGGCAGTTGCCAAGGCCGTGCGCCGCAGCCGCTCGCCGCTCAAGGACCCGCGTCGCCCCGGCGGCAGCTTTATCTTCCTGGGTCCCACTGGCACGGGCAAGACCGAGCTCGCCAAGACGCTCGCCGAGTACCTCTTTGGCAGCAAGGACGCGCTCATCAGCTTCGACATGTCCGAGTTCGGTAGCGAGTTCGAGGTCTCCAAGCTCATCGGTAGCCCTCCGGGTTACGTGGGCCACGACGAGGGCGGTCAGCTTACCAAGGCCGTTCGTCGTCACCCGTACTCGGTCGTGCTGTTCGACGAGATCGAGAAGGCGCACCCCGACATCTTCAACATCCTGCTGCAGGTGCTGGAGGAGGGTCGCCTGACTGATAGCCAGGGCAAGACGGTCGACTTCCGCAATACGGTGATCATCATGACGTCAAACGTGGGCGCCCGCGAGATCGCGCAGGATGCGAGCGTTGGCTTTGGCACCACCGGCGAGCAGGGTCTCACGTCGAGCGAGATCCGCGGCCGCGCGATGGGCGAGCTCAAGCGCCTGTTCCGCCCCGAGTTGCTCAACCGTATCGACGACATTGTGGTGTTCCAGAAGCTCTCGGGCGAGAACCTGACCAAGATCGCGCACCTGCTGGTGGACGACCTGCGTCAGCGCCTGATCGCTAATGGCATGAACATCAAGCTCACCGATGCGGCCTACGACAAGATCGTGGCCGAGGGCACTGACCTCACCAATGGCGCGCGTCCGCTGCGCCGCGCCATCCAAAAGCTCATCGAGGACCCGCTGTCCGAGGAGCTGCTGGCCGGCGAGTGGGGCGAGGGCGATACCGTCCTGTGCGATGTGGCCGACGGCAAGTTCGTCTTTAGCCACGGCACGGGCGAGATCCCAGCGCCACGTCCGGCAGGTGCACTCGGGGGCGATACCGCTCCGGCGGCGCCGCACACCGGAAACGCCGCGCCTGTGAGCAGTGGCGTGAGCTCGGGCCCCGGCGGCATGATGCAAGCCGGTTCCGGCGCGCTGTAGGGCGTGGCGACAATTTGAAACGCGCAATCGAGGCGCTCCGAAAAGGGCGCCTCGATTTGTAGAGCTGCGGAAGTTGTGACCGTTACGCTATACGGTCCACCGTTAGCCGATGATGCGGGGGCGCTCGGCGTTTTCGACTGGTTTATGCACGCAAAGTCTGGGAATATACAAGGCGCATGTCTTACTGTCTAACCAGTTGCGCCAAGGAGGCACCATGGACTACAAGATTACCGGCTACGAGCCCGCCCAGCTGTTCCATTTCTTTGAGGAGGTCAGCGCGATCCCCCGTGGTTCTGGCAACGAGAAGGGCATCAGCGATTTCCTGGTCGCGTTTGCCAAGGAGCGCGGTCTCGATGTGTACCAGGACGAGGTCTACAACGTCATCATTCGCAAGCCTGCATCTGCCGGCGCCGAGAATGCCCCGACCGTAATGCTGCAGGGCCACATCGATATGGTGTGCGACAAGTTGGGCTCCGTTGAGCACGACTTTACGACCGATGGTATCGACCTGGTCGTCAAGGACGGCGTCCTCACCGCTAACGGCACCACTCTGGGCGCCGACAACGGTATTGCCGTCGCGCTTATGCTTACCGTGCTCAACGACGATTCGATTACCCATCCGGCCCTCGAGTGCGTGTTCACCACCGACGAGGAGACTGGCCTGGTCGGCGCCGAGACGCTCGACAAGTCCCAGATTAGCGCCCGCACCATGATCAACCTTGACTCCGAGGAAGAGGGCGTTGCCACCGTCAGCTGTGCCGGCGGCGTCGTCGTTACCTACACCTGCCCGATCGCGCGCGAGCACAAGACCGGTAGCACCCTCACGCTCGACATCTCCGGCCTGCTGGGCGGCCACTCCGGCAGCGATATCAACCTGGAGCGCGGCAACGGCAACCTCATCATGGCCCGCATCATCGACCGCCTGATGGTTGCCGGCGAGCCCGCCATCGTTAGCTTTAACGGCGGCACCAAGGACAACGCCATCAACCGTGAGTGCAAGGCTGTTCTGGTCTACGCCGACCACGCTGCCGCCGAGGCCGCGGCCCAGATCGCAAAGGGCATCATCGCCGACGTCACTGCCGAGCTCGAGGTCTTCGACCCCGGCTTTACTTGCACCGTCGAGATTGCCGACGACGCCGAGGTTGAGGCCATGGACCAGAAGTCCGCGCTTGCCCTCATCCGCGCCCTGCGCCTTGCCCCTAACGGCGTGATTCGCCGTAACGTCGCCACCGACGGCTCCGTCGAGGTTTCCTCCAACATCGGCGTGGTCGCCACCTCCGATGACGAGGTCAAGATTATGCTGTCCCCGCGCTCTTCGATCACCTCGCTGCAGAACGAGTTCAAGGACCGTCTGCAGACGCTGGCCGATGTCCTGGGCTTCGACGCCAAGTTTGAGTTTGAGTATCCCGGCTGGAGCTATGCCGAGCATTCGCCGGTCCGCGACGTCTTTGTCGAGAGCTATCGAGAGCTCTTTGGCTCCGAGCTGCGCATCGAGTCCATCCATGCCGGCCTTGAGTGCGGCCTGTTCGCCGAGGCCCTGCACGGTCTGGACGCCATCGCCGTGGGCCCGACGCTCTCCGATGTCCACACCCCGGACGAGAGCATGGAGCTCGCTTCTGCTGAGCGCTTCTACGAGCTGCTCATCGACGTCCTCAAGCGCCTCGCTGCGTAAAGGTTGCGCTAGCAGCAGTCCGAGCCACGTGCTAGCGGATTGCAGATGACATTATGAGAGGGGGCACCCGAGCTTTTGCGATGGGTGCCCCCTCTCTTCTTTTAAGAAATGGGAAATTGATTGGCGTCTAGCCCATATCCGCCCTGATGAGGTTGAGGGTGCGCTGGCAGTTTTCGCGGACGGGGCCGAGCATATGCTCGCGCAGGTCCGCCATGCCGGGCAGGTCGGCGTATTCGTCCATGACCTCTTCCATGCAAATGGGTACCTCGTAGGCGAGGTCCATCATGGTCGCAAAGCAAAACTTCTCGGATAGCCCGGCATCGGTGAGCGCCGCCTCCAGCGCGGGGTTGCCCATACCGTGGTATCGGCGGATAGCGCCTGGACCGATGCGCCCCACACGATTTTCGCCGCCAACGCTCATGGCCAGGCGTGCCCGACGTCGCATGCGCTCATACGCCAAACCCGACGCGACATCGTACATGGGTGCGAGCGCTGCGTTTGTGCCTTTGCCTAGGATGAGCGAGTAGTTTTTAGCGTGTGCGTCAGGCGCTCCGATAATGGCGTTATAGAACAACATATAGGTAAAAAGCACAAGATTCATGTGGTGGGGGACTGTGTTAATCAGTCGTTCTTGGATGTCTCGTGTGGTTGGTCCTCCGTCGGCGGTGTATTTCTGGCTTGGCAATACACCGAGCGCCTGGCAAAAGTCCTCCTGATGCAGCCTTTCGATATTTCCGCTGCTATTGACCATTCTGTCGTACCGTTCAACGACGAGCGCGGCTTCGTCTTCAAATGTGCAATAGGAGACGTTGGCAGTTGGAATGCCAACACGCCGAGCCGTTTTCATGCAGACGAATTCGTTTAAGGCCTGATGTTTGAACCCAACGACACCATTTTTGAAGATATGGGTAGTGGGGGATGACCCTAGACATTCGCACCATTGGCCATCATGCCAAGCTAGTGCAAATTTGCCTTGGTTGCCGCCCAGGGACCAGCCTTCGTTGGAGCCCATCCATGTCTCTCTTTCGTCATCGCGAATTGCTTTGAGCTTGTGAGCGATTTGAGAATTGGTAAGCGGGCGGTATGCCGAGACCCTGCCGCGGGCGGCGCCTAATTGATCGGTTCGACAAAACTGAACGGCCCCCGCGCAGTCAAGACCGATATGGCACAAGAGGGCGACGGGGTTGTTGGATGCAACGTCATGCTCGGCGGCAATAGCGCGACGCTGCTCTTGGCTGTCGGGCAAAAGGCCAAATAGGAACGGGCGGACGATGTTATGGCCATACGTGCGATTGGAAAGCGGCATTGTAAGCGATAGTGGTGCTCCGCGATAGGTTGGGGCGTATACAAAGCTGCAGAGTCCATGCTCGTCTTGCCGGAGAGTGCCTGCGATTTCGCCACAAATGAGGGTCGCAAGCTCCATCTCTGCCATTTATTTCACAACCTTACAGCCAAAGGAGAGGTCTGAAGTGTCGGAAAGGCCTTGCTCGGCTGCGATTTGGGCCAGCAGGGCACCATAGGAAGATGGCGTTCCTTGTCGGGCGGGTCGTCTGCCTACGCTTGGCTTTGGCAGGGCATTCGAGTTCGCGATAGGGAGGTCCGCTATCGTCGTCGGATGTTCGGAGGGCGATGCGATGGAGTCGTTATCGCTTTGCGCAAAGAGACCTATGTCGAGTGCGTTAAAGACGGTCAGTAACTTGTCGAGCCGAATACCCGTGGCGTCTCCTAGCTCGAGCGATGCGAGCAGGCGCTCCGAAACGCCGGCTTTTTTAGCGAGGGCCGCACGGGTGATTTCCTGCGACTCGCGTGCCTGACGCACATAGATGCCAGCTTGGCGTGGTGTGGTGATGGGAAGGGTATCCATGGCGATCTCCAACATGCAGACTTTTGCATATCAGTATGACATGCAAAAGTCTGCACGAAAAGGCCTCATGCAAAACTTTGCATGAGGCCTTGTACTGGCGTTGAGTTTTGAGCGATTGTGTTTGGCGTTACAGCGCCAAAATCCCCAGATGCTCAAGCAAGATCTTAAGTCCGATGAGGATGAGCACGATGCCGCCCACGATGGTGGCAGGTTTTTCGTAGCGCGCGCCAAAGGTGTGGCCGATCGCTACGCCGGCGACGGAGAAGATAAACGTTGTGACACCGATAAGCGATACAGCGGGAACGATGTCGACCGAAAGCGCGGCGAACGAGATGCCCACGGCCAGGGCGTCGATTGAGGTGGCGATGGCAAGGATTAGGTACTCGCCCAGGTCAATCCTCTCGGCATCCTTGCCGTCGCCTTCATCCTCGTCCTCGGTAAAAGCCTCCCACAGCATTTTGCCGCCGATGAAGGCCAAAAGGATAAAGGCGATCCAATGGTCGATGGGTCCGATGATGCCCATGAATTGACTGCCGAGCGCCCATCCGATTACGGGCATGCCGGCCTGAAAGCCGCCAAAGAACAGGCCGAGCACTACGGCGACTTTAAGGTTGATTTTCTTCATGCCAAGGCCCTTGCAGATGGATACGGCAAAAGCGTCCATCGAAAGGCCAACGGCGAGCAGCACGAGCTCTGCGAGTCCCATAGTCTGACTCCCTCTCTGCGGGCGGGCCCGCGTGTACTTCTTGGAGGAGCAACAAAAAAGACCCGTGGCGTACGCGTTGCGCGCACAGCCACGAGTCTCGTTCATTAAGGCAAGCCAGGCCGCATCGGCCAGTGTGTTGACTTGCCGCGCCACCGGAGGCGAACCCGATCACGCGACTACTCCCTCATTTATGCGAATCCCGATGCTACCACATAAGCAGCTCATTTGGATTGGGGCTCTCAGCTGTGTTCGCTCATTCTGTAAGCATCGGATTTTGCGGGCGTCACAGGGGCAAACCGTGAGAAACTTATTGACGTTTATGGAGCGTATACGATGGGAGCGATGCCTTGGATAAGAACGAGCTGCAAAAGCGTATGGAACAGGCTATTCGCCTGACTGCCCCCGGTCAGCCGATTCGCACCGCCCTCGACATGATCATTGCCGGTCACCTGGGCGCCCTTATCTGCGTCGGCGACACCGAAAACGTGCTCGCTGCCGGTAACGACGGCTTCCCGCTCAACATTTCGTTTACCTCGAACCGTCTGTTCGAGCTCTCCAAGATGGACGGTGCCATCGTCATCGACGGCGACCTCACCCAGATCCTGCGCGCCAACTTCCACCTCAATCCCGATCCCTCGCTTGCCACGAGCGAGACGGGCATGCGTCACCGCACCGCCGCTCGCATGTCGGTGCTCACCGACGCCATCGTGATCTCGGTTTCGGCTCGTCGCGCCGTCGTCAATGTGTACGTCCACGGCAAGAGTTACGAGATCCAGCCCGTCACCACCATCATGAGCTCGGTCAACCAGCTCGTCGCCACGCTTCAGACCACCCGTCAGTCGCTCGACCGCTCCTTGCTGCGCCTGACGGCCCTTGAGCTCGACGACTACGTTACGCTCGCCGACATCACCGGCATCTTCTCGAGCTTCGAGATCATGCAGCAGGCAAAGACCGAGCTTAAGGATTGCATTGTCAAGCTGGGTAACCAGGGCAAGCTCGTGCAGATGCAGCTCGAGCAGCTCGCGGGCTCCAGCATGGATACCGAATACGACTTGATGATCCGCGACTACGCGAGTGATTCCTCCGAGGCAAACGCCGAGAAGATCCGCGCAGAGCTTGCCCGTATGACGCCCAAGGACCTGTCCGACCCGCAGCATGTGGCGGCGGTTCTGGGTTACGACGACCTGGACGAGGACTCCGTCATGACACCGCTGGGCCTGCGCACGCTTTCGCGCGTGTCCGTCGTGCGCGACGGCGTGGCCGAGAAGATCGTCGACGAGTATGGCTCGCTGCAGGAGCTCATGGACGACATCAGCGAGGATCCGGAGCGCTTGGGCGACTTTGGCGTTAACAACCCTGCCATTCTTGCGGACTCCCTGTACCGCATGAAGGGCACCAAACAGGGGAACGCATAATGGCGCCCGTATGCGCCGTGGTCGTTGCCGGTGGCAGCGGCCAGCGCTTTGGTAACCCCGGTGGCAAGCAGCTCGTCAATGTAGCGGGCCGTCCGCTTATGAGCTGGTCCATCCGCGCGTTTGACCGTAGCGATAAGGTCGGCCACATCGTCGTGGTTTGCCCTGCCGAGCGTCGTGCCGAGATGCGCCGCCTGGCCATCGACCCGTTTGACTATGACACGCCCATCAGCTTTGCCGATGCCGGCGATACCCGTCAGGATTCTACCCGTGCCGGCGTGCATGCGGTTCCGGCGGGCTTTGAATACGTCGCCATTCACGATGGCGCTCGTCCGCTCATTACGACCGAAGCCATCGACCACGCTATCGACGTGCTCGTGAGCGACCGCTCGCTCGACGGTGTCGTGTGCGGCCAGCCCGCGATCGACACGCTCAAGATCGTTGACGGCGACAATATCGTCGAGACTCCGCCGCGTGAGCTCTACTGGGCAGCGCAGACGCCGCAGATCTTTAGCGTCGACGCCATGAAGCGCGCCCATGCCGCGGCGATTGCCGAGGGCTTTATCGGTACCGATGATTCGTCGCTGGTCGAGCGCATGGGTGGGCGCGTCCGCTGCGTCCAGAGCCCGCGCGATAACCTTAAGGTGACGGTGCCCGAGGACCTGCGTCCCGTAACCGCGATTCTGCTCGGTCGCATGGCCGAGGGAGAGGACCTTCCCCATGTTCAGTAACCTGCGCATTGGCCACGGCTACGACGTCCACCGTTTGGTGGAGGGGCGTCGATGTATCATCGGCGGGGTCGACATTCCCTACGAGCGCGGCCTGCTGGGTCACTCGGATGCCGATGTGCTCGCGCACGCCTTAGCCGACGCCATTCTGGGCGCCTGCCGCGGGGGAGACATCGGCAAGCTATTCCCCGATACCGACCCCGCCTATGAGGGTGCCGATTCGATGGTGCTGCTCGCTCGCGTGATGGACTATGCGCGCGAGCTGGGCTTTGAGTTTGTCGATGCCGATTGCACCATTGCCTGCCAGCAGCCTAAGATCACCCCACACCGCGATGCCATGCGCGCCAACCTTGCCCATGCCCTGGGCGTTGACGTCGAAAACGTGGGCGTCGCCGCCACTACGACCGAAAAGCTCGGTTGGGAAGGCCAGGGCGAGGGAATCGGCGCCTGGGCCGTCTGCCTGCTACAGAAAACCGTTAAGGAGTAACGAATGCGTATCTACAACAGCGCTACCCATAAAAAGGAAGAGTTCCAGCCCATCGAGTCCGGAAAGGTCCGCATGTACGTGTGCGGCCCCACGGTCTACGACAACATCCACATCGGCAACGCCCGCACGTTCATCAGCTTTGACGTAATTCGTCGCTGGCTCATCGCGAGCGGCTACGAGGTCACGTTCGCCCAGAACCTCACCGATGTCGACGACAAGATCATCAAGCGCGCCAACGAGCAGGGCCGTACCGCCGCCGAGGTTGCGACGGAGTTCTCTGACAAGTTTATCGGCGTTATGCGCGCCGCCAACGTGCTCGATCCCGATGTGCGCCCCCGCGCCACCAAGGAGATCGGCCCCATGATCGCCATGATCAAGACGCTCATCGAGCAGGGCCACGCCTACGCCGCCGATAACGGCGACGTGTACTTTGCCGTGCGCAGCGATCCCAACTATGGTCAGGTCTCGGGCCGCAACATCGACGACCTTATGGTTGGCGCGCGCATCGAGGAGAACGAGGACAAGAACGACCCGCTCGACTTTGCCCTGTGGAAGGCCGCCAAGCCCGGCGAGCCCAGCTGGCCGAGCCCCTGGGGCGAGGGCCGTCCCGGTTGGCACACCGAGTGCGCCGCCATGGTGCACCGCTACCTGGGCACCCCGATTGACATCCACGGCGGCGGCTCCGACCTTGCCTTCCCGCATCACGAGAACGAGTGCGCCCAGGCCACCTGCGCCTGGCACCAGGGCTTCTCCAACACCTGGATGCACACGGGCATGCTGCTGGTAGACGGCGAGAAGATGTCCAAGTCGCTCGGCAACTTCTTTACGCTGGCCGAGGTCCTCGAGCAGCACTCCGCTGCCGCCCTGCGCCTGCTGATGCTGCAGACGAGCTATCGCTCGCCGCTCGACTTTTCATGGGAGCGCCTGGAGGGTGCCGAGAACTCGCTCACGCGTATCGCCGGTACGGTCGAGAACCTGCGCTGGGCCGCGAACCATGCGACGGCCGATGCCGATGAGACTGCCGCCGAGGCGCTTGCCGCCAAGGCCGCCGAGACCCGTGCCGCCTTTAAGGAGTGCATGGACGATGACTTTAACACAGCCGGTGCCATGGGCGCCGTCTTTGGCTTTGTGACCGAGTGCAACCAGTACCTGGAGCAGGCGGGCGATGCTGCCGACAAGGCCGCCGCGCTTGCCGCCGCCGATACGCTGGCCGAGTTGCTCGATACGTTTGGCGTCGAGCTTCCCGAGCCCAAGGTCGAGCTGCCGCTGGGCCTGCTGGGCGTTGCCGCCGGCCTGGTTGCCTACACGGGTGACGACGTGGACGAGGCAGCTGCCAAGATTCTCGAGGCCCGCGCCGAGGCCCGTGCCGCCAAGAACTGGGATCTGGCCGACGCCATCCGCGACCAGCTCAAGGACCTGGGCCTCACCATTGAGGATACCGCCGCCGGCACCCGTATCAAATCTCTCTAATCCCCGCGGGTTTCCCAAGCACCCGACCTTGCCGTTCAAACCGTCGCTCGCGTACTCAAGTACGCGTCGCTCCTCTTTCACGGCAATCTCGGGCACTTGGAAAACCCGTACCGACCGCTTGAGCTATTCGTCTTAAGCGGTCGCTTCTTTTGTCCTGTTTGAAAAGTATTTAAAGGAGGTCGCTTTATGGCCGACAATCGCAAGCGTGCACCGCGTGGAGGCAAGCAGGCTGCTTCTGGCTCGCGTCCGATTCGCCGCAACGACCGCGCTGCCGCTCTCAAGGGCCAGCGCGAGCGCTCACAGGCTGCTCGCCCGCAGCGCGAGCGTAGCCGCGATAACGTCCAGGTTCCCAAGGGCGAGTTTATCGAAGGTCGTCGTGCTGCCGCCGAGGCGCTACGCACTGGTTTTCCCATCAAGTGCGCGCTCATTGCCGAGGGCGGGGAGCGCGATGCCGCCTTGTCGCACCTGGTCGACGACCTCAACGCCGCAGGTGTCCGCATTAAGTATGTGCCGCGCGCGCAGCTCGACGCGCTGTCGAGCCATGGCGCTCACCAGGGCATTGCGCTCGAGGTTGGCAACTTCCCCTATGCCGATGTTGCCGATATCCTCGACCGTGCGGGCGACGGTCCGGCGCTCGTCGTCGTGCTCGACCATGTGACCGACGACGGCAACTTTGGCGCCATCGTGCGCTCCGCCGAGGTCGTGGGCGCGGCGGGCGTCATCATTGCCAACAAGCGCGCCGCCGGTGTAACCGTCGGCAGCTACAAGACTTCTGCCGGCGCCGTCATGCATCTGCCCATCGCGCAGGTGCCCAATATCGCCCGTGCACTCGATGACCTCAAGGCCGCTGGCTTTTGGGTGGGCGGTGCTTCCGAGCACGCCGAGGGCAGCTGCTGGGATGCTCCCTTCGAGGGCCGCGTGGCGCTCGTCATGGGCTCCGAGGGCGACGGCATCTCGCGCCTGGTGCTCGAGAAATGCGACTTTATGACCAAGCTTCCCCAGCGCGGCATGACCGAGAGTCTCAACGTTGCCCAGGCGACCACCGCGCTGTGCTTTGAGTGGCTGCGCCGCAATGCCGGCGAGCTCATGGGGGAGGAGTAGCGCATGTCCAAGAAGAACCGTGCCAAGTCCAAGGCCAAGCGCTTTGGCGAGGGCTCGGCCAAGCCGATTGTTTCGGCCGCGACCTATGGCGTGGGCGGCAATGCGTTTGCGCAGGCCATCGCCGATCCGGTCTCGACGGTGCACTCCAATAAGCCCGAGCTGCTGGTGGTCGACGGTTACAACGTGATTCACTGCACGCCGCGCTACGAAAAGCTCGTCTACGACCATTCCGACGATCCGTATTCCAGCGACGTTCACGATATGGCGCGCACGGCGCTCATTAATGACGTAGCTGCGTTTGCCCAGGGCCGCTACGAGGCCGTGATCGTATTTGACGGCGCGGGCAATATTTCCAGCGAGCGCCCCAACCTACCGGCCCGCGGCGTGCGCATTGAGTTTTCGCCGACGGGTGTTTCGGCCGATACCGTGGTGCAGAAGCTCTGCATCGAGGCGCGCGAAGAAGGCCGCGCGTGCTCCGTGGTTTCGAGTGACGGCACAATCCAGGCCGTCGTCATGGGCAAGGGCGTCACGCGCATCTCGAGCCGCATGCTGGTGGACGAGATCAAACAGATCGACAACGACGTTCACGAGGCCGAGGAAGCCCCGCAAATCAAGATGACTCTGGGCAGTCGCCTGAGCCCCGATGCCCTGGCAAAGCTCAAGGCCCTTCGCGGGAGGTAGGTAGACCTTCAATGGGGGCTGCTTTCTCGATTGACCAACCAACTGGTTTGTAATCAGTGGGTTGCAGGCCGGCCTCGCCAAAACGAATAGTTTTTGGTTCTGGCGAGCAGATAAAACTATTCGTTCTGACGAAGGGTTTTGAGATGTGGTCGGTCAAAGGGTCTGTTGCGCCTCGTCCGCAATTCCTTTATTCTTAACTGGCTTCGCGTGAAAGCGCCAAGTGTGCCAGTGTGGCGCAACGGTAGCGCAACTGATTTGTAATCAGTGGGTTGCAGGTTCGATTCCTGTCACTGGCTCCATGAGAGTTTCGGGCTCTGTTCCTTATGGGACAGGGCCCGTTTCTTTTTAGGTGGTGTGCCATTGGGTCAGCGCCCATTCCGTTTTCGGTTTGTCTCAATCTGTAACACGAAGAGGCTGAAAACCGTTCTAGCTGTTACAGAATGAGACGCAAGCTGGGGTCTCTGCGTAATATCTCGATTTGTAACAGATAGGGGAGAAAAAATTCTCTAGATGTTACAGATCGAGATAAAGGCCGGACTGGTCCCAGTCATCCTGGTCGAGCGTGGCTTATCGGACATACGAGCGTGGATAATCTCCCGCTTAGTGAATGAGCGTGGATAATCTCCCACTTTGGGCCCAGTGGCACGCCAAAAGTGGGAGATTATCCACGCTCGATTTCAAACGGGAGATAATCCACGCTCGAATCTGGGTTGATTTTCAATCTCAACGCAACAGCCTGAACGGACCCCGCGTTTCCGCAGCTAGCGCAACGCGGAACTAGCTCC
>UROR01000028.1 GCA_900549535.1 uncultured Collinsella sp. | reverse complement strand
ACCAAAAGCTATTGGCACTTCTACGTAAATGGCAAGTTCGCCAACGTTGGCGCCGGTGCCTACAAGCTCCAAGAGGGCGATACCGTCACCTTTATGTATGGTGCTGACGCCGATGCCCTCCCCGGTCAGGTTCTTGGGTCCGTCGATGTTATCGGTCCCGATGCCAACGGCAACAATACTCGCTGGGGCTCGGCAAGCAATGTTTCCCTGCCCGAAGGCTCTACGGCCCAGAACCTTATCGAAGCGGTTCTGAAGGCAAAGGGCGTTAAGTACAGCGGCTCCCAGAGCGGTGAGTACTGGTTCCTCAATTCCATCGACTCGCCGTTCGGAGGCAAGACGTACGGCTATGATGGTGCGACCAATAAATACTGGCATCTGTATATCAATGGAGAGCCCTCCTTACTCTGCGCCAATCAGATTACGCTCAAGAGCGACGATAAGGTTACGCTTGCCTATACCACCGACGATTCGCCCATGCCCGATCCCGACAAGATTGTCGTGGACCCGAGTGCGACGACTCCTGATTGGGATGCCGAGTGGGCCGGCTACGGCAACAGTGGCAACGGTTCGACCGTAACGGATGCCAAGACGCCTGCGCAGGCCGCTGGTCTTAAGTGGGCCTTCGATTGGAAGGCCGAGTCTGGCCAGCAGTATGCCAACTGCAGCGAGCCTGTCATTGCTAACGGTTTTGTGTACATCGCGACCGAGAACGAGCTCATTAAGATCGATTCGTCCACGGGTAAAAAGGTTGCCTCTGCGCCGCTTGCCTCCAAGGTGAGCTATACCTCTCGTCCGATCTATACCAATGGCCTTATCATCGTTCCGCTCAACGGCGGTGCGGTCCAGGCGATTACTGCGGACAAGCTGATCTGCAAGTGGCTGACGCCTGGTTTGACGGACTTGACGCAGAGCTCCTGCACCGTGGTTTCGGATGGCGAGTACGTCTATGTTGGTACGGTCGATATTTCGTATGACGAGAACTACAACGCGACCTACGGCAACGGCTCCCTGAAGCGTATCAAGATTGCCACGGGCGAAGTCTCTTGGCAGAACATTGACCCTTCCGAGGGTTATTATTGGACTGGTGCTGCGCTGACGGATAAGTACGCCATTGTTCCTACGAGCGCGGGCACGCTTAAGTGCATTGATAAGACGACGGGCGATGTCGTTTCGACTATGAAGCTCGGTGCTCTCGCGAACGCCGACTGTGTCGCCGATCCGTCCAATGGTTCGACCTTCTATCAGATGACGCACGATGGAAAGCTCCATGTGATTTCGCTTTCGGCGAAGGGCGTACTAAGCGAGCAGAAGACGGTCGACCTGGGTCTTACTAATAACATGAGCGCACCGGCGGTGGCTGGCGAAAACTTGATTGTCGGCGGACAGACGGCTACTGGCTCTGCTCTGGCTCTCTATAATCTGAAGACCGGTAAGACCACGATGGTCACCGCTGCTGACGGTAAAGAACTGCCGGCCGGATTTAACGGTATTGCTGCTACTCCGCTGGTGAGTGTTCAGGGCGGCAAAACCTATGTGTACTTCACCGTTAACAGCGCGGATAGCAAGGATTACGTCAACTACTCTGCTGGTGGTGGCGTGTATCGCTATACGCTCGGCGATGCAGAGGCGACGCAGATTTATGATGCGGCTGGCCATTACCAGCACTGCGACTCTCCGGTCATTGCTGATGCTTCTGGCAACCTCTACTACATCAATGATTCGGGTACGCTGTTCAAGCTGGGGGCTGTCGAGTCTTGGACGGTTGCCTTTAATTCCAACGGCGGGTCTGCTTGCGACACTAAGTTCGTTGCTACGGCCGACGGCAAGCTGGTCAAGCCGGCCGATCCGACGCGCGATGGCTACACTTTCGGCGGTTGGTTCACCGATGAGGCTTGCACGCAGGCGTATGACTTCAGTACGCCGGTGACGGCCGATCTGACGCTGTATGCCAAGTGGACCAAGAATGCTGTTAACCCTGGCGGCAATGGCGGTTCTGGCACTAATGGTGGCAACGGTGGCGCTGGCAACGGTTCCGGTGCTGGCACGGGCATGGGTTCCGGCTCCGGCACGAAGGGCCAGCAGGCCGGCGGCGCTATCGCCCCGGGTCATAAGCCGACGACCAAGACGACGGTGTCGACCAAGACCGAGACCAAGGACAACAAGTCCGACAAGAAGGACACCGATAAGTCCGATAAGAAGGACGAGAAGAAGTCTGACAAGAAGTCTGACAAGAAGGACAACAAGTCCGACAAGAAGTCCGATTCCAAGTCCGATACGGGTGCTGCTTCCACGACCACTGCTAAGAAGTCCTCTAGTGCCTCCGAGCAGGAGACTGGCACCAACCCGCTCGCCATTGTTGGCGTTGCCGCCGGCGTCATCGGTCTCGCCATCGTCGGCGTGTTCGTGTTCACCAAACGTCGGTAGGTGAGGGCTGTGTCCAATAAATCCAAGGACGCTGACCCCAAGCAACCAGATTCCTCGTTCATTCAGTTCGACGATGCAAAGCAACAGGGCGCCGCTTCGGCGGCGTCCGCCCCTCGTCGCAAGACGCTCCTCGGCGTCCTGACTGCCGCGTGCACCATTCTGATCGTCGTCTCGCTGGGTTTCGTCCATCCTTCCGAGAGCGGTGCCTGGTCCATCGACTGGATCATTCAGACCGTGACGGGGGAGAGCGTCGTCACCAAGGACACCAAGGCGTCTGGCTCGACTGCGACTTCGGGCGAGGCCAGTTCCAAGGATTCCAAGTCATCAAATGACGCAAAAGATGATTCCAAGCATTCTGATGAGTCCAAGTCCAAGGACGATTCCGAGTCTTCAAACAAGGAATCGGACAAGAACTCGGATAACAGGAAGTCCGAGGACCAGGACGGCAAGAAGTCTGGCGATAAATCCGCTGCCCAAAATACGGGAGCCGGTGATACTTCCAATGCGTCTGGCGGTGGCCAGTCGTCTGATGGAGCCTCATCCTCTAATGGTGGAAACGCCTCCTCGGGCGGCCAGAGCGGCTCGCAGGAGTCCAGCTACGTAACAGTGACGGTTTCGGTCACATCGAGCGCTGTGGGCAATCCTGTGTCTTCTGGTGGCACCTTTACCTTTAACGAAGGCGCTACCGTCTACGATGCCCTGTGCGCGCTGGGCCTTTCCGTTAACGCACATGGCTCGTCGTACGGCACGTATGTCTCCGCGATTGGTGGTTTGGCCGAGAAGCAGTACGGTGGCACGAGCGGCTGGATGTACTCCGTCAACGGCACAACGCCCATGACGGCCTGCAGTAACTACGTTCTCTCCAATGGCGACAACGTGGTCTGGTATTACGTTACAGGCTAGAGGCCTCGACATAGCGTGCCAGACGGGCGGTTCGGACAAACATCCGGGCCGCCCGTTTTTCATGCGAATGGGATTGGGTCGCCGGGTCTCTCGGCAAACAAAAAACCGGTTGGAATGGGAATTCCAACCGGTTATACATTCAAGCAAATAGCGAATCGACTACGACCGTGCGCCCTCGAGAAAGAAGCGGCGGCTGAAGTAGTTGTACCAGGTGACGAGGAACGTGGCGATGGCCTTCATGGCCTGGTAGCCGATGCTCAAAAACGTGACGCCCACAAACATGTACAGGTCGTTGAGGCCCAGGCCGATCACCGACAGGATAGTGAAGATCGTGAACTCGCGCTTGCGGCTCATGCCCTCGCGATGGTCGAACACGTACTTCATGCTGAGCCAGTAGTTGACCACAACGGAGGTGGTAAACGAGACCGTGGTGCTCATCAAAAAGTCGAGGTGAAACAGCTCGACAAGCGCAATGAGCATACCCCAGTCGATGCCAAAGGAGATAAGACCCACGACAGCGAACTTGAGGAACTGCTTGGTATGAGGTTGTGCCAGTGCCTTGCGCACGTAATCACATCCAATGCGTTGATAAATCGAGCAGAGGATACTTTAGAGCTTTTGCAAGGGAAACGTAAGGTCTTTGCCAAGAACTATACGAACTCGCCAAATTTTCAAGAGCTAATCCGCAAACGTTGAAAATTTGCCCGTAAACGAGCAAAGCCCACGAACAACACAGCGCTCGACGTGCGTCATCCGTGGGCATCGTAAAGCTGTAAGGTTGCGAGTTACTTGGTCTCGTCGCCTTCCAGGAAGATCTTTCGGGTCACAAAGTTGTAGACCATGACAAGCGCGGTGGCGCAGATCTTGGCGATATTGGCCTCGAGTCCCAGGCCGGCGTTGAGTGTCAACACGATACCGTCGTTGAGTGCCAGGCCGATCACGGACAGCACGACAAAGATAATGAACTCGCGGCGGCGGCTTATGCCTTCCTTGTGCGCAAACACGTATTTCATGCTTGCGAGGTAGTTAAAGATGAGTGAGATGATAAAGCCGCTGGTGTTGGCGATTAGGATGTTAAGGCCCAGACCGTAGTGGAGCAGATTCATAATGCCAAAGTCGATAACCGTGGCAATGACACCGACGACGCCAAATTTCATGATCTGCGCAAGGAGCTTTTGCATGGTACCTGCCTTAGGGTGGCGCCGGGACGCCGTGGGGATGACAAACTCAGCAAGTTTAGCCAATCCCCGCGGGTGGGGCTAGACGCGCTCCTCGATAGCACCGTTTCTATATGCATCGAGCAGCTGGCGCAGATCCTGGATCTGGCTGCGAATCTTGGCGCCAGTATCGGTGTCGCTCACCATGCGGCGACGGTCTGCTTGGTCAAAACGGTTGGTCTCGCTTTCGATGTCCACGTTGCTCGTGAGTGCCTCGGCAACCGTCGTAAAGGCCCGGTGCGACTTGAGGCGGCAGCCGCGCGAGCTCGAGATGAGCGTATAGCCGGCGATACCCGTCTTGGGATGGTAAGCGCGGCAGAAGCCGCCATCGATGACCAGCAGCTTGCCCTCGGCGCGGATGGGCTGCTCGCCCTTGGTGGTTTTAACGGGCGTGTGGCCGTTGATGATGTGACCGGTCGGTGAGCATGCCATGGGCGCGACGCCAAACTCGCGCATGATGTCATCGCAGACCGAGGGCGACTTGGTAAGCGTAAAGTACGGGTCCATCGGCTCGACCCAGGTGCTCTTATCGGCGATATAGGCGCGCTCAAAGGTACGCACCAGGCGTCCGCTGGCGGGTGAGTTAAAGCCAATCCACAGGTACCACATCCAGTCGAGAGCGTCGCGGTCGCCCACGCGCCAGGCGCGGCGGGCGATGTGGTCGCAAAAATCGAGATAATCGCGGCCAGCGTGCCAGGTGCCCAGGCAGTTCATGCTGCTAAAGGTGCCGTCTTCGTTGAGCGGCACGCAGCCGTGGAATAGCAGGTTGCCGTTGGCGACCTTGTACATCGAGCCATGGGAATAGAGGAAATCGATATGGCGATGCAGGTGATCGGCGGTGACAAACTCGGACACGAGCTTGTCGATGATGTGCTGCTCCTGGGGTGTGAGCGTATAGGGGTCCGCCGGGTCGGCGGTGGGGAAGTCGTTGGTCGTGAGCGGCCACACGCTGCCGTCGGCGAGCGTGACCGTGCCGGTGTCGTGATCGATCTTGTCGAGTAACAGGCGGTCGGTCATATCGAACTCGGGGTGGCGCTGGATAATCTGGCCCTCGAGCTTAAAGAGCAGCACGTTGATGGCCTTGATCAGCGGGGTGATGGACTCACCGGCGGTGTAGGTAGCATCGGCAAAGGCGACAAGCTCACGCAGCGAGATACCGTAATCGTTCTCAAGGATCTCGTAATTGTCGTAGCGTAGGTTGTTGCGCAACACCGTGGCGATGCAGGCGGGCTCACCGGCTGCAGCACCCATCCACAGCAGGTCGTGGTTGCCCCACTGGATGTCGAGCGAATGGTAGGTGAGCAGACGGTCCATAATCTTGGCCGCGCCGCCGCCGCGGTCGAAGATGTCGCCCACCAGGTGCAGGTGGTCGACGGCCAGGCGCTTGATGAGTGAGGCGAGCGACTCGATAAAGTCGTCGGCGCTGGCGGTCTCCAGGATGGACTCCACGATGCGCTCGTGATAGCGCACGCGATAGTTGTTCTCGTCCGGGTGCGTGTGCAACAACTCGTCGATGATGTAGGCGTAATCGCGCGGGATGGCCTTACGCACCTTGGAGCGCGTGTAGCGGCTCGAAAGCGAGCGTGCGACCATGATGAGCTGGTCAAGCATCGTCTTGTACCAGGTTGGCGAGTCCTCGCGCTGGCTGCGGACCAGCTCGATCTTCTCGCGCGGGTAGTAGATGAGCGTGCACAGCTCGCCCTTTTCGTCAAAGGTGAGCGTGTCGCCAAAGATCTCGTCGACATGTTCGCGCACGACGCCCGAGCAGTTGTTGAGGATGTGCATAAAGGCTTCGTACTCGCCGTGCACGTCGCTCATAAAATGCTCGGTGCCTTTGGGCAGGTTGAGGATGGCCGAGAGGTTGATAATTTCGGTAAACGCGGATTGTTCGGTGGGGAACTGTCTCGACAGCAGGCGCAGATACTTGAAGTCTTGCGGGTTGCGATCGAATGCGACCATGAAACACCTTCCGATGGAGCTGGTAAAACTGATAAACAGCGTCAAACGTTTATCAGTATGCGCCGCTTTTGTTTCGATTTTGCGCCAGCGGCTGAATCGTCGGCTGAATGGTTTGGTAAATCGATTTAGTGAAGGTAGATATGGCGGTTGAGTGGAGACGACAGAGGGTGTTTTCTCAGATATTTATGCGTGGGGCCGGTGGAGACGATGGTGGTAAAGATGTTCGCTATTTTTGGTTCGATTTGGTAAATAGTGGACATATGTACCGTATGTAGGCTCACTGTGCGATAATTTGCGCAGCAATGAGTAAGGAGCCTCATATGAGTGATTTTGTCCTGACCTGTGAATCCGCCGCCGACCGAACCCGTGAGTTCTTTGCGTCGCGCAATATCCCTGTCGTGTGTTTTCATTACGAGATCGACGATGTTGTCTATACGGACGATCTGTATCAGTCGATTACGCCGGACAAGTTTTTTGCCCAGATTGCCGCGGGCGCCATGCCCAAGACGTCTCAGGTGAGCGTGGGTGAGTACGAGGAGTTTTGGGAGCCGTTTGTTGCCGAGGGTAAAGACGTGCTGCACCTGACGTTGTCGTCGGGTATTTCGGGCACGTATGGATCGGCCTGCGTTGCGGCGCAGATGCTCGCGGATCGCTATCCCCAGGGCGGCAAGGTACGCGTCATCGATTCGCTGGCGGCGTCTTCGGGCTTTGGCCTGTTGCTGGAATATGCCGCCGACGTGCGCGATAGTGGGGCTTCACTCGACGAGACGGCCGCTTGGATCGAGGAGCACAAACTCAGCCTGCACCACTGGTTCTTCTCGACCGATCTGTCGAGCTACCTACGAGGCGGTCGCATTTCGGCTGCGAGTGCGATCATCGGCACGGCGCTTAAGATTTGCCCGCTTATGACGGTCGATTGCGACGGCAAGCTGTCGCCACGTGAGAAGATTCGCACTAAGAAGCGCGCGATTTCCGAGATGGCCAAGACCATGATGGCACACGTGCAGGACGGTGTGGATTATTCGGGTAAGTGCATCATGTCGCACTCGGCGTGCCGCGAGGATGCCGAGGCAGTTGCGGCGCTGATCGAGGAACAGGTTCCGCAGCTTAAAGGCAAGATTGAGATCAATGATATCGGTACTCTGATTGGCTCGCATACCGGACCTGGTACGGTGGCGCTCTTCTTTATGGGCGACAAGCGCGTGGATTAACTTGGCTCATCACGTCGCTGCGTGATTGCTCAAACGAAAACGGCCCGCCTCACGTTTGTGGGGCGGGCCTTGCTGTTGGGGTTAGCGTTTCTTTCCGCGGAAGAAGAAGCCGTGCAGTGACGGCTTGAGGCCGCGGTTGGCGCGATGCTCCTCGACGCGCTCGTGGATCGAAGCGACGCGCTCGATGACTTCGTCGGGAATCGGCACGTCGGGATTCATGTTCTCGACCTGGCTGACCTCGGCGGCGGCAACCTGGTCGATAATGGGCACATCGTCGCGCGAGATGACGGGCGTGGCGTCTTCCTTCATCTTGCGGTAGCGCTGCATCATGTCGGTCTGCAGCTGCTGGGCCGAAGGCGGCGTCCAGATGATGGCGTTGGCGCCGGCGGCGATGGTTTCACGGATGCTCTCGGGCGTCTTGCCGCCCGGCGCGATGAGCGGCAGGTTGGGATAGTGCTTGCGCAGCTCGCGCAGGACCTGGGGCGTGTTCTTGCCGGCGGCGATGTTGAGAATCTTGGCTCCAGCGCGCACCTTGGCATGCGCATCATCGTCGCAACGTACGACCGTGGCGATGACGGGGATGTCGGCGATGTTGGTGATGTGCTCGACCATCTTGGCAGTGGCGGGGGAATTGACCACGCAGCCCGCCGCGCCCTGCATCTCGGAGACGGCTGCCATCTGCACGGAGCGCTTACCGGTGGTGGTGCCACCGCCCACGCCTACAAAGACCGGGCACTCGGCGACGGTCAACAGCGCCTGCGTAATGGCCGGCTGAGGCGTGAAGGGGTAAACGGCAAAGACGGCATCGGCGTTGGAGTTGCGGATGACCGCGACGTCGGTGGTGTAGATAAGCGACTTGATGCGACGACCGAAGAGCGTAAAGCCGCTGGCCTCCTCGATCTCGTCGGGCATGCGGAGGGCCGCCTTTCGCAAACGTCCGTCGATGGGCAGGGGCTCCATGGGGAGCAGTCCGTTGGGGGTCACGGCTACCTGGGGCTCGGTGAACTCGTCTGCGAGCTCGACCTCGGAGAAATCGACCGAGGCTACGATGTCCTCGTGAACCTCGGCGGGCACATCGATGGGAGCTTGGTCGTTTGCCGCGGCAGGCGTGTCGAAGGAGCTAGTGCCGACGAAGGCGTCGACGCGCTCATTTAGATCGTTGAGGGTATCCATGGAGGCTCGATTCTATGTGATGACGGCCGGCGCGATGCAGCCGGAATAGCGAATGCTAAATCGTTTGACGAGTTGATTTTTCCCCGCCGCGCCATCCGTTAGACCGAAGGGCCGGCGAACGTGAAGGAGCTGTGGTGGCGGGGATCGAGGTGCTATCTTGAAAGTCCCGTTTAAAAGAGAGGTGACGCGGTATGGAATTGACAGCAATGTTGGGCTCGATTGGCCTGTGTGTGGGCGCAATCGTTGCCGCCGCGGTCATCTACTTTGTGGTCACGGCCATTAAGGGCAAAAGGGCCGAACGCAAGGAGCGCGCGATGCTTAAGCAGCATCGCGACCAGCAGGGCAAACGCGCACAGAGATAGCTTGTTGAGTTTTGGATCCGTGCGCTAGCTGCGTTTTCGGATCAGGGCAATGTAGAAGCCCTCAAAGCCGCGGCTAGGCGGAATGGTCAGCGTGCCGGGCATACCGTTGGCGACGGCCGAGACATGGCCGGCAGCGATGGCCTCGGTGAGGGCGTTGCTCTCGACGCGTGGCTCTTCGCCAGCTTCCTGAGCACGGCGCGTTTCGCTTTCGCTCGGCGTGCCGTCGAGGGGAATGAGCTCGCAGTCCATGTGCTTGTCGAGGGCCTCTTGCAGGGCGTCCTCGTTTTCCTGCGGCAAGATCGAACAAGTCGAATAGACGAGCGTGCCGCCTGGTTTGAGGGCCCCCATGGCGCGGTCCAGAAGCGCGCGCTGCGAGCGGGCACACTTGCTCAGCAGCTGCTCGGTCAGGCCGCGCAGGCTTTTCTCGTTGCCGCTGATGACGGTGCCCGTGCCGGTGCAGGGAGCGTCGAGCAGGATGCGGTCGAAGCGGAAGAACTCGTCGAGCTCGCGTGCGTCGATGCGCATGACGGGCACGTTTTTGGCACCCTGGCGATGGAGGTTTGACTCGAGCTTTTCGGCGCGGGGAATGCTCATCTCGCAGGCCGTGAGGTGTGCCTGGCCCTGGGTGAGGGCGGCGATCTGCGTTGTCTTGCCGCCAGGGGCTGCGCACATGTCCAGGATGTCCTCGCCGGCCTGAGCGCCCAGGACCAACGGCGGCATCATGGACGACAGGCTCTGCAGATAGATCTTGCCGTCGCGGTAGATGTCGAGGTCCCACAGATCGGAAACCTGGGCCTCGGGCAGGATAAAGGCGTCTGGGTACCAGGCGACGGGGTTGTGGACGATGCCGGCGGCATCGAGCGCCGCAGCGATGTCCTCGGCGGTCGCCTTGAGCGTATTGGCGCGCAGCGTGACCGGGCGCGTGGCCGCGGCGCCAAAGCCTTCGATCATGAGTTCGGCATCGGCGGGCGCATAGGCGCCGGCGACCGTGTCGACCATAAAGCGCGGCAGGTCGGCGGCGGAGTGTTGGGCGGCAAGCTGGTCGGAAAGCTCGGTAGCAGCAAACTGCCTAAGCTTGAGCTCGGGCTTAACCTGCTTTTTTTGCTTACGACGACGCGGCTTGGACATCCGTCTTTCCTTCCCGTCCCAAATTGACTACTTTCCGGGCACGCCGCTGCTGGCGTGTTTTAGTACTGGCTCTCGTGCTTGCTGAAGAAGTCGAAGCGCGGGGGCAGCGGCTTCACGCGGTGCTCGCCGGGCTTCTCGCCCAGGCTCTCCACGAACTCGTCCGTGGAGGCAAAGATGTTATCCCAGCTAAAGAAGGCGACCGGATCGACGTCGAAGTACTCGCAGATGAGCTCGCAGCCGGCCGGCACAATACCGTGCATCAGGACGGTCGCTACGCGCAGCTCGGTAAAGGCGTCGACGAGGGCCTGCGTCATGGCGGCGTTGGCCGGCTCGCCCTCGAGCTTGTTGGCGGCCTTGGAGGCATCGCTCCAGCGCTTGTTGGCGGCGCGCAGGTAGTCGTCGCACACGGCGAGCGCTCGGTGCGTCTCGAACTTGTACATGGCCTGCTCAAAGGCGAGGGCTGCCTGCTGGGCGGCTTCGACCACGGTGTCAGAAGCGGCACCGGCGGGGATGCAGCCGTTGCGGTAGGGGCTCTCGTCGCCTTCCTTGATGGCAACGCCGTAGAAGCAGCTGCGGGCCAGGCGGTTGAAGACGCCGGTCAAAAGGGCGCTCTCCTTAAGGGCGGGGTCGATGACGCGCTTGTCGTCGCAGGCGCGCACCTCGTTGCCGTCCTTGTCCTTGCCGGTCACGCGGGTGTCGTATGCCTTGGGGCTAAAGCTCACCGGCTTCTCGGACAGGCCGAGCGACAGCCAATGCGCACGCATCTGCTCGCAGGTGTAGTGGTTGAGCAGGTCGTCTGCCGGCGGGGGAGGCGTCTGCGAGGACGAGCTGGCCTTTTTGCCCATGTAGAGCAGATGGTAGCAGGCGCTGACGGTGCTCTGCGTGAGGTCCCAGCCCAGGGCCTCCCACATGGCGGTCTGCGCGATGCAGTAGAAGTAGATGTTGTCCTGACCGATAAACTGGTAGATCTGTGCGTCGTCCGAGCACCACCAGTCGCGCCAGTCGAGCGAGCTGTGCTGGTAGGTGGGTGCGGGTACCTGCGTGGAGTCGGCGGAGGGCTCGCCCATGAGGGTAGCATCCTGGGCGGCGACGCCCTCGGTCACGCCGGCGGCCTTGGCATCGCGCGCGAGCACGGTACGCGTATAGCTGATGGGTGCCCACAGGCTCTCGGGCCAGCACCAGCAGGTGACGTCGGAGACGCCATCGACCTCGGGCACCGGAACGCCCCAATCGATGTTGCCGGTGATGCGGAAGGGCACGAGCGCCTTGCCGCTGCGGAAGCGCACGCCGCCGTTGGCGAGCACCGCGTGGGCGTCGTCGCGCTCCTTCCAGCTGGGGAAGGTGACGGTAAAGCTGCTCTTGTTGCCCTCGGGCTCCACGATGGTGTGCTCGGGCAGCTCGGATTCGATGGCGTCGAATGCCTCGCGGAATTTGTTCTGGATGTAGAGCTGAGCCGGCAGCAGCCACTCCTCCATGGTCTTGGAGACCACGGAGCGAACCTGCGGGTTCTGGGCGAGCTTGGCGGTATAGGTTTTCATAAAGTTGAGGTAGGCCGGCAGATCAAAGTAGAGGTTGTCGACCGGGCGCAGCTCGGGCACCTCGCCGGTGAGCTGGCTCTTGGGCGCGATGAGCTCCTCGGGCTCAAACTGGTGGCCCAAGTCGCACTCGTCGGCATAGGCCTTCTCGGACTTGCAGCCCTGGATGGGGCAGCGGCCGATCACCTGACGGCCGTTGAGGAACGTGCCGGCCTTGGCATCGTAGAATTGCAGCGTGGAGCGCTTGGAGATGGTGCCCTGCTCGTGCAGGCGCTTGATAATCTCGGCGGTCACCTCGTTGTGAATCTGCGCAGCCGGCTCAAGGCCCGAACCGCCGTAGATATCGCAGCTGATGTTGTAGTTGTTGAGGGTCGCGGCCTGGCGGGAGTGATTGGACTCGACATACTCGCTAATGGACTTATCGTAGCCCTCGTTCTCCTTGAGCTTGCGGTAGCTCTCCATGATGGGTGAGCCATAGCAGTCGGTGCCCGAGGTGAAGATGACGTTCTCGCGGCCCAGACGGTCGCGCAGGAAACGGGCGAAGAAGTCGGCCGGGACAAAGACGCCGCCAACGTGGCCAAAGTGAAGGCCCTTGTTGCCGTAGGGCTCGCCGGCGGTAACGATGGCGCGGCGAGGCCAGCTGGGACGGTCGTTCATGGAGTATTTGGATGCCATGGGACTCCTTCGCATATGGTGAGAGCGCAGCCGGGCGTGGGGCTCGGCGGCGCGGTGGTCAATTCGTGCATATCGTTCGACATTATCGCACATGCGGACGGGTACGTGGCAGGGGCGCTATCCTAAGATGCTATGAATGAGATTTCCAACATACATGCGTTTGAAGACGAGGATTTTCTGCACGCCTGCTTTGTGTGGGGGATGGCTGTGCTTGGCGCATTTGCCGTGTGCCTGGTGCCGGTGTTTATGCTGCTGGGCGGACCCGCGGACCTGGATGCGGCTGACGCGGGCGGTTGGACGGCGGTCGTGGGCTGGATAGTCGGCTTGGCTGCGATCTCAATGGCGTCGTTCGCCGTGCACGAGCTGGTGCACGGTGTGTTTTTTAAGCTGCTGGCGCCTGCGGGCGCGAAGGTGACCTTTGGGGCGAATCGCGAGACAGCGATGATCTATGCCTGCGCCGAGGGCGTGGTGTATTCGCGCCGGCGGTACGTGGCGGTTTGCCTGGCGCCTACGGTTGTTGTGACGACAGCGTTTGCCCTGGGGTTTGCGTTCTCGGGCTATCCGCTGCTGTGCTACCTGGCGGCCGGCTTGCATTTGTCGGGCTGTGTAGGCGACTGGTATTACGTGCGGACCATTTTGCGTGACCGCCGCATTGTCGCCTGTGAGGATACGTCCTTTGGCGTGCGCTTTTTTGGGTGAGGAGTTGTCGATGAAGTCGTTGTTGCTGCATGCGTGCTGTGCACCATGCTCGCTTGAGCCGGTTCGCCTGCTGCGCGAGGAGGGGTTTGAGCCCACGATTTGCTGGACCAACCCCAATATTCAACCGCGCGATGAATGGCAGCGCCGCTTGGACGAGCTGCGCCGGTGGTGTGCCGATGGCGACATCGAACTCATCGAGGCAGGGGAGGACCGCGATCGCTGGGAGACCGGCGTGGCACCGCTGGGTGCCGATCGGCCTCGTCGCTGTCGCGCGTGCTATGCCCTGCGCTTGGCCGAGGCGTGCCGCGTGGCCCAGGAGCGCGGGTTTGAGTTTGTGGGCACGACGCTCGCCGTCTCGCCGTACCAGCTGTTCGATACCTGCAATGACGTGCTTGAGCGCTTGGCGGCGGCACATGGGCTCACCCCGGTGATTCGCGATTTTCGCCCGTATTACCCCGAGGCGACACGCCGTTCGCGCGAGCTTGGCATGTATCGGCAGAACTACTGTGGTTGCCGCTTCTCGGCTGTCGAGGCTGCCATGGACCGCGCCCGCATCCGCGACGAGCGCAAAGCGTCCAAAAAGTAGTTCTTTTGGGCTGGGGCTTTGAGCTGTCTGTGCGGTACGGTCGTTTTTGGGAAAGTCGATTTAATTAAGCGTGTGATCGTGGCTCGCTTGATACCAAACGACGACTCCTATGATTCTAATTCTCCGTTTGTTAAACATCAGATCCGGACTTGCTGTTGCATATGAATGGGACGACAGCACAATCATGTCGTTTCCTTCTGCAAATCGCCTAATTACCGGTGTTTTACCGTCTGCGAGCGCCAATACAGCACAGCCGTTCCAAGGCTTTGCGGTGGTATCGACAAGTAGTAAGCTGCCGGGAGGGTAAATGCGGGACATTTCGTTACCTTTGATTTTAACGAAAACGCTATGTGGGTGACGCTTGGCTACGTCTACAGGCGCGCAAGCGTTTTGTTGGCTGTGCGTGATGCAGCGCTTTTGCGATTCGATATCGATGACGGGAAATGCGCCCTCCATTACGTGGACAGCAGGGTCTTCGTCGGTGACGATTCTTTTATTTGCGAGCTTTACGGCCAAACCGTTTTCCTCGCCAACAAGTTCATCGCGGGTGCAACCGAAGAGCGCTTGTAACTTTTCAATATGGCGCTCACGGGGGGCATACCGACTTTTTTCCCAACGACAAACGGTCTCTTTAGATACCCCCAACATCTCTGCAAGTTGCGCCTGACCAAGATGCTCCATGGTGCGGAGTTTACGAATATTTGCCCCGAAGCCCATGGCTATAGATCCTCTCGCCACAGAGGGAGGCATAGACAGTTTGTGCCACCATAGCCTTTGGTGAGCTCGTCAATGGATAACGGGAATAATTCCATTCCTGCTTTCTCAAGCGCTTCGTTGGTCCAAACGTTTTCTTCATATACGCATAGTTTTCCTGGCGAGAGCGCAAGGATAGACGTTGCGTTGTTCCGGCGCTCTCTTTCGTAGGCGGTTTGATTCCCGCCTCCGCAGTCAATTACTTTTATTGGTTCGCAACAGGCTGCAGAGAGTATTTCCGGAATCGTGCGATCGATAGGAGTGATCGTAAGGCCCTTTCCGGATCGTTTTAGTTGAATGCTGTATGCATCAACGGCATTGCATATCTCACGATCGATGAGGAACGCGTCGTGATCAATTCTACTTATGAACGTATCGAGGTGGATGCGCAGCCCGTCAGAGGGGACTCGAATCGCAATTAGCTCGGTGGTCTGGAATTTATTTGAGGTCAGGAGCTCTTTGGCAAGTGACTCGACGGCGGCGGGTTCAGTTCGGTCAGAGATTCCAACTAATATTGTCTTAGCACTGATAACAAGAATGTCTCCGCCTTCGATATGGTAACTACTCCTGTTCAAATCACATACTGGGGTTTCTCCCATGATCTTGTGGTGGGTGAATATCTGCCGGTATAAGGCGACCTCACGATCACGCTCAGGCCAATACATATGATTTAGGATGATGCCGTCTCCGACTACCACAGCAGGATCACGAGTGAAAAAAAGCGTGTTGAGGGGATTGACCAAGAGCGAGGCGGGGTCAAATTGCTCGTGCACGAGCGCCTGTAGTGTTTCCGACTGGTTTGAACATAGCTCAGTGTCTCCAAAGCGAATGCCGTTGAGTACTATATTCACTAATTCCTGGGTGTTCTTAGCGTTCTCAAACAGCTGGGTTATTGTCTCTAGTAACTCTCTGCCTGTTGCCCCACTTCAACGGAGGTTTTCATCAATAAAATATTTAAGTGATTGGGGCTCAGTTTCAAGTGAGTCTTCGAGAAGGTCCCTAATTTCAATGGTTTCTACGCCATGCTTCTCAAGCAATTGAACCATGGAATCGTGCTCATATATTGCTTTGTCGAGGTCAAAACGACCGCTCCATTTTCGCAGGGAGAAAACTTGGCTGAAGTCGGCATCAGGGTAGTTTTGTGTTTCAGCTCCTGGTCGATGGACAAGTACGGCTTTTAAATGACCGATTTCATTTGTTATGTGTACGCCTTGCATGTCTGTCTCCTGTCCTGCTGGTTTTTATATAAGGCTAAGGCAGGTTCCTTGTTGTGTTGCGGAAAAGTTAAAAGACGTATGTAATTGATAAATAACATCAATTTTAAATATCAGATTGATTAATAACGTCACTTTAGCTGCCGTTCATAGGTGAAAAGCGACACGATGGCGATGGTTGGCCGACCACCGCTGAGCAACCTCATACATTTATGGTGCCAGCTGGATAGATGGGAAATGGAATGAAGGAGGAGCTATGGCAGCGGAAAGTTCGAAAGGCATCAAGCAGTTCAAGGTCCCGCACGTATATGCGATCATCTTTGCACTTATGGTCATCTTCGCTGTTCTCACGTGGATTGTTCCCTCTGGGTCCTATCAGCGTCAGGAGGTGAACGGTCGTGAAGTCACTGTCGCAGGTACGTATGAGCAGAGTGAAAAGACATATATTGACGAGGAGACCGGGGATGAAGTAGATCTCAGACAAGGCGTCTTCGATGTTCTTCAGGCTCCAACGCGCGGTATACAAGAGGCAATTGAGGTCGTTGCATTCATCTTGATTGTGGGCGGTTCGTTTCAGGTTATTACTAAAACGGGCGCTATCACGAGCGGAATGGGTCGTGTCGTTCGCCGCTTTAAGAACAAAGACATTCTAATTATTCCTATTGCGATGGTTCTCTTTGCATTGGGCGGAACGAGCTTTGGCATGGCGGAAGAAACTCTCCCGTTCTTTGCGATCTTCATGCCAATTATGATGGCTATGGGCTTCGACTCGATGACGGCGTTCATGGTCGTGTTCGTTGGAGCGCGCACGGGTTACATCGCCTCAACGATTAATCCGTTTAATGTTCTCATTGCGCAAGGTATTCTTGGTATTCAGGGCAACCCCCAGCTGTGGCTGCGTATGATTGCCTGGGTTGTTTTGACCGCCGTTGCAATTACTTGGGTTGTCCTCTATGCACGAAGGGTAAAGAAGAACCCTGAGTCATCGATCACATTTGAGGATGATATCGCCAAGAAAGTCGAGTTCGCTGCCGATGAATCTGCCCTTGACGCGGAATTTACGGGTCGTCAAAAAGGCGTGCTTGCGGTATTTATCGCTGGAATGTGCCTTATCATCTGGGGACTTGTGACCCAGGGCTGGTATATGAACGAGATTTCTGCGGTCTTTTTGGCCATGGGCCTGTTGGCTGGTGTTATTGCGGGCTTTAGTCAGGACGTCATCGCTCAGGAATTTGTTGCGGGTATCGCTGACTTTGCTTTCTCGGCAATTGTCGTTGGACTTGCGCGTGGCATCCTTGTCATTGCCTCTGACGGCATGATCATAGATACCATCCTCAATGCGCTCGCTACTGGTCTGGGCGGCATCCCGGCGGTTCTCTTTACTACGCTTCTTTATGCGGTTGAGAACCTCCTGGCGATTCTGGTTCCCAGCTCATCTGGCCTTGCAGCACTGACCGCTCCCATTTTTGGACCTTTGACCGAACTCATGGGCCTTAATCCCGAGGCTGCCGTGTGGGCTCTCTCCATGGGTAGCGCGACGATGTCTTTGATCTGTCCTACTAGCGCCATTCTTGTAGCGGGTTTGGGCGTGTGTAAGATCAAGCTTGGCCAGTGGTGGAAGACCGTTTGGAAATTCTTCTTGGTCGTGTCGCTCATCAATATCGTATTCGTAGCAATCTCGGGACTTATTGCCCTGTAGGTTTCATGGCTGAAATGGAGTAACAGGAATGTCTAAAGGACTGAATGTACACAGCGAGATTGGTAAGCTCAAGAAAGTTGTGCTTCACCGCCCCGGTCGTGACCTTGTGAACGTAAAGGCAGAAGAGTTCGAGGATGTCTGGATTCACGACTGTTTCTATCTTGATGTGGCTCAAAAGGAGCATGATGCCTTTGCGGATCTTCTGAGGAGCGAAGGTGTTGAGGTTCTCTATATGGAGAAACTCGTTGCTGAAGCGCTGGATGCATGCCCCTCGGCTCGCGCTGAGTTTACCGATACATTTATGGCTGAGAGCGGGATTGTCAATCCTATGCTTGAGCAGGCTGTTCGTGAAAAGCTCGACGCTATTTCAGATTCGTATCAGTTTGTACTTGAGGCTATGGGGGGGTATCGTTATCGTGACCTTGAGCTGCCTCGCGTCTCGACTACGCTTAGTATGATGGATAATGAGGATGCGAAGCCCGATGATTTGGTGTTGAAGCCTCTTCCGAGTTCATATTTCTCTCGCGATCCTCTTGCTTCCGTGGGCAAAGGCGTTTTGCTTCACCATATGTATTGGAAACAGCGAGATCGTGAAGTGCCCTTCTATGAAGCGATTTTCAAATACCATCCCGATTATGCAGGGACTCCGATTTGGTACGACCATAAGAATCCCTGGCATATCGAGGGCGGTGATGTGCTTAACATTAACGCTCATACCTTGGCTATTGGAATTAGCCAGCGAACTGAGGCGGCTGCGATTGAGGAGCTTGCAAAGAATTTGTTCTGGGGATCTGGGAATTCTGAGATCGATACCGTTTACGCTATTAAAATCCCCAACGGCTATGCTTACATGCATCTTGACACCGTTTGCACCATGGTGGATTTCGATAAGTTTACAGTTTATCCCGGTATTTTTGAGACCCTTCGTGTTTATCGTCTGACTCGTGGTGACTCTGAGGGAATGGTCGCTGTTCAAGAGATTGATGACACGCTTGAGCATATTCTTGAAATGGCTACTGGCGTGGAGAAGGTGCAGCTTATTGAGTGCGGTGCCGGCGATATGGTTGAGGCGTCTCGCGAGCAGTGGAACGACGGGTCGAACACTCTTGCCGTTGCTCCTGGTAAAGTCTGTGTTTACGAGCGCAATGTTGTCACAAATGATGAGCTCTACAAGAACGGTTTGGAACTTTTGGTCGTTCCCTCCGAGGAACTGTCCCGCGGTCGTGGCGGCCCGCGCTGCATGAGCATGCCCTTCTGGCGCGAAGATATTTAGTTGCAAATCCACTGTGATAGGAGATGGCGAATATGGGTGTTAATATCGCTGGGCGCAGTTTTCTGAAGCTGCTTGATTATACGACGGAAGAGATTGAGTATCTGCTTGAGCTTTCTGCTAACTTCAAAAGCATGAAGCGTGCCGGTGTTCCGCATAAATACCTTGAAGGCAAGAATATTGTTTTGTTATTTGAGAAGACTTCCACGCGTACTCGCTGCGCCTTCGAAGTTGGTGCACTTGACCTTGGCTTGGGTGTACCTTCTTTGGATCCGGGCTCGTCCCAGATGGGCAAAAAGGAGTCGATTGAGGACACGGCTCGCGTCCTTGGCCGCATGTATGACGGAATTGAATACCGCGGCTTTGAACAGGCGAAGGTTGAGGAGCTTGCTGCAAAAGCTGGGGTTCCCGTTTGGAATGGGCTGACTACTGAATTTCACCCGACTCAAGTGCTTGCCGATATTCTGACCATGCGTGAAGAGTTTGGAGAGATTAAGGGCAGGAAACTTACATTTTTTGGTAAGGCGGCCGGAAACGTCGCCGATTCGCTCATGGTTATTTGCGCTAAGCTCGGCATTAACTACTGTTCTTGCGGCCCAATCGGGGGAAATTCGGAGGGGGCTACATCCTATGATCCTGAACTCCTTGCAGAATGTAGTCGTATTGCGGCCGAGCATGGATCGACGATTACCATTACAGAGGATATTGAGGAAGGCGCTCGTGATGCCGATGTAATTTACACGGATGTTTGGGTTGGCATGGGTCAGCCCGCAGAGCTGTGGGAAAGCCGCATTAAGCTCATGTCGCCGTATCGTGTGACCGCTGAGGTGATGTCTATGGCAAAGCCCGAGACGATTTTCCTCCACTGCCTTCCGAGCTTCCACGATACTAATACTACTGTTGGTGCCGAAATTGCTGAGAAGTTTGGAGTCACCGAAATGGAAGTTACGGACGAGGTTTTTGAGTCCGATAAGTCTCGTGTTTTCCAAGAAGCGGAGAATCGCATGCATACGATTAAGGCGGTGATGTACGCAACGCTTAAGTAACGGGGCGTTGAGAAAACAGTCGCAAATCTGTTTGCCATACTATATTTCTCTCAACAAGCTGATAGGATACAGGGGAGAATGATGCGCGCGTCAGTCGATTTTTTCGACTGACGCGCTTTGTGAAAGAGGCAAAGATGCGTACCGATGATTTTGACTACAACCTTCCTGAGGAACTGATCGCCCAGGCTCCTGCCGAGCCGCGCGACTCCTGCCGCCTGCTGGTGGTGGATCGCAAGGGCTCCCAGGCGGGAATGCCGCTGAAGCACGGCGGTACCGTTGAGCACCGCATCTTCCGCGACATCATCGACTATATCGAGCCAGGCGACGTGCTCGTCATCA
>UROR01000027.1 GCA_900549535.1 uncultured Collinsella sp. | reverse complement strand
GTCATCACTGCCGCCTTGTCTCAAATTCCAAACGAATTGCTATCTATTGGCTCCTGTGGACTTTGCTTGCGGGGCATATCGGAGGAGGGCGAGATTTCTCCCGAGCCACTTGACGGATTTGAACAATGCCTCGTTGTCGAACTGTCAATAGGCATTGACTTTGAACCGACATGGTCAATTATATGCCCCGATGGATCGTTCATTCCGCTCAGGGCGTCGATAAGGAGAAAACTCGGTGTTTCCAAGCTCGATGAGAGGGTTGACACTCACCTCCGCTGGTCACGCAATTCAGCACTGGGCAGGGCATCACGGGGTACCGACGGAGCCGAGACGGCTTTACGTGACGCCACTCAGGCTGCTCGCAATGCCCTGAACAAACTCTCTGTGTCTGCAGATTTTGCCTCCGTACTGGACGGTATTAGGGCCAGCGCCCAGGCCTTAGGTGCTGCTGACTACTCCGATATGGCTCCAGGACTCGATGTTTCAAGAGGCGACGGCTACGGTTCACTCGCGCTTTATTCGGGAAGTGTTCCCGTCCATCGCTATGGACTCGGCACACGTCGCCTTACAAGCCTCGCGATACAAAAACTCAGTGTCACCGATAAATCTACGCTCTTGATCGACGAGGCAGAAAGCGGCCTTGAGCCGCACCGCGTTATCGGCCTTATAGAGGCCTTGAGGTCCGATAAGGATATTTCACAAGTGTTCCTTACCACCCATTCAAGCAACGCCGTCGAAAGCTGCTCTGCTGCAGAAATCGCGATATTGGCCAATAGAAGCGGGGTAGCTCGGTGCTCTTTCGTGCCCGAAGAGCTCGAGGGCCTTCACCGCTCGAATCCCTCTCCCTTTCTGGCTCGGTCGATTATCGTTGTTGAGGGACAAACGGAAGAGGGCCTTTATAGGGCTTTTGCGGAGCGCCACGATGACGAGTCTCGCACGCAAGGTGATCCGACTTTGGCAGCGCGCGGGGTATGTCTCTGCCAGGGCAACGGAGGCTCAAGCGCCGTCTCGAAAGCGATAGGATTCGCATCTTTGGGATACAAAGTTGCCCTTCTTGTAGATGCTGACGATTCAGACACTAATGACAAGTTGGAAAGTGCCAGGCAGTTTGGTGTACGCATCTTCACGTGGCCCAATGGCTGGTCTACAGAAAGCGCCATATTCGATGCTCTGGAAAAAGAGCAGATATCCCAGCTGCTTGAATTTATCGCAGATGAGGAAATAGTTCCACGCGAACGCATTAGCTCCGATTTCTCCAATAACGGATTAGGCGCTTTTGACCCCTCATCGCCAGAAGCATGTTGGCTTGGCAGACCAGAGGAGGACGTGAGGAGGATTCTTGTCGCTTCGGCTTCGAAAGCGAGCGGGAAACGAAAAGGGTGGTTCAAAAGCATTTCCGGAAGTATCGAACTCGGAAAATGGCTTCTCAACACGGTTGCACATGGCAATCGATTCATCCAGTCTGATCTACAAAAGACATATTACGAGTTACTAAACACTTTTCCGACGGAGGATTGATGGACGCCTCGGATAATGAGACCAAAGCGCTTGCTGCCGATATCCTCTACGCGGCCCCTTGCTCCATCGAACTTCCGGCAGGGACAGGAAAAACGCAGCTGATTGCTTCAGTGACGAGTCTCGCGGGGAGCTTCGGAAGGAAGACTCTGATCCTCACTCATACCAATGCCGGAGTCTCCGTCATTAAAGATCGTCTTCGTCTTTTCGGGATTAATCCGTCAAAATACTCCGTGTTCACCATTTGCGCTTGGGCCGAGCGGGTTTCGCGTGCATACCCGCTTCTTTCGGGGATAGACACAGGGATAAATCGTTCTGAACCTAACTATTACACCCAGTGTGTCTTAGGGGCTGTCAAGCTATGTTCGTCCGATGTGTTTGGGTCTGTCGTATCGGCCAGTTATTCGCTAATTCTTATCGACGAATACCAGGATTGCGACATGGCGCAACATCGCCTTGCGATTGCCCTTCGGGACATAATCGGGTCTGTCGCCGTCTTCGGCGACAGACTACAGCGAATTTTCGATTTCAAGGGTCAGCAATTCCCTGATTGGGCATTAGACATTGAGGGCTCCTTCACCCCATTGGGGTCGCTCGATCCCAAACCCCACCGCTGGTCAAAGACAAACCCTGAACTTGGGAGATGGTTACTGGAATACGTCAGGCCAGAACTAATGGCTGGTGAGCAGCTGGACTTCGAAACAATCGGCATCGCCAATGTGAAGCACATTTTGTCGAGTCCGTCCCAGGAGGAAGTAATTAAAAGTGCATACGCAATGCGGCACAGAAGTAAAAGCGCTGCGGTGCTGTGTCCCAATCTCCCCCTAGTCTTTTCCGAAAGACTATCGAAGAGATTGGCGGGGTCATTTGAGCTTGTGGAAGAGATGGAAGGCAAATTTGCGAGAGAACGATTGGCGTCGTTTCCTTCACAAGGGAGCTCTGGGGAGAAGACAAAATGGCTTGCGGAACTTGCCCGAGATTGTCATTCGCGCCTTTCGAAAGTTCTTGATGGACCAGTTCTTCGCGCATTGCAGGAGGGCGAATCTCTGGATCGATACCTATCCGCAAAAGCTCGCAAGGACTACGCCGACGTACTCATCAATTTTGGGCTGGCTTCTCGAGAATTCGATAAGGCTACTTTTAAGAAAGTATGCAACTCCATTTCCAATCGCTGTGGGTCTTACCTAGTTAGGCGAGAAGCCTGGAATGATGCTCTGTTCGCCATTGAAGCGTTTCTCGATACGGAAGACGATCTTGTTTCTGCGTTTGAACGCAGAAAGGCAAACGATTGGCACCGGCGGTATAAACCGGCTTCGTTTAAGGTCTCGCGCGTTCTTTTAGTCAAGGGACTTGAATTCGATAGCGTCGCCGTCGTCAAAGCTTCGGACCAGAAAGCCTACTCAAAAGAGAATCTCTACGTTGCCCTGACAAGACCCACACGCCAACTTGAGTTATTTGACTAGCGTCGCATACAAAAAACCAGCAAACGGTTCCTGCGAATAGAGATGAGCAAGCATTAACTTGAGCTTAGAAGGAATTCGCAGGAACCGTGAAGCGCAGCACGTGATTAATGCGGCGCATAATGAGCAGCTCCCCCAAGCGAACAGCCGCTAACCCGACCCAACTCAAAGATACTTGCATCATCGTCAGTTTCACTTTCGACCGACTCATTCGTTGCCGGAGGAGTTCCCGTTTGCGACATTCCATCTGGCAACGCATCAACCCCCTCGCCGAGTGCCAAGAAGAGCCCCATCACGAGCTCGACCCTCTGCTGCAGGGACTCGCTCAGCTCGCCGTAGGAGGCCGCCAGATGCACCTCCTTGGCCAACTTCGCCATCGAGTCCCTCAGCGCCTTCTGCACACTCACGGAGGGCCTCACCTCAACCTGGTTATCGGTGAGCTTGGCAATGATGTAGTCCTGCCTGTTCATGCCGCTCCAAGCGGCCATCTCGCATATGAGCTTGTGCTCTTCGGGCGTGCAGCGGAACGCCATCGTCTTGCTGCGCTTGCGGGCGCTGTTCTCGCACGGCATCTTGCTCACCCCTTCGCTCCGTCGAGCGCAGCAGCCATTTCGTCCTGCTTCGTGGGGAACAGGTGCGCGTAGCGGTAGGTGATGTCCACCGCCTCGTGGCCCATACGCTCGGCAATGGCCAACGCGGAGAAGCCCATCTCGATCAGCAGGCTCACATGGCTGTGGCGTATGTCGTGTATGCGGATGCGCTTCACGCCCGACGCTTTGCACCCGCGCTCCATCTCATGGGCCAGGAAGTGCTTGGTCACGGCGAACAGGCGCTCGTCGGGGGCGACGTCGTCGCGCATCTCGATGAAGTCCGCCATCTCGTCGCGAAGGAAGGCGGGCATGACGATCGTGCGCACGGACTTGGGCGTCTTGGGGTCGGTCACGGTGTCCACGCCGCGGAGGCTCTGGTACGACTTGTTGATTCGCAGCCGCGAAGTCTCCAGCATGAAGTCGGACGGCGTGAGCGCCAGAAGCTCGCCGCAGCGTATGCCCGTCCAGTACAGCAGCTCGAAGGCGTGGAACGAGAGGGGCTTGTCCATGACTGCCTCGCTGAACCTCAGGTACTCGTCCTTGGTCCAGAACTGCATCTCGCCGCCCTTCTTCGAGCCTATCTTGTCGACCCTGCGCACCGGGTTGTCGGTGAGGCCGTAGTAGCGCTCGGCGTGGTTGAAGATGGCGTTCAGTTGGTTGTTCACCGTGCGCAGGTACGTCGGCGCCCAGGGCTTCCCGTCGGCGTCCCGGTGCTCGGTGAGCTCGTTTTGCCACCTGATGACGTCGATCGGCCTCACGTCGCACATGCGCATGTCCCCGAAGAACGGCACGAGCTTGTCGTTGATGATGTACTCCTTGGTGATCCACGTGTGCTCGCGTATGCGCGGCTTCACTTCTGAGGCGTACACCTCGACGAACTCGGAGAACGTCATGTCCATGGCCCCGCCGTTAAGGCTCTTGAACTTGCTCTCCCACACTGCGGCCTCCACCTCGGAGGAGAAGCCGCGCTTCGTCTTGTGGCGCTTCGAGCCGCGGGCGTCGCGGTAGTAGCACTGCACGTAGAACGTGCCGTTGTTGCCATCCTTGTACACGGGCATCTCAGTCCACCTCCGGGAAGTACAGGGCGTCGAAGACGTCGCTCCGAACGCGCCCGCGGATCACCACGCGCCCGCGCGCCTCCTGCTCGGCGTTTATCCTCCTGATCACCTCGTAGGCGCTGCCTTTCTTGATCCTCAGCAGCTCCGCGACCTCGTCGGCGTCCAGCATGTGCGGCCTCGGCGTCTTCGCCGCCTTCTCGTCCATGGCTCCTCCTATCGATAGCGTACGGATATGTACGGTTTACAGATTCAGAGTAAACGTACGAATCCGTACTGTCAATAGAATTGCGTACATTTGCGTACGCTGATAAGATGTGCTGGTACGTAATTCCAGGAGGAGGGCGCATGTCCGTAGGCGAGAACATAAGGCGTTACCGCAAGTCGCGCGGCATGACGCAGGCGCAGCTGGCCGAGGCCGTCGGCTTGACCGAAGGGGCCGTGCGCCACTACGAGAGCGGCATCCGCGCCGTGAAGCCCGAGCTGCTCGAGTCCATCTCCGCGGCGCTCGGCGTGTCCGTCAACGCCCTCAAGGATTACGGCGTCGAGACCGCGGGAGACCTCATGTCGCTGCTCATGCGGCTCGAGGACTCCTTCGGCATCGTTCCCTCCGCCGACGGCACGGGTCTCTCCCTGAACCCCAAGGCACCGCACGCGCCCAAAGCCGCGATGGCGATCGAGCTGTGGGCAGAGAAGCGCGCGCAGCTCGAGAACGGCGAGATCGACGCCGACGAATACGAGGACTGGAAAGCCTCGCTGTAGCGGCTCTCCGCATTTCTCAATCAACGCAACCGAATCAGGACGCCAAGCTAGGCGGTGAGCGCCGCACGCTTCTACGTATGCTGAGTTTTTACTCCCCATTGCATGCAATGGCATTTTCGATGCAGCTGGGGAGTAAATGACGCGGTGGCTTATATGACGGCACGCGGCAGTACGCCGCGGCATTTCCCCTGATTACTCCCGTTTTCCCTGAGATGGCGAGATTCTTTACTCCCCATTAACAACCTGGGGAAACGCCGTGCAGTGACCGCCGAAAAGCCTATTGAGTTCGATTTGAGTTTCACTGGCCCCGAAATGGCCCCGTTTCGTCCTCGGGGACAAAAACCGCGCGTCTACTCACTTGGGATGAATTCTTACTCCCATTCCTCCGAATACCGCCCAGTGCTTTGCCATCTTGAAACACGGGGAGTAAATAGCGAAATTGCAGGTGAAAGGGAGTAAAAAGGCAAAGAAAAAGCCTCCGTCCCAACGCGGGAACGGAGGCTAGAAAACCGTTTTTACTCACCGCCGTCGCTGGCGGCTTTGCCGTGACTCTCGTACGAAACGAAACTCAGCGGCACAGTGCGGTACTCAAAAATGCAGGCCAGAACCCTGTCAGCCTACTCCCACTCAATCGTCGCGGGCGGCTTGGACGTGATGTCGTAGCACACGCGGTTGGCGCCGGGGACCTCGGCAACGATACGGCCGGAGATGCGGGCCAGCACGTCGTAGGGCAGCTTGGCCCAGTCGGCGGTCATGGCGTCGCTGGACTCGACGGCGCGCAGAATGATCGGGCGCTGATAGGTGCGCTCGTCGCCCATAACGCCGACGGACTTAATGTCGGGCAGGACCGCGAAATACTGCCAGCAGCTGTGCTCGGAGTTGCGCTCGCCGGTCTGCTCAAACAGACGCTGGTTGTAGGCGTCGAGCTCCTCGCGCACGATAGCGTCGGCATTCTTGAGGATCTCGAGCTTCTCCTTGTCGACCGCACCGATGATGCGGATGGCCAGACCCGGGCCCGGGAAAGGCTGGCGGAACACGATGTGACCCGGCAGGCCGAGCGCCAAACCAAGCGCACGGACCTCGTCCTTAAAGAAGTGGTCGAGCGGCTCGATGAGGTCGAAGTGCACGCCCTCGGGGAACGGGATCAGGTTGTGGTGGCTCTTGATGGTGGCCGTCTTGCCGCCTGTCTTGCGAGCACCGGACTCGATGATGTCGGGGTAGATGGTGCCCTGAGCCAGATACTTGACCGGCTTGCCATCGGTCTCGAGCTGCTGCGCCACGGCGAAGAACTCTTTCCAGAACTGCGTGCCGATGATGCGGCGCTTCTCCTCGGGCTCGGTCACGCCGGCCAGAAGCTCGGCATAACGGTCCTCGGCGTGGACGTGGATAAAGTCGACATCGAACTGCTTGGTGAAGACCTCCTCCACCTGCTCGGGCTCGCCCTTGCGCAGCAGGCCGTGGTTGATGAACACACAGGTCATCTGCTTGCCCACGGCGCGAGCGCCCAGCGCAGCCACGACGGAGGAGTCGACGCCGCCGGACAGGGCCAGAATCACGCGGTCGTCGCCGACCTTCTCGCGGAACTCGGCCGTCATGGTCTCGACCAGGTTGTCCATGCTCCAGTTGGGCTCCAGGCCGCAGATCTCAAACAGGAAGTTGCTCAGCAGCTGCTGACCGTACTCGGAGTGCTTGACCTCGGGGTGGAACTGCGTGGTGAAGATTTTGCGCTCGACGCACTCCATGGCGGCAACCGGGCACACGTCGGTGCTGGCGGTAACGGTAAAGCCCTCGGGCACCTCGGACACGGCGTCGCGGTGGCTCATCCACACGGTCTGCTCCATAGGCGTGGAGTTAAAGAGCTTGGCGCCGGCCGTACGCGTGATGGTGGCGCGGCCGTACTCGCCCACCTCGGAGTGGCCAACCTTGCCGCCGAGCGTCACGGCCGTGATCTGATGGCCGTAGCAAAAGCCCAGGACGGGAAGGCCCAGGTCAAAGATGGCGGGATCGATGGACGGAGCGTCCTCGGCGTACACAGAAGCCGGGCCGCCGGAAAGGATGAGCGCAGAGGCGTTCATCTCGCGAATCTCGTCGGCCGAGATGTCGCAGGGGACAATCTCGGAATACACGTTGAGGTCGCGGACGCGACGGGCAATGAGCTGACCGTACTGCGCACCAAAGTCGAGTACGAGGACCTTTGCGGAAGCCTTTTGATCCATGGTTTCCCCCTCTTGTTGGCGGGGAGCCGGTGCCCACCCGCGCGAATAAACGAAAACAGCTTTCATAGTGTACACGTTATATGGGGTTTCTCGCCCCTCGCAGCCATCAGCGCACGGCAAACGCACGACCTGGGCCCTATTTGACGGCAATTGAAGTGTTACTAAACGTTACAGATGATGTATTACGTTTGAACATTGGACGCCCTGTGCCACAATACTGCCGAACGACTCCGCCTCTGCGGCGGCAAATACGATAGGAATACCAGCATGAAGCGCATCCTTCTCATCGCCACGGGCGGCACCATCGCATCGACCGAGGACGGCAACGGCCTCTCCCCCGCCCTGACCGGTGAGGAGCTCGCCCAGAGCGTCCCCGAGATCTCGGGCCTCTGCGAGCTCGACGTGGTACAGCCGATGAACATCGACAGCACCAATATGCGCCCCAGTGACTGGATGCGTATCCGCGACGTCATCGTCGAGGGTTATGCCGACCACGACGGCTTCGTGATTCTGCACGGCACCGACACCATGAGCTACACCGCGGCGGCGCTTTCCTATCTGATTCAGGACAGCCCCAAGCCCATCGTACTCACCGGCTCGCAAAAGCCCATGGGCAATCCCTTTACTGACGCCAAACTCAATCTGTACCAGAGCCTGCTCTATGCGCTCGACGAGCACTCGCACGATGTCTCGATCGTGTTTGGCGGCGTAGCCATTGCCGGCACGCGCGCCCGCAAACAGCGCACCATGAGCTTTAACGCGTTCATTAGTGTGAACTATCCGCCCATCGCCTATATCCGCAACGACCGCATTGTGCGCAACGGGCTTCACGGCACGCATCAGGGCGAAAACCCGGTGCGTTTCTACGACAGCATCGACCCGCGCGTATTTGTACTCAAGCTCACGCCCGGCGTCAACCCCGGTATCCTCGATGCCCTTGCCGATAGTTATGATGCCGTGATATTGGAGACATTTGGCATTGGTGGTATCCCCGAGTTTGGCGAGTCGGGTGAGTCGTTCCAAGAGGCGATTTTCCGCTGGGTCGATTCGGGCCGCACCGTCGTTATGACCACGCAGGTCCCCGAAGAGGGCCTTGACCTGGGTGTTTATGAGGTCGGCCGTGCCTACGCCGATCATCCGGGCATTTTGCGCGGCGACGACATGACCACCGAGACGCTCGTGGCCAAAACCATGTGGGCGCTCGGCCAATCACGTGATGCGGCCGAGATTCAGCGCCTGTTCTACAGCCAAGTCAACCACGACCGCATCCCGATGGCGTAATTCAGTTGTCGACGGGTATCCCCTATTCGATGCCCTCGAGAAGCTCTGATACCGTCATGCCGAGTGCGGGCGCAATCTTAAATAGAACCTTGAGCGTGAAATTTGCCGTCCCATCTTCGATTCGGTCGAGGTAGGGTCGGCTGATTCCTGTCGCCACACAAAAATCGACCTTGGAGATACCAAGGTCCCTGCGTGTCTCTTCGACCCGCCTGCCAAGAATCTGTTTCGCACGTTCGTCCATGCAGACGAGTTTGAAATGGAGCCGAACATAAACGTAAACTATAGTTTACGTTTTGCCGAATACACAGGAGTTTTCTATGTCGGGTTCTTCGGTCCGCATGTACCGAGCCACGCTTCGCACAAACAGCGCACCGCCCAAGCTCGTCGTCGTTGAAGCAGAATGCCTTTCGCCCGATGAGCGCACAGCATTTGCATTGCTATCAAGTCGCGTCGTCGCCGTTCTGGTCCCTTGCCCGGCGCAAGGTGAACTTGCCATCCAATGCCAAGCGCACAGCTGCTCGCTCAATCAGACTGCCGTAATAGCAACCAGCCAGCGCGGCCTGCCCCTTCTCTTGGAAGCCGGTATCGCGCTCTGTCTTCGCGGCACCGGATACGAAAACGAGGCCGCCGCCGACATGGTCTTTAAACCACGATCGAGCGGCGGCCTCGCAGCAGCCATCGAATATGCTTGCAGGCTCGTTGCTTAAAAGGACAAGCTAGAAACCAAAGCCAAAGCCCGTTCCGGTAATCGCCGAGTACATAAAGTAAACGTTGATCACGTTGAGGAACACACCCGTGATGCAACCGTTGCGCAGGTAGCGCTCGCACACGATGCGCGCCATGGCGGCGGAGTCATCATTGTTTTTAGCCTGGCGTCCTGCCGTAAAGTACGTCGCCACGCTCAGCAGCAGGTTGAGCACCGGCAGTGCCAGCAACTCGTAGCTCTTGCCCCAGCGCGTCGCCTCGCCGGCGGCATTAAACTTTGTTGCCACCTCGGGACCAATGTTGGGGATAACACACGCTGCGACCACCAGCGGAATCACCGCAAGCACGAGCAGCGCAATACCCATATAGCCGGCTTTTTTGCCATATTTAAACATGTACGTCGTCCTTACACGTTAAAGCGGAAGTGCACAACGTCGCCATCGGCCATGACATAGTCCTTGCCCTCAATACGCAGCTTGCCGGCGGCCTTGGCGCCCTGCTCGCCGCCGAGCTCGATGTAGTCGTCATAGCCAATGACCTCGGCCTTAATAAAGCCGCGCTCAAAGTCGGTGTGGATGACGCCGGCAGCCTGCGGGGCGGTCGCACCCTGACGCACCGTCCAGGCCTTGACCTCCATCTCGCCGGCCGTAAAGAACGACTGCAGACCGAGCAGCTTATAGGCCGCCTGCGCGAGCACGTCCAGGCCGGGCTGCTCCAAGCCCAGGCTCTCCAGGTAGTCGGCGGCGTCCTCGGGATCGAGCTCGGAAAGCTCAGCCTCGATTTTGGCGCAGATGGGCAGCGGCTTAACACCATCGATGGGCGCCAGATCGTCGTTGAGCATATCCTCGTCCACGTTGGCCACATACAGGATGGGCTTCATAGTGAGCAGGAACAGGCCCTTGGCAGCGGCGCGCTCCTCGTCGGTCATCTCCATAGACGCAGCGCGCTTGCCCTCGTTGAGCCAGGCAAGCAGGCGCTTGGCGACCTCGAACTTGGGCATGAGCTCCTTGTCGCGCTTGGCCTCCTTCTCGAGCTTGGGCAGCTGCTTCTCAAGCGTGCCCATGTCGGCCAGGATGAGCTCGGTCATGATGGTGTCGGCATCGCCGGCGGGATCGACGAACTCGCCCGTGCGGCCCACCTCACGCATAACGTTGGGGTCCTTAAAGTAGCGCACGACCTCGCAGATGGCGTCGGTCTCGCGAATGTTGGCCAGGAACTGGTTGCCCAAGCCCTCGCCCTCGTTGGCGCCCTTCACCAGACCTGCGATGTCGACGAACTCGACCGTCGCCGGCACGATGCGACCCGGGTTAACGATGTCGGCGAGCTTTTGCAGGCGGCTATCGGGCACGTCGACGATACCCACATTGGGGTCGATCGTGGCGAACGGATAGTTGGCGGCAAGGCCGGTCTTTTTGGTAAGCGCGGTGAACAGCGTCGACTTGCCTACGTTGGGCAGGCCCACGATACCGATGGAAAGGGACACGACAGCTCCTTTTGGTACAAGCATTTCAAACTGCATAAGTATAGCGCCGACGCAGCATCTGGGCGAACCCGGACGCCACGGCGGCACGAATGAAGCAGAGATAGGGGTCGCTGACTAGTCCGCGAGCTTCTCCACCTGATCGAGCATCTTGTCGAGCTTAGCCTTTGCCTCGGCCTTGACCTTCTCAGCTTCTTCGTGAGCCTTCGCCTTCTGGGCGGCCTTTTCCTCGGCTTCGGGATCGACGACGACCAGATTGGACGCGTCGTGCTCAACAAGCTTGAGCGCATGCTCGGGACAAACCTTGACACAGGCGCCGCAGCCTAAACAATACGTGGACTCCAACGCAAAGCGGCCGCTTCCCACCAGATCGCAGGCAAACGTGGGGCACACGTTGACGCACTCGCCGCACGACGTACACTTGTCAAAATCGCACTCCGGCGTACTCACCTGCATATTCTGGGCAAGTTCGGGGTGATTCTGCAGCGTCGAGAGTACCAGCTGACGCCCATGGGTGAGCGAACGGCGACGTTTAGTCGTCGTGGTGCCGCACATGGTGTTGAGCGTACGCTCGAGCTGGGTAATCTGATGGCGGTGGGCCTTGAGCTTTTGCGTCACCGAGGCCAGCGCCGCCGTCGCCGGGTTGAGCTTGGTCACCGTCAGGCCCGTCGTACGGGCGATCTTTTCCATGTACTCCTTGCGCTCGTACTCGCGGCGCTTATGGCATTTGAGGCTCTTGGGGTCGACCTCCAGGCCCATACCCGTGCCGGACCACTCCTCGGCCTTCGCAATCGCCTCGCCCAGAATGTCCTCACCGCAGGTGTTGCGGCATTTATCGCACACGCCCAACGGCAGGTACACACTCACGTTGGGATAGTCGGCCAGTACCGAGAACCAGGTCTCTGCCGTAATATCGCCCACGCAGGCAACGACGACCTCGTTTTCGCGCGGCATGCGCTTGAGGGCGCGCGTGCAGGTGACGTAGGCGGTCTCGTGGCTCGTGGCCGCCGAGACAATGTCGTCGTAGAGGTTTTTGGGTGCCAGGCGCGGCGAGATAATCGCCTCGGTCGGGCAAGCGGCGGCGCACAGGCCGCACTTGCGGCAGGAGTCGAGGATCTCGATGGCGTCTTCCTCGACCTCGATAGCGTTGACCGGGCACACGTCCATGCACGCGGTGCAGCCGCTCTTTTCGTTTTTGCAGGTCAGGCACGGAATGGTGTTGCCGCGCGGACGCTCCTTGTAGTCAGCAGGATTCCACTGCGGCGCCGACGGATCGAGTGCATCGGTCACGCCGCCAAGCGGGTTTTTAAGAAAGTCGAAACCCTTGCTGATCTCGATAATGTCATCAAACAGATCGTGTTCCTGCGCCATGCGCGGCCCCTCCCTGAGCAGTGCAAACAAGCAAGAGATAATGATACGCTATCGGCCCACGCCTCGGGCAAATTACACGCGGAGCATCTTTGCGGCAAATAGCCCATGGCCTATCGCCGCCTCGATTGCACAAGGTCAATCAAGTGCCAAGCTATGCCTTGCACATGAGCTGCACGAGTTTTTGTTTGGTCACCTTGGCCTGCTCGTTGGCCATATTGCGCTCGTTTCTAAAGACCGCATTTGCAACACCCTGCAAATCGGCATCGGAAATCACGCTGCACGGACCGTCCATCGACGCCGCCGTGGGGCATACGCACAACGGCAACTCGGCATAAAACGCAACGGCCTTGGCGATATCGAGCATTTTGCCGCCGCCAATACCCACCACCATGTCACAATACTCGGCCCGGGCTTCCTTGGCCATTTCGACAACGGCATCTTCCGTACACGGACCGTTGTAAATCTTAAAGAACGGCTCGCTTAGATCTTCGTCCAGAAATCCATCGACGATCTGCCTGCACAGCCGATCCTCGGTGCCCTGGTCAAACAAGACATAGGCAGCGCAGCCCAACCATGACAAATACTTGCCCTGACGCGAGAGCTCACCCGGCCCCTGAACATATCGTCCGGGACCGCCATAAACCATGGGAAGCGCCATACGAGAATCCGCCCTTTCATCAACAACAATTGGTGCAAAGCAACCTGACCCCTTTGCACCATAGCAAAAAGGGGCAAAGCCATCTGCCGGCTTTGCCCCTTCTTTAGCTTGATTTACTCATCCATAAGATAGTAGTGGCCCAGCGCGTCGGCACCCAGGATGGCGTTTGCGACCATCTCGGGCGTCACCTCAAACGGCATGTTGCACATGGTGTCATCGGGCGCGCAGGCGGCCTCGGCAACGACCATGGCCTGCTCGCGCGTAAGCTCGGCAACGCCAAGTTCCTTCATCGTGACCGGCAGGCCCAGCTCAATGCAGAAGCCCAAGACTTCCTCGAGCTTCTCGGTCGGGGCATCCTCAAGTACCAGCTGGACGATGGTGCCAAAGGCGACCTTCTCGCCGTGATACATGCCATGGCACTCGGGCAGCATCGTCAGGCCATTGTGGATGGCATGAGCAGCAGCAAGGCCCGAGCTCTCAAAGCCAATGCCGGAAAGCAGCGTATTGGCCTCGATGATATGCTCAACGGCAGGCGTGAGCGCACCCTTCTCCAGCGCGACCTTGGCCTTGACGCCATCGGCCATAAGCGTCTCGTAGCAGAGCTTGGCGAGCGCCAGGCCGGCCATTCCGCCCTTGCCGCCGGCGCAAGTGCCACCGTCGGCATCGTGCGTCGCCTGGGCCTCAAAGTAGGTTGCGAGTGCATCGCCCATACCGGAAACCGTCAGGCGCACCGGGCTCGCCGCGATAACCGTCGTATCCATCAGGACAATGTTGGGGTTTGCCTTAAGGAATAGGTACTTATCGAACTGGCCGTCGTCGGTGTAGAGCACCGAAAGTGCCGAGCACGGCGCATCGGTCGAGGCGATGGTGGGGCAAATGATAACCGGGGACTCCAGGTAGTAGGCAACGGCCTTGGCAGTGTCGAGGATCTTGCCGCCACCGACGCCGACGATGATGTCGCAACCGTTGTCGCGAGCGAGCGCAACCAGGCGATCGACCTCGCCCTTGGAGCACTCGCCGTTAAAGTCCTCAAACAGCAGCTCGGCCTTAGCCTCGGCAAAGCCGCCCTCGATCTTGGCACCGACGCGCTTCTTGCCCGAAGGCGTCACAATAACGAGGGCCTTAGCGCCGAGCGGCTCGACATAGGAGCCGAGCTTGGCGAGCTCGTCCGGACCCTGGATGTACTTGCTGGGGCTATTGAAAATTGCAGCCATAACTATCCCATTCTCTAAAAGAAAAAAGAAAGGGGCTCCGTACGGATACGTGCGGAGCCCCTCGTTACGATAACAAGAGTCGATTAGAAATCGATATCGGTGTCGTAGTAGCAGGCCTTGAGGATCTTCTCGAAGTCGGCAGCCTTGGTCTCACGCGGGTTCTCGGGCGTGCAGGCGTCCTGCTCGGCGTTCGCGGCGATCTCGGGCAGCTTGGCGAGGAACTCCTCCTCGGAAACCATCTGCGGGTTCTCGGCGTCGACCTTCACGCCACCATTCGCGTAATCCTTGATGGACTGCGGAATGTTGAGCTGGTCGTTGAGGTCGCGGATCTTCTGGACGAGCGCAGCGATGAGCTCCTCGTTGGTCTCGCCAGGAAGGTGCAGGATCTCCTTGGCCACGTAAGCGTAACGCTCGGCAGCACGGGGATCCTTGGAGTTCCACTGGATGACCTTGCCCAGGTACATGGCGTTAGCAGCACCGTGGATGATGTGGCCGTTCTCGAAGGCCGCACCGGTCTTGTGAGCCATGGAGTGAACGATGCCGAGCAGGCCCGAGGAGAAGGCGATACCGGCGATGCACTGAGCCTCGTGCATGTGCTGACGGGCCTCATGGTCGCCAGCATAGGACTTGGGCAGCCACTCGACGATCTCGCGGATGCCGTGCAGAGCGTTGGCGTCGGTGAACATAGAGGCGCAGGTGGAAACGTAGGCCTCCATGCAGTGGGTCAGAGCGTCCATGCCGGTGTGAGCGCACAGCTTGGCGGGCATGGTGTAGGTGAGCTCCGGGTCGACGATGGCGACATCAGGGGTGATGTTGAAGTCGGCCAGCGGGTACTTGATGCCCTTGGCGTAGTCGGTAATGACGGAGAACGCGGTGACCTCGGTAGCGGTGCCGGAGGTAGAGGAGATGGCGCAGAAATGAGCCTTCTGACGCAGCTCGGGGAAGCTGAACGGCTGGATGATGTTATCGAAGGACTCCTCGGGATACTCGTAGAAGACCCACATGGCCTTAGCGGCATCGATGGGCGAGCCGCCGCCGATGGCGATAATCCAGTCGGGCTCGAACTCGCGCATGGCCTCGGCGCCCTTCATGACCGTCTCGATGGACGGGTCGGACTCGACGCCCTCGAACAGCTTGACCTCGAAACCGCCCTCTTTGAGGTCGGCCTCAACGTCCTGCAGGAACCCGCCGCGGCGCATAGAGCTGCCGCCAGAAACGATGATGGCCTTCTTGCCCTTGAGGTTCTTCACCTCGTGGCGAGCGCCCTCACCAAAGTACAGATCGCGAGGATTGGTAAAACGTCCCATACTGTGCCTCCTAAACAAGCCCCTCTTAGACTTGCGTATATAACGGAGCACCCGATTGGCTCCGTTAGGACCGGTTTGCGCGTTGCCGGCGATGACAATGCGCGATGTCTAAACGTCTCAACGCTCAGACAAACACTATTTTACCGTTCTGGTTGGTCAGTTATTCACCTAAAGCCGACAATGATGAAACGTTTTTTCTATCCCTGAAGACCCTTGTGGGGCATTCATACTCCCAAGCTGGGCAAACGTTTTATCAGGGTTGACTACATATCCCGGGCAGGGCTGTGCCCCTCCAAAATGTGCCCCGTTCGCCGCCAAAAAACGACCGTTTACGGCACTGTGATACCACTCGGTCGTCCAAGGTGCCGACATTTGTGCGACATCCGTCTTCGTGGTGCAAAGGTGCAAGTCCAAGTGCGGCACCCCCGGTGTGCCACATGCGGGTAAACTAGAACTTTATATAGAGACATTTGAACCCTAACCGCAGCAAAGGAGGCCCCATGGCATTCGATCCCATTCAAGAGGATTGCCATCGCCTCGTACTTGAGGCCTTGCGCCGCGACAATATTCCACTCACCGACGGTGCCGCCGTAGAGCGTCTGATGGAGCAATTCACCCGCAACCCCGCGCCGCTCATCGTACACGATCGCGCCCGCGCTGGGCATCTGATCGCCAAGGTGGTCGAGGCTGTCGACTACCGCATCCCTTTTATCCCCGACGACGCCCAGGCAGAGCAAGAAGAAGCCGCAGCCGAGAACATGCTCCGCGAGGCAGCCGCGCTCGATCCGGCCAACTGGGATGCCCAGCGCATGCTGACGGCGCTCACCGCCGAATCCAACGAGGAATACGTACAGTATCTGGTGTCCAAGTGCGACGAGGTGGAGCACGATTTGGCGCTCAAGATCGCCTCGGCGCAGGACCCCTACGAGCGTGAGGCCGCAGGCGACCTGACCCGCCGTCCCTACCTGCGCTGGCTTGCCGCCTTGGCATCGCGCGCGCTCATTAGCGGCCGCTACCGCATGTCGCTGGATGCCGCGAATCGCAGCCTGGACTTTGCGCCCAACGACCCCGCTGGCGTCCGCCATACCGCGATGCTTGCCATGGCAAAGCTCGAATACCCTGCCGAGGAGCTCAAGCGTTTTCGTTCCGTCCACTCCGTGCCCTATCTTGCCAACACGCCGCTGCGCCGCCGTCCCAAGGACGCGGAGCGCGACCTGGACCCGTGGACGCTCATTGCGCTGATGAGCGCAGCCTGGCGCGAGCTGGACTACGAGGGTGCCGAACACTATTTGCGCATCCTCGCACGCTCGTGCCCGCACGCGGCCGAGGCACTCTACTTCCAAACCGAGTTTCCCGATGGCGTCTATGCCCGCGTCAACGTAGGTCCGGGCTCCACCGACGAGCTTGTCCTTGCCCTGTCCGAGGCGACACCGGTGCTGCAGGAGGGCCTAGGCGCGCCCGACAACGCCAGCTTTGCCGCCTGGGTCGCCACCAACGACATCGTGCGCTCCCAGATCGACGAACGAATCCTGCGCGCGGCCGAACAGGGATTGCCGTTTAAGGGAGGAGACCTCTAATGGATCCGAGCGTCTACATCCCCGCCTATCTGGAGCGCACCTATCTGGCGTCGCACCCCGAACTCACCGATGCAGCACGCGAGCTTGTCCATAACGACGTGAGCGTCAACCCTCATAAGTATGCGCAGACCGAGCATGCTCAGGCACTGCTGTCCTACGCCGGTGTTCATCGCCACCTGCTCGACGAGCTCCATCGCATCGAGGATATGGGCAGCGACGAGGAGTTCGAGCAGACGCGCAATCGTCTGTTCGACGACATGCGCGATGAGCTGCTCAAGATTGTCCGCATCGATGCGCATGTCCTCGATGCCCAGCTGCTCGCCATCATTTTGGCGGACACGCCCGTTGACGCCTGCCTGGGCGACCTGATGAAGCTCGAGGCGACCACGACCGATTACCTGCAGCAAAGTGTGCCCGGGTTCGATATGGAGGCCCCACACTACTGGGCCAACAAAGTTTTGACGGACGGCGTGACGGCGGCAGATCTCACCGTGAACGAGCCGGCACTTATCGGGTGGCTCCACACGCTCGAGGCCATCTCGCAGCTGTGCATGGCGAGCGCCCGCTACCGTGCTGCCGCCAACTACGCCCGCCGCGTCCTTAAGGCGGAAGGCTACCCCACCCGAGCCGCAGGCACCGTGTTGCTCGCCCTCGCTCGTCTGGAAGACCAGGACGGCTTTTTTGCCCTGGCCCACCAGCTCGAGGAAGAGATCGGGGCTGATGCACTCGAGAACTCCCCCTGGTACCTGCTCGCCCGCACCATCCTCTTGTTCAAAACAAACAAGATGCGCCCGGCGACACGCGCGCTGCGTGAGTTTGCCAACCGTTGCGAGGGCGGCGCGTTCTTCTTGCTGAACCCCATGTACCAGACGCCGTACCTTCCCTGCCGGCCCGAGCCGCGCGATCCCTGGGATCTTTCGCACCAGGCCGTTTGGGAAGCGGACGGTATTATCTCGGACACTCCCGACTTTGCCCCCTGGGCCAATGCCTACGAAGACGTGTCGCAGCTTGCCCAGGAATTTGCGCGCCGCTACGGTTTCTAGCGGTGCGATTCCCCCCGACTATGTCATCTACGTTAGGAACGGCTTCATGAATCTCCGCTCATCTCTCGCCTGCACCTCGAGCGATATCGCCCGCTGGGGGCTGCGCTCTGTCCTTAAGCGCCAGGGCGGCGTACTCCCCGGCCGTATCGCCATGAAGATCGACCCCGAGCTGCTAAGCAACCTCGCGAGCCTGGTCGACCGCAGTGTGGTGATTACCGGCACCAACGGCAAGACCACCACCTCCAACCTCATCGCCGACGCCGTTGCCGCCAGCGGCGCCACCGTGGTATGCAACCGCGCCGGCAACAATATGGAGCCTGGTGTGGTAGGTGCTCTGCTCGAGGCCCGCGGCGGCCTTAAGCACGCTGACAGCGGCAAGCGCGTGGGCGTTTTTGAATGCGATGAGCTCTACACCGTGCGCGTTCTGCCCAAGCTCAAGCCGACGTACTTTGTGCTGCTCAACCTGTTCCGCGACCAGCTGGATCGCTATGGCGAGATCGATCACACCCAGGAGGTCATCGCCCATGCGTTGGAGCTCTCGCCGACAACAACGCTTATCTACAACGCCGACGACCCGCTGTGCGCCTCGATTGCCGCGCGCGTTCCCAACGCGAGTATTGCCTTTGGCATCGACGGCGCCACCAACACCGAGTCCGACCGTATTAGCGACTCACGTTTTTGCTCACAGTGCAACGCGCCGCTGGAGTATGACTACGTGCAATACGGCCAGCTCGGCGCCTACCATTGCCCCTCGTGCGGCTGGGCCCGCCCTGCGCTTGTCCGTCGCGTGACGGGCGTGGAGCTCGGCTGCGACGGCTATGGTTTTGACCTGGTGTTTGGATCTGATTCCAGCGCGCCAGCCGCACACATCGTCACGCGTTACAACGGCCTGTACATGGTCTACAACGTTGCCGCTGCATTCTTTGCCGCACATGAGTTAGACGTGGATACGGCGCACCTGCAGCCCACGCTCGATGCCTACGTCCCCGCCGGCGGACGCATGGGCCGCTGGGATATCGCCGGCCGCACCGTCGAGGCCAACCTGGCTAAGAATCCCGTAGGCTTCGATCGACAAATCCAGTCCATCAAGACGGCAGGCGGCAGACTCTGCGCTTTCTTCCTCAACGATAACGATGCCGACGGCCACGATGTATCGTGGATCTACGACGTCGACTTTGAGCGCATCGCCGACACGCCGGGTCTTGTCGCCTTTGCCGGAGGCACGCGCGCGCACGACATGCAGGTGCGCCTCAAGTACGCCGGCATCGATGCCGCGATTATCTCGGACGTCGCGCAGGCAATTGGCGCCGTGGCAGACGAGGCCGCCGATGACACCTTCTACGCCGTCGCCAACTACACGGCCTTCCCGCCGCTGGTCAAGGAGCTCGACGGGCTGAAAGGCGCCACCGCCGACGCTGTTGCTGGGCGCGCCGTAGCCCGTGCCGACGGCAGCGCTCTTCCTGTCGGCATCGCGCCGGTCGAGCTTTCGCGCCCGCTGCGCATCGTCTACCTGTACCCCGATGCCCTCAACCTCTACGGCGACGGCGGCAACGTTATCGCCCTCGAGCGTCGCTGCGCCTGGCGCGGCATCCCCGTTCGCGTGGACGAGGTCCGTATGGGTGAGACGCTCGATCTCACCGACGCCGACATCGTCATGATGGGCGGTGGCTCCGACCGCGACCAGCTGGCGGTTGCACATGAACTGCTCGCTCAAAAAGACAAGGTCGCATCCTATGTTGAGGACGGCGGTTCGCTGCTTGCCATCTGTGGCAGCTATCAGCTGCTCGGCCGTTCGTACTATATGGGTGAGGATCGCATTGAGGGTCTGGGCGTCATTGCCGCCGAAACCGTACGCGGCTCCGATCGCCTGATCGGCAACGTAGCCGTCAAAACCGATCTGGCACCTGAGCCCTTTGTGGGATTCGAGAACCATGGAGGTCGCACGCTTTTGGACGCCGAGGCCACGCCGCTCGGAACGTCCGTCATCACGGGCACCGGCAACAACGGCGACGATGGCTTTGAGGGCCTGATCTACAAGGGCGTCATCGGCACGTACCTACACGGACCGGCACTGCCCAAGAACCCCGAGCTCGCCGACTGGCTGATCGCGCACGCCCTCGAGCGCCGCGGCGATGCGCAGGCCACAGCCCTGCTGCCGCTCACGCCCCTCGACGACACCTACGAGCACGCCGCCCACGACGCCGCCATGAAGCTCCTCCCCTAGCACCTCACCACCACAAAGGGGACAGGCACCTTTGTGGTGGTTTTGACCCATCCCAGCGGTTTGTCTCAATCTGTAACATCTAGACCGTTAAAAGTCGTCTTACTGTTACAGAATGAGATGTTCGTCCCGACGCCTGCCTTTTGTCTCGATCTGTAACAGCTAGAGCCGATTTGCCCGCCCAGATGTTACAGGTTGAGATATTTGAAGATCGGGATAGAGAGCCAGCTCCTATGTGGTGGGTTGATTTCCGATCTCAGCCGAACACATTGAGCAAATAGGCCATTCCCGCAGTTAGCCGAACGCCCCCGCGGCCCCTCTCGGGCCCCGGGGG
>UROR01000026.1 GCA_900549535.1 uncultured Collinsella sp. | reverse complement strand
ACGCGCTATTCTGGGCCAGCTCTCGATTGCCATGGGCATTGGCGACCCAGAGAGCAACGAGGCTCGTAAGCTTGTCGCGATGCATCGTCGCTGGATTGCTCTCAACTGGGGATGCGAGCCCCAAGACGAGGCGTACCTGGGCCTCGCCCACGGTTATCTTGCCGACCAGCGCTTTGTTGACTACTACGACAAGCCCTGCGGCACCGGAGCCACGGCGTTTCTGGTCCAAGCCATCGAGTCGTCACTGGTCCGCGCATAGACCGCGGCGGCTTTGGGTATTTCAATCAAAACCGCAACCGATTGGAGACCTATGACTACTGATCACGAGCTCGTGCTCTACGTTATGACCGGCTGCCCGTATTGCATAAAGGTCAAGCGCTTTTTAGCCGATAACGGCGTGACCATTCCCGAGCGCAATATCTCGACCGATACCGAAGCCGAGCAGACACTCATCGCCGTCGGCGGAAAACGCCAGGTTCCCTGCTTGTTCATCGACGGCAAGCCGCTCTACGAGTCAAGCGACATCATCGCATGGGTGCAGGAAAACCTGCTCTAGTGCAACATAGTCATTGGGGACGTTCTTAAATGACTAGTCGTTAAAGAACGTCCCCAACGGCTAACTAGCCGTGGAAGCGGACTATGGGCGCAAGCGGCTGTTCGCGAAAGACACGATCGACGGCGGCGCGGTATTCGTCGACCTTTTTAGTCTTGCGCACGAGCTTGTGAACGGTAGCGGGGTCGGCGAAGGCGCACTTGGCGTAGAACCACCACTCCTTCATGCGAAAGACCGCGTTGCCGCCAATCTCTTCTGCATAGGCCGCAAACAGCGTGTCGTGGAAACGCTGCAGTTCGGCTGCCGTGGCAGCGGGACCGCCCTTGACCATGCGAGCGAGCGCGGGGTTCGCAAGCAAGCCACGCCCCAGCATCACATGGCGCGTCCCGGGATAGGCCTCCACCAGCGCATCCATATCCTCAAGATCGAAAATGTCGCCGTTATAGGCCACGGGGAACGGCGCACGCCCCAGCGTCTCGCCGTAAAACTCCTTGCGCGGCGATCCCGTATAGCGGTCCTTTTGCACGCGCGGGTGCACAATCAGCTCTGCCAGCGGCATGCGGCAATACAGATCGAGCACGCGCTCGTATTCGTCATCGCCCTCCAGCCCCAGCCTGGTCTTTACCGATACCGGCAACGGCGACCGCTCGCACACATCGCTCAAGAACACTTCGAGCTCGTCGAGATTGCGCAAGAAACCCGAGCCCTTGCCCTTGGCGACAACCGTTCCCGAAGGACAACCCAAGTTGAGATTGACCTCGCGATAGCCCATGTCGGCGAGCACCTGTGCCGCCCACACAAACTCGTCCGCGTTCTTGGACATCAGCTGAGGCACCACGTTGAGCCCCTGGTTATTGGCAGGATCGATCTCCTTAAACGCCTTGCCACCAAAGCGGTTTCCCACCCGCGGCGGCGGCAAAAACGGCGTGTAATAGCAATCGAGTGCGCCGAAGCACTCCGCATGCACGCGACGGAACACATGCCCGGTAATTCCCTCCATGGGGGCCAGCGAAAGAATCATCTACTCTTCTCTCATATCAACGAACGCGACAAAGGAATCGCCCTTTTGTCACATTATTCGGAGCGCAGGGCTTCGACGGGGTCCTTCTTGGATGCGCTGCGAGCAGGCAGCAGGCCGGCAACGACCGTCAACAGCACCGAAATCGCGATGAGTACCAGCGCATCCTGCACGGGCAGGCTCATCAGATTGGGGACCTGTTTGGCAGCAAGCGCCCAGGCATTAACCGGAAAGCTCACGGCCACCACGACGACAACAGCAAAGACGCCGGCAATGAGGCCCTCGATAAAGGTCTCGGCGTTGAACACGTTTGCCACGTTACGCTTCGACGCACCAATCGCACGCAGAATGCCAATCTCCTTTTTGCGCTCCAGCACGCTGATGTACGTGATGATGCCGATCATGATGGAGCTCACCACCAGGCTGATGCTCACGAATGCGATGAGCACCAAGCTGATGGTGTTCACGATGTCGGTCACCGAACCCATGATGATGCCCATGTAGTCGGTGTATGAGATTGCCTGTTCATCGTGGCCAGAGGCTTTGACCTGCTTGTTGTACGCGTCGATGTGATCGAGCACGCGCTCCTTGGCCTCAAAGTCACGCGGGAAAATCTTGACTGAGATGGGGTCTGCCTCGTCCGCATAGCCCAACGTGGTCAGATTGTTGTCGTAGGTGAGCTTCGACGCCTTCGCATAGCTCATCATGAGCGAGCTCAGGTCCTCGGCGTCCATGTTGAAGTGGATGGCATGAGCAAAGGCGCTCGCATCCACGCGCATGGCGCCCGCCAAGTTGGCAAAACTCGACGACATCTGCGTCGCCATCTGACCCATGAGCCCAGCCGCGCCCGCCTTGAGCTGGGATGATACCGTCGACGCTATCTGCTCGCTGATCGACTTCATCACCTGATCCATAGCCTGCTGCAGATACGGAGCCAGCTGCTTTTGCACATAGTCGGTCATCACCTGCTGCAGGCGCTCGGCCAGGGCATCGCCGCCGAGCGCTTTTAGCTGGGCAAGGATTTGCTGGGCTGTGTCATCATTCTCAAGATACGTCGAGAATGCGGCGGCGAGCTTTGACGCGTCCTTAAGATTATCGGGCGACAGCGCCTTAAACTGATCAGACTGCAAAAAGCCCTCAAACAGCTGGTTGGCTAGTGTTCCCACCTGCTGCATTTGCTCGGGCGTGAGTTCCAGACCGTCAAAGATACCCGAGAAATCTGGGGTTGGCGCTTTTGCCATGATGTCGCTGAAGTCGATGTCCTTGCCAACGCCCGAAAGGTCAATGTCCAGCCCGGACAAGTCAAGACCCGACAGGTCCATACCGCCGGCAACACCCGAGAGCGCGGAGGCATCGAACGAGAACGCGCTCTTGAGCGCCGCCTCGTCCACACTGAACATGCTGCCCAGATCAACGCCTTGCTTGGCCTCGCCTTGCAGTTCGTTGAAGGTTTTGCCCGTAAAGACATCCGTCTCGGGGTGGGCAAGCTGCTCCTGCACAATCTGCGAATTTGCGGCGCGCTCCATAAGCTGGCGGGTCAGCGCATGCGTATAGGCAATGCCCGGGGTCAATGCGCTCGCGTTGGCCGTCTCGTTAGGTCGCACCACGCCCACAATGTGCACGTCGATACCGTCGGCAACCTTGGCCGTCATAAAGTCGGCATCGTCAGACATGTCAGTCCACATGCCGGTCTCTTCGTTTTTGCGATAGGCATCGGCCGGCGACAGCACCTTAAACGTCGTGGACAGCGCATCGTCGTAGGTAAATTCGGTGCCGGTCTCGGGCGTTTCGACCCCACCGTCAGCCGTCATAGCGCTGTTTACCAGATCGTTGAGCTCATTGATATCCAGCGCGCCGATGCTGTAGAGCGTGTAGTCACCCACCGTGCCGCGACTCGAGAGCACCATTACGGCTTCGTTGGCGGACGTGGGCCAATGACCGGCGATGACATCGTACTGACTGTCGAGCAGGCTCTGGTCGTCGATCATCTCGTTAAAGACCGAGGTTCCCATGGATTCCATGCTCACCGTTGCCGCCGAGCTCGCGCCTCCGCTCATGGCCTCGGTCATGGCGTTGGGCACCAACCGGACAGGCTTCTCGTCGCCCTTACCCGCACGATAGACAACCGGCGATACACCGTAGCCGTACTGAATGGCGTTGACCTCTTTGTCGATGCCGTCGCCACCGGCATCGAGCCATGCCTTAAAGCTCGTCATGTCGTTGGACTTAACGCTCGCAAACATATCCTTTACGGCCGTAACCACGGGAATTTTATCGGTTCCCTTAGCCTTGCCGCCGGCACTGTCGACGGACGAATCCACGTTTTCAGGCGAGCCATCATCCGCAGTTCCCTGCCCGCCCATCATGGACGACAAGTCGTAATCCTGCTTGGAAATGGTGAGTGGGTAACTCGAGAGCGTATCCTCCTCGACCTTTTTGATGTAGCCGTTTACGCCGTTGGACAGCGCCAGAATCGCCGCGATACCGATAATGCCAATCGAGCCCGCAAAGGCAGTCATGGCCGTACGGCCCTTTTTGGTCATAAGGTTTCGGGCAGAAAGCCCCAGCGCCGTCACAAAGCTCATCGAGGTTTTGCGCGTAGGCTTGGCCTCGCGGCGCGTGGCGTCAGCGACATCGAAAGGGTCGGAATCGTCGGTGATCTTGCCGTCCGCCAGGTTAACAATGCGCGTGGCGTACTGGTACGCCAGCTCGGGATTGTGCGTGACCATGATGACCAGGCGGTCGCGCGCCACGTCCTTGAGCAGGTCCATGACCTGTACGGATGTCGTTGAATCCAAAGCGCCGGTCGGCTCGTCTGCCAGCACAATCTCGGGATCATTAATCAGGGCGCGGGCGATGGCCACGCGCTGCATCTGCCCGCCCGAAAGCTGGCTCGGGCGCTTGTTAACGTGCTCGCCCAAGCCGACTTTCTCCAACGCCTCGCGCGCACGCTGGCGACGCTCGGCATGCCCCACGCCCGTGAGCGTGAGCGCCAGCTCCACGTTTTCCAAAATGGTCTGATGCGGAATGAGGTTATAGCTTTGGAACACAAAGCCGATGCGGTTGTTGCGGTAGGCATCCCAATCGCGATCGTGAAAGTCTTTGGTCGAAATACCGTCGATCAGCAGGTCGCCAGAATCGAAATGATCGAGCCCACCGATAACGTTGAGCATCGTAGTTTTACCCGACCCCGAAGGTCCCAGAATGGCCACGAACTCGTTATCGCGAAAAGCCAGGCTCACGTTATCGAGCGCCACCTGCGTAAACGACTGCGTGACGTACCTTTTGCAAATACCTTTGAGCTCCAACATGGACGGCAACCTCTCCCACGCGGGCGCACTCGCCCACTCTCCCCCGCCGTTCGTATTCGACGCGTTTGTCCTACTCTATCCCCATTTTTGCCGGAGCCAGTGAGGAATGTAACAAACCGCGCCAAAAAACGAACGGGATGGTGCCCAAAAGAAGAGGTCCCGAGCGGGACCTCAAAATGGTGGAGATTATCTTGAAAGGCAGCAGACTACTTCGCACAGCGACACACGATCCTCGCTATGCTTTACGCGGTTTTTACTGCTCGCTATTCGCAATCGCCTGGTCGATAAGCTTGTCGAGTGCTGCGCGCTGCTCGGCGGAGCTGATGGCTCCCACGATTGGATCCCCTACGATGTTGCCATTCTGATCGATGACATACGTTGTCGGGAACGAGAACAAATTTGACGTAAACTTACCGGCCTCGCTATCCGACTTGAACCAGATGTTCTTATATGTCACGCCCTTCTTGCTCAGCACGTCCTTGGCATCTGCAATCTCGCCCTTGTTGCCATCGAGCGTAAAGGAATTGACGCCCACGACCTGGCCGCCCTTCTCGGCAAGCTCCTGATTCAGTTTCTCAAGATCGCCCAACTCACCCACGCACGGCTTGCAAGTGGTGAACCAGAAGTTCATGACGGTAACCTTGTTCTTAGAGAACAGCTCGTCGCTGCTCACGTCGTTGCCGTCCAGGTCCTTGCCCGTAAAGCTGGGGAACTTCGTCGCCTCGCTCGAAGCATTGGCACCAGCCGTCATGCCAGCGGTCGAAGCGTCGACGCTCTCGCCTGCGCTCGGCGTGCTTCCACAGCCGGGGAACTCCTTCTCCAAGCTCTCGAGCTTGTCCTCGATTTCCTTGATCTGCTGCGCACCGGCCTTGAGCGTCTTAAGCTCATCCGCCGTGAACTCATCCTTGGCACCGTCGATGGTCTTGAGCAGGAAATCGCCGTAATTGCTGCCGTCCTCAATCATTGTCGAGTCTTTATTTGCCGCATTGAATACCCTTTCCCACAGCGCGTTATCACTCGAAAAGATCTCGTTCTCCTTCTGCATGAGCTTCGCATACAGCTCGGCGGCCTCGTCGGCATTGGCCGGCTTCTGCGCAGTGAGTTCTGCGATCTTAGGATCGGAGCTCGCAGATTCGCTCACATTGCCACCGGGCGCCGAACATGCCACAAGGCACAAGGCCAATACCGGCACCATAAACAGGGCCGCAATCTTAGAAAGCTTCATAGTCATTCCTCCGTTTTGTCGAAGCTTGTTTACTTTTTATCGGCGGTCAAGGGAAGCTTTTCCGCCGACACATCCAGGCCATAGCGATAGCTGATGGCATCGACAGGACAGGCCCCGATGCACTTTCCGCACCGGATACATTCGGCATGATTGGGCGCGCGGACCACATCAACGTCCATCTGACAAACCCTTGAACACTTGCCGCACGAGACACATTTGCATGCGTCAACCCGAATCCCCAGTAGGGACACCCTATTCATGAGCGCATAGAATGCGCCAAGTGGACAAATCCATTTGCAGAAGGGGCGATAGAACAAAACGCTCAGCACTACCACGGCAATGAGAACGGCAAGTTTCCAGGTAAAGAGCTGCCCCAGCGCAGATCGAATGCCGGCGTTGGCAATGGCCAGCGGAATGGCGCCCTCGAGCACACCCTGTGGACAGATGTACTTACAAAAGAACGGGTCGCCCATGCCCACGTCGTTAACCACCAAGACGGGCAGCAGCACCACGGCAAACAGCAGCACGACGTACTTGATGTACGTGAGCGGCTTGAGCTTTTTCGTGGAGAACTTTTTGCCGGGAATCTTATGAAGCAGCTCCTGCAGCCAGCCAAACGGGCACAGAAAGCCGCATACAAAGCGTCCCAGCAGCACGCCGAGCAAAATGAGCGTACCGGTAACATAGTAAGAAAAGTTGAACTTGGATGAACCTACCACCGACTGGAACGACCCGATGGGGCACGCACCCGATGCCGTGGGGCACGAATAGCAATTAAGTCCAGGTACGCAGACTGTTTTTCCCGCGCCCTGATAGATGCCGCCTTTGGCAAAGTTTGGCAGGTGAATGTTGGTGACCAGCGTCGCCGCCGCCTGAATGAATCCGCGAAATCGGGCCAAAACATGCGACGCAGTGTTTTCTCTTTTATCCAATTCCGATACACTCCAAGCACAGCCTAATCGCTTTGGCCAGCACGGCATCCGCCTCGCCACGCATAACACCAAAGCACACCATGGCAATTCCGACGATCAACAAAGCGACCTGTACCACGGGCTTTACCGCTTTGAACAACCTGACCACTCCTTTCGTTACGCGACCATTGGACCATATCGACTATAAAATCCGTGTTAAGCGCGATTTGGAATGTGCAAGGAGACTGTTATGCGTATTTTGATCGTCGAAGACGAGCGAGCGCTGTGCGATGCAATCGCGCGCAGCTTGCGAAACTTGGCGTACAGCGTCGACTGCTGCCACGACGGACAGGAGGCGCTCGACCTGCTGGGCGTCGAAGTCTTTGACCTCGTGGTACTCGACCTCAACCTTCCCCGTATCGATGGCATGACCGTGCTCAGGGAACTTAGGAAAACCGACTGCGAGACCAAGGTACTGATTCTGTCCGCACGCGGCGAGGTCGCCGACAAGGTCGCCGGACTCGATGCCGGCGCCAACGATTACCTTACCAAGCCGTTTCATCTTGACGAGCTTGCGGCAAGGATCCGCAGCCTTACCCTCAGGCGCTTTGCACAAAGCGACATAGTATTAACCTGTGGAAAGCTCCGCTTTGACACCAAGGCGCGCATCGCTTCCGTAGACAGCGAGGCCCTATCTCTTACGCGCAAGGAAACGGGAATCTTGGAATACCTGATGCTTAATCAGGGGCGACCGGTAAGCCAAGAGGAGCTTATAGAGCACGTTTGGGATAGCAGCGTGAACAGCTTTAGCAACGCGACCCGCGTTCACATCTCGTCACTCCGCAAAAAGCTACGCAGCGCTTTGGGATACGACCCGATTCGCAATCGGATTGGAGAGGGCTACGTTATGGAGGATAGCGAATGAAAAGGCTTTCGCTGCAATGGCGCATAACGATTACGACGGCACTGCTCACGTGTGCGGCATGCGTGCTGACGAACTGCCTGGTCGGCTATACGGGCATGCGCTACATGGATGCCATCGGCAGTAACATCTCGGCCTTTAACGCAACCGGCGAAAATTCGCCCCAGGCGTTCGACCCAACGAAAGCGACCCCCGATGACGAGGTCACGATCGTCGTAAACGACGCACAGGAGTCTTTTGGCACGACAGCCTGGTACATCACGGCTGGAGTAACACTCCTTGGCGGCGCGCTGGCATACTTTGTGAGCGGCCGTGCACTCAAACCGCTACGGGCTTTTGCGGCCCAGGTCGAGCGTGTGCAGCCTGACAACCTAAGCGAAATCAGGCTCAGTGAAGATGTGCCCATCGAGCTACAACGATGCAGCGCCTCTTTCAACGACATGATCGCCCGTCTTGGCGAAGGGTTCTCTGCACAGCGTCAGTTTACCGGCAACGCCGCACACGAGCTGCGCACCCCGCTCGCCCTTATGCAAGCACAGATTGAACTATTCATCTCCGAGCACTCCGGTTTGCAACCCGAAACGGCCGAGCTGCTCGGCCTGCTACAAGAACAAACCGAGCGCATGTCTCGAATGGCCAAGGTATTGCTCGAGATGAGTGAGCTCCGCAGTGTTCCTTGCGAGGACGATGTGGAACTTGGTCCCTTGTCCGAAGAGGTCCTCACCGACCTTGCACCACTTGCCGAAAATAAGGGCATAGCCCTCAATTGTGCGGGAGACGCTTTAGTAATCGGGAGCGACACGCTGCTGTACCGGCTGGTGTTCAACCTGGTCGAAAACGCTATCCGCTATAGCCGCACCGACTCGAGCGTTACCGTCTCCATCTGCGACAACGACAGCCACGTGTTCCTGCGAGTCGAGGACCAGGGCCCGGGAATACCCAAGCAGTACCGTGAGAGCATCTTCCAACCGTTCTTTCGTCTAGACAAATCCCGCAGCAGGGCATACGGCGGCGCAGGACTCGGACTAGCGCTCGTTTGGGAGATTGCAGCTCTTCACGGTGGCACAGTAGAGGTCGAAACAAGTTCCGAGAACGGGACCACCATGCTCGTAAGCCTTCCAAAACGATCCGCAGCGTCAACCGAGCAGTAAAACGAAAGGGGTCCCGAGCAACAGGAGTACAATTGCTGCTATTGTTGCCAGCTGTTGGGAGATGGAAGATGGACTGCGATGGCTACCCATGCGTTCCCATGCCGTTGATGTGCACTGCCTTTGTGCCGGGGCAGATTGACGCTGCGGTTGCAGGCATTTCCGACCCCGATTCACGCACCATCGCCACGGCAGAAGCGCTGTACTTTCGCGGACAGGCCGCCCTCGCTGCCAAGACGGCGCGCCCCTATCTTGACGCCACCGATTCCGCACTGCGCTATTCCGCATGCTTTATCTGCGGATACGCCAGCCTGTCGCTCAACCGTATCGCCGACGCCCGCCGTTGTCTTGCGGGCATCCTCGATACGCCAACTGACGAGGAATCACCCGCCGTCCACGCCACGCATATCCTGTTCGCCTCGGCCGCAAGCGTCCTGCTGCACTTGTCTTCCCCGTATTCTGCCGAAGAGTTTTATCCGCTTGCGGCGCATCTGCCCGAAGGCCTGCGCCTGTTCGCCAGCTACGTGATGGCGCATGCCCTGTACCTGCGCGGCGAATATGGCCGCAGTCTGGGCATGGCGGAAAACGCCCTGATCATGAAACAGGGGAGCTATCCGATCTCGGAACTGTTCCTGCACCTGGCAGCTTCCATGGCATGCATGAGTCTCAAAGACGTCGACGCCGCAAAAGCGCATTTTGGAGCCGCTTGGGACATTGCGCGCCCCGACGGCCTTATCGAGCTCATTGGCGAGCACCACGGCCTTTTGCAGGGGCTCATCGAGGCATGCCTAAAATCGCAATACCCTGACGATTTCGCACGTATCATCGAGATTACGTATCGATTCAGCTACGGCTGGCGGCGCATCCACAACCCCGATTCGGACGAGGACGTGGCTGACGACCTGACGACCACAGAGTTCACCATGGCCATGCTCGCCTGCCGCGGATGGACCAACGCCGAAATCGCTCGTCATATGGGAGTATCGCCGGGCACTGTCAAAAACCGCCTATCCAGTGTGTATGCAAAGCTTGGCATCGGCACGCGCACCGAACTGGTCGCGCATATGTTGCGTTAGCGACCGGGCTGCCTAGCGCAGCATGCGCGCTCCGGAGCCCCGGCGCTTCGCTCGCTCAAATTGGACATTTTGGCCCTCGGACGGCACTACCGTGGCAGGATGCCTTCTCGCAAAATTGGATTATTTCCACCGATACCTGCGGGATGGGAGCCAAAGATGCTTGATCGCCGTTCGTTACTTGTTGCCGGAGCGTCCTCGCTGGCGAGCATTATGTTGCCGCGCGTGCCGGGAAGCGCAAACGCCTTCATATTGCCGATCGCGCCCACCGAAGCCTATGCCGACGAAAAAGACCCCTTCAGGGTGCTCGTTCTCTCGCGCGCCATGTTTGGTGTGGTCGTAGTCGACGTCGCCAACAAGAATACGCCCATCACGGGTGCCCAGGTCACGCTCACATCGCGCTATGCCGCAGGCAAGCAGCTCACCGCCACTACCGATGAAGAAGGCACGGCCATCTTTGAGGTCGCGCCGCTTTCGGAAGGCTACGTGGACGAGGCAACGCTTCTCGACGCGTACGACTTTAACGGCGGCATCTCCATTAGCATGGCGGGCTACCGTGATGTCGAGATTCCCCTTGCGCGTATCCAGGGCGGCACCGCCATAACCGCGCCCACGCGTCCGCTTTCCGACGGCGAGCCGTACTTCCGCCAGCTCACATTCGACGAATGGGACATCCAGTACGCTGAAGCCACGTTCATGGCATTGCCGAAGGACGACACGGCAAACGGGCAGCCCGATACGCACTCCTTTACCGTGCAGGCACATCTGCCACAGGGTGGACAGGCAACGCTGTGCATCAACAAGGTATTGCCCGCCACGGGCAGCTCAGCCGAAACCGTCACACAGATCGGCCAGATCAAGGCCAGTGCATCGGGTGCGAATAATCTGGCAACGTTCACACTCGAAGACAAGCTCCTCGATGCGGCATCGGGCCTTCTGGAAGAAGGGTGCAAGCTGCGCTTTGTCCTCGACTATCAGGGCAAAACCTACACGCTCTCCTCCCCCATGGCCGTTGTCACCGCGCCGGCCGCAAAGGCGGAATCAGGCTCGACCACCATCATTCCCACCACCATGGACCAGGAGATCACTCCGTTTGATTTCCCCGCATCGTTTCCCCGCATCGGTGGTAATAAGTTCACGTGTTGGATGCCCACATTTCCAATCCTCTTCGATTTCTCGTTTGCTGGATACGTGCTGTTTGGCGGAGGATACAAACCAGCCAGCTATATGAACGATTCGGGCAACCCTGATCCGGAATACTGGAAGAAATCGCCGCGCGAGTCGGGCGCCAAGCAGGCAAACCGCTACCTCGACGAGATGGAGGGGAAGTGGAATCAGTACAAGAGTATGAGTGCCGGTTCGGGCACCGATCCAAGAAACACCAAGCTCCTTCGCCACCATTGCACGCCGCTGTTCACGATGGATATCGCCACACAGCTGTACGGCTCGCTCGCCTACGATTGGGTGGGCAAAACCTGGGGTAACAACAACGACCCCGCATACGGCAATATTAAGGCCCTCTTCCAGGTAAGAACCGACCTCAATTGGACCGAGCAGCTTACCCTAGGACCGGTGCCATTTTTCCTAAACGTCAACCCCTGGGTGCTGGCAAAACTGGCGCTCGCCGTGGGTGCCCACACGCACGGCAGCGGCGCGGCGTTTTTTAAAAACATTTCGCTCGACTATTCAAACACGTCGGGCTCGTTCACCATCCAGATCGGGCTTGCCGTCACCTTTGGCGCCGGCGTTGCAGGCGTCGCTTCGTCTGCCGTGCGCGGCGCCGCATCCCTCACGCTGTTCATTGGGTACGAGAAGGCAGATGGACACCAGCTTCCGCGGCTGCGCGTAGGTGCAGACGTCGATGTCGATGTGATACTCCAGTTCGTAATGTTCAAGTGGACCACCAAGGCTTGGTCGGGGTCGTGGCCCACACTCATCGATTCGTGGAATATGTCGGTGAACAATGGCGACCAGTATGTGCTCCAGCGCTCTGAGCTCGCATTGGGTGGAGATACGCCTTATACGCTGGATGCCTGCTTCGGCTCGGCCGGCAACATTGAGGCGGGCGGCGTGCCGCAATTTATCGCATCGGCCACCATCGTCACCAACGCCGAGCTGCTCGCATGCGCCGAGGTTAAGGCCACTGCCGTTAACGCCGCGCCTGTCGTGCGCGATTGGGATCAAGCGGTCACGCGCATTGAGCTCGAGGCGGATGCAGAAAGCAACGACACGGGACAGATCGAGCATTTCGTCCATGCACTGATAGAGAACGACGAAAACGCCGCGCCGATGTATGAGTACACCTACATCGGTCAGGCAACGAACACCGTTGCCGACCCGAACGCCGATTCTGCCGGCGTGTCGGAGGACGAGCGTGGCGGCATCAAGCCCTCGAGCGACAACGTGCTGTTTGCTGGCGTGCTCAGCGAAGCCCACATGAAGCTGGCAATGATTGCCGGCGTAGAATGCCTGTTCCGTATCGCCTCGGTGCGCTACGGCGACAATGGTCGCTCGCGCCTGGTGGTACACACAAAGGCAAACGGAACGTGGTCCGCTCCCACGCCTGTGGACTTTCCCCTTGGGTTTGGCGAGGAAGACGTGGAGCGCGACGGCATATACGATTACGACTTCGACGTAGTGGAATATACGGACGGAAGAGGAAACCAGGACGCCTACGTGCTGTTGGTCTCGGGCGAGCGCCCCGACGGCGACAGCACCCTTTTCGATACGGCAAGCACAGCCGGCATACTGTCCGTTGTGCGCCTGCGCATAAGTAATGACGAGATCCGCGTGGTGTCGCATACGTCATGGCGCAGCATCTCGCGCGGCCGCCTGCAAGAGGATGGCTACCATTGCCTGCAGTGCCCGCGCATCACGGTAGGCAAGACGCTGGTCGACGGACGCCTGTCGGGTGCCTACCTCCACCGCCGCGGAACCACCGCAGAGAAGGCGCTCGGCAGCGAGGCCGAGGTTGCGCTGGAATGCTTTACCCTGTGGTCGGATGATTTGGGCGACAGCCTGACGTTCCGCCAAGTTCTTCGCTTTCCGCAAGCACCGTCGAGTATCGAGCTGAGCGAGCCCGAGAATATCAACGGCAAAATGGTGGTGCCCGTTGCGTACGAGACCGCAGACGGTTGCGGCTGCGCATCGTACGCCGTGATCGGCCAGTCCATTGCGGGCTGGGGCGTTATGCCACCAGACGCCACGGTACCCCGTGCGGTACCGTGGCCACAACATTCGGGCTTTTTGGCAACCGTCAACGAGCAACTGCAGCATATTACTTGGACGCGAGGCGCATCGGCGTTTGCAACGCAGCCCGTGGGTGCCGCAGGCTGTGGCCCGGCATCGTTTAGCGTAAGCAACAACGGCAGGTGCGCGCTCTATGTAGAGAACACCGATGGCAAGGTGGGGCAAACCTACGACGAAGAAGGCAACCCGGTAGCAGTAATGGGCAAGCACTTCCGCATCTTCGCCAGCACCTAGTCAGGCGATCTGTTTACGGAGCCGTTCGTGATGTGCGAGCTGGACCATCCCGTCGATCAGATAACGACATTTTTGACGTCGGGGAGCATGCTCTCCGCGCTCGCCACGCACATTGTGAGCGCGGAGAAGAGCGAGGCAGAACTACACGGCATCGAAGTGCCCTTGGTGGCGTGTGCCACTCCGACGGGCGCGGTCGCTACCTCGGGCGCGGTGGTGCCCGGAGCAGCAGGCGAATCCTTCATGGTCACGGTGCGAAACGACGGCAACACTTTGCTGACTGCCGGCACAATCGATCTGTACCGAGAGGGCTCCAGCCAGCCGTTCTCCAGCGCATCCATCGGGTTCGGAGCAAACGCACGCATGGCTTCGATCTACGATCCGGAGCTTGCCGAGGATGCTTCGGCCAACGACATGGCACACGTGAAGTACGCGCTCGAGACGCTGGGCGCACGTTTTGCAACGCACCCGCTGGTAGCCGACAGCGGCAACGCCGTGCTGGCACCGGGTTGCACGGCACAGTTCCGCATGAGCTTCGCCGTCCCCGAGAGTTGGAGCGACGAGGTGGGCAAACGCGTAACGCTATATGCGAAGGCGCGTAATCTGGTGGCGCTCGATCCCGTAACGCTCGAGGAAATTCGACCGGGCGCAAACTCGGCGCTGGGTGCCGTACTGCACGAGCTTCATGTGCCCGACGCGGCATGCGAACGCTCAGAAGTTCAGGTCGGCGTATGCGACAACGCGGATACGACAGGACTTCACGACGCCCCGATGACGGTCGACGGCGATGGCGGCACGAGTGGAGGTGGCTCCGGCGGAAGCAGCTCCGGTAGCGGCAGTGGCTCTGGCAGCGGCAAGGATCACGGCAATAACAAGCGCCCCGGAAAAGCGGGCGCGCTTGCGGGCACGGGCGACAGCAACGTCCCCCTGACAGCAGCCGCAGCAGCACTCGCCGCAGCCGGCGCCGGCCTTGTCGCCTACAGCGCCCGCCGCACGGCGCTCGAAAACGACACCGCCGATGAGGTCAATTCTGATAAGCCTCACTAGCTCTCAGTTACCTTTGCGAGAGACGCCGACTCGGCTCATCGAACATCAAATGGGCTGGTTCTGGATACCCAGAGCCAGCCCATTACGCATTAGATATCGTCAGTGGAGTCGAGTTCTGCCTCGAGCTTGGCACGGCGTCTTTTCGCCAACAATCCGCACGACATGTCTTCGACAGCGTATCCAACCGCAAACGCAGCAAGACACATTCGGCCGTCTTCAAACTTACTCGGACAGAGCCGACTCGGTTTTGTCCGAGTAAACGAATCTCCATCGAACTCCGAACGATTGTTCGATGGATTTCGTGTTGGTTGGAATCGTCTGTGGGCTGGGCTATGCTACCTTGACTATCTATATGACTTAAACGCAGCAAGGGAGCACCGAGAGAGCGAGTATGGCAAAAAACACCGCAAACTATGGTAACGACAGTATCCGCCAGCTCAAGGACGAGGAGCGCGTACGCCTGCGCCCTGCCGTCATCTTCGGCTCGGACGGACTCGATGGCTGCGCGCATGCCGCCTTCGAGATTCTGTCCAACGCCGTTGACGAGGCGCGCCAGGGCTACGGCAAGCTCATCACCCTTACCGCCTTTCACGATGGCTCCATTCAGGTAGAGGACAACGGCCGTGGCTGCCCGCTCGACTGGAACCCCTCCGAGAAGCGCTTTAACTGGGAACTCGTCTTTTGCGAGCTCTACGCCGGCGGCAAATACAATAACAACCAGGGCGGCGACTACGACTTCTCGCTCGGTACCAACGGCCTGGGCTCGTGCGCGACCCAGTACGCCTCCGAGTACATGGACGTCACGGTTTGGCGCGATGGCAACAAGTACTCCCTGCACTTTAAGAAGGGCAAGGTTGTCGGCGCCAAGAAGAAGGCACTCGAGATTGAGCCCAGCGACGAGAACCGCACCGGCACCACCATCAAGTGGCGCCCCGATCTTGAGGTCTTTACCTCGATCAGCATTCCCCACGACTGGTATCGCGAGACCATGCGCCGCCAGGCCGTGGTCAACGCCAACGTGACCTTCCGCCTGCGCATCGAGGGCGACGATGGTGAGTTTTCCGAAGAGGATTTTTGCTATCCCAAGGGCATCGAGGACTATGTGCTCGAGAAGGTCGGTACCGACTACCTTACCGAGCCCTTCTTTATCGAGGCCGACCGTCGCGGTCGCGACCGCGAGGACCTGCCCGACTACAACGTGAAGATTACCGCGTGCATGTGCTTCTCGCGCACCTTCATGATGCAGGAGTACTACCACAACTCATCGTGGCTCGAGAACGGCGGTTCGCCCGAGAAGGCCGCCCGCAGCGCTCTGACCAGCGCCATCGATGCCTACATCAAGCAACAGGGCAAGTACAACAAAAACGAGAGCGGCATTAAGTGGCAAGACGTCCAGGACTGCCTGGTGCTGGTGACCAACTGCTTCTCCACCCAGACGTCCTATGAAAACCAGACTAAGAAGGCCATCAACAACCGCTTTATCCAGCAGGCTATGACGGCCTTCTTTAAGGAGCGCCTCTCGACCTACTTGATCGAGAACAAAGACGCTGCCAACAAGATCATGGAGCAGGTGCTCATCAACAAGCGCTCGCGCGAGAACGCCGAAAAGACGCGCCAGAGCATCAAGACCAACCTGCAGCAGAAGACCGACATGGCCAACCGCGTGCAGAAGTTCATCGACTGCCGCTCCAAAGATAAGAACCGTCGCGAGATCTACATCGTAGAGGGCGACTCGGCAGCAGGCGCCATTCGCACCTCGCGCGATGCCGAGTTCCAGGGCGTTATGCCCGTCCGCGGTAAGATCCTCAACTGCCTGAAAGAGGACTACCCGCGCATCTTTAAGTCCGACATCATCATGGACCTTATGCGCGTGCTGGGCTGCGGCGTGGAGATCAAGGACAAGCGCATCAAAAACCTTGGTGCCTTTGACCTGGACAACCTCAACTGGAACAAGGTCATCATCTGTACGGACGCCGACGTCGACGGTTATCACATCCGCACGCTCGTGCTCACCATGCTTTACCGCCTGGTGCCCACGCTTATCGACGAAGGTTACGTGTATATCGCCGAGTCGCCGCTCTACGAGATCAACTGCAAAGAGAAGACCTACTTTGCCTACACCGAGCTCGAGAAGAACGGCATCCTCAAGGAGATTGGCGACCAAAAGTGCTCCATCAACCGCTCCAAGGGTCTTGGTGAGAACGACCCGGACATGATGTGGCTCACCACCATGAACCCCGAGACGCGTCGCCTGATCAAGGTGGAGCCCGAGGACGTCACCAAGATGGAGACCATGTTCAATCTGTTGCTGGGCAACGACGAGGCGGGCCGCAAGCGCCATATCTCCGAGCACGGCAAGGAATACCTGGACCAGCTGGACCTGCAGTAGCAGCAAATCGATAACGACGGCCCATAAGAAGTTCAAGAGGAAATCGTGGCAAAGAAGAAGACGAAGAACCAGCCCAAGAAAAAGCAGGTCAACGCCGAGAACGTTATCGGCCTGCACTCCGAGGTCACCGACCAGCCGATCACGCAGACGCTCGAAGTCAACTACATGCCCTATGCCATGAGCGTCAACGTCTCGCGTGCGTTCCCCGAGATTGACGGCTTTAAGCCGTCGCACCGCAAGCTGCTCTACACCATGTACAAGATGGGTCTGCTCAAGGGCGAGCGCCAGAAGAGCGCCAACATCGTGGGCCAGACCATGAAGCTCAACCCGCACGGCGATGCCGCGATCTACGAGACGATGGTGCGCCTGGCGACGGGCAACGAAGCGCTGCTTGCGCCCTTCGTGGAGTCGAAGGGCAACTTTGGCAAGTACTATTCGGGCGACCTGAGCTACGCCGCCTCGCGTTATACCGAGGCCAAGCTCTCCCCCATCAGCGCCGAGATCTTCAAGGACATCGACAAGGACCCGGTCGACTTCGTCGACAGCTACGACGGCGCCATGAAGGAGCCACGCCTGCTGCCCACCACGTTCCCCAATATCCTCGTCTCAGCCAACAAGGGCATCGGTGTCGCCATGGCGTCCGACATCTGCGGCTTCAACCTCAACGAGGTCTGCACTGCCACAATGCACTACCTGCAGGACCCCGACTGCGACCTGCTCGAATACATGCCCATGCCCGACTTCTCGACCGGCGGCGAGATTATCTACCGCCGCGAGGAGATGGAGAAGATCATCGAGACCGGCCTTGGCAGCTTCCAGATTCGCTCCCGCTGGCGTTGGATCCCCGAAGAGCGCATCATCGAGGTCTATGAGATCCCCTACACCACCAAGACCGATGTCATCATCGAACGCATCGTCAAGCTCTCCAAAGAGGGCAAGGTCAAGGAGATCGCTGATATCCGCGACGAGACCGACCTCTCGGGCTTGCGCATCGCCATCGACCTTAAGCGCGGCGTCGACCCCGACAAGCTCATGGCCAAGCTCTATCGCTTGACCACGCTGCAGGATTCGTTCTCGTGCAACTTCAACGTGTTGGTCGATGGTTACCCTCGCGTTATGGGCGTGCGTCAGATCCTGCACGAGTGGGTCAAGTGGCGTATTGAGTCCACGCGTCGCCGCATTAACTTTGACCTGGGAAAAAAGTCCGAGCGCCTGCACCTGCTGCACGGCCTCGAGGCGATCCTGCTCGACATCGACAAGGCGATCGCCATCATCCGTGGCACCAAGCTCGAGGCCGAGGTCGTGCCCAACCTTATGCGCGGCTTCGACATCGACGAGACCCAGGCCGAGTTTGTTGCCGAGCTTAAGCTCCGCAACATCAACGAGGAGTACATCCTCAACCGCACCAAGGACATTGCAAAGCTTGAGGGCGAGATTGCCGAGCTTGAGGAGATTCTCTCGAGCGAGGACAACATCAAGAAGGTCATCAGCGACGAGCTGGCCGCGGTCAACAAGAAGTATGTGATGCCGCGCCGCACGGGCAGGATCGAGCCCCATGAGGTTATCGAAGTAAGCTTGGAGCCCGAGGTCGAGGAGTACCCGGTCACCATCATGCTCTCGCGCGATGGCTACCTTAAGAAGATGACGGACCGCGTACTCAAAAAGGCGACCACGCTCAAGTACAAGGACGGCGACAAACCCTTTATCGAGTTCCCGTCCTCCAACACGCACGAGCTGCTCGTGTTTACCAACAAGAGTCAGGTGGACAAGTGCAAGGTTGCGGCGTTTGAGGACACCAAGTCGGCCCAGCTGGGCTCGTACCTGCCGACCGATCTTGAGATGGAACCCGACGAGAGTGTCATCTGGGTCATCGACCCCGAGGACTACAAGGCCGACGTGCTGTTCGTCTTTGAGAACGGCCGCGTGGTGCGCGTCGCGCTTTCTGGATACGTCACCAAAACCAACCGCAAGCGCCTCAAGAACGCCATCTACGGCGGCAGCAAGCTGCTGTATGCCCAGGTGCTCAACACAGATCGTGACATCGCGCTGGTTTCGAGCGACTACCGACTGATGAACTTCAACACGTCGCTGCTCAAGACCAAGACGACCACCAACACGCAGGGCGTCCAGGCCTTTACGGCCAAGAAGGGCCGCTCGGTCACCACCGTCGGCACGACCGAGGAGATTCTTGGCGCCGGCGTCTCGGCCGAGAAGTTCACCGCGCAGAGCCTCCCCTCAGCCGGTGCCCTCATGAAGGAAAACGACATGCCGAGTCTGTTTGACTAGGTACCACGGCAACGAGACCGTTAGATACTTCGCAAAGCGACGAGGCCCGGAGCGCAACGGCATTGCGCCCGGGACTCGTCGTTTTTCTTCTCAACTATTTCTTAACGCAGATTAATTGATTTCTGCTTATTTTTCTGCGTTAAAAAATGTCAGCGTCACTGCTTCGATGCCCTTTGGTCGGTCGTTAGCAAAACTTGCAAAAATTAGCAAAACTTGCAAAAATTAGCAAAACTTGCAAAGGAGACACCATGGAGTACAGCAAGAACCCCTTTACCCCGACGTTCGGAAGTATCCCTCCCTTTCTAGCGGGTCGCGAGCATATTCTGCGTGACATCAACCGTGGTTTTATCAACGGCCCGGGAGATCCAAACCTGTCGACTATTTTTACGGGCGCAAGGGGAACGGGCAAGACGGCGCTTCTCTCGCTCCTTTCAGAAACGGCGCTTGAACACGGTTGGATCGCAGCAAATGTCTCCGCCATGCCAGGCATGCTCGAAGATATTATCGAGCGAACCAAAGAAGCCGCAGATAGCTACCTCTCACAGCCTCATGCGCGCATAAACGGCGTTCAAATTGGTCCAGTGGGCATCGATTGGACATATGCTCAAGAGGCTCAGGGCAACTGGCGCACGCGCATGAATGGCATCTTTAAGCAACTCGAAAAACATGACATCGGACTTCTCATCACCATCGATGAAGTCACCGTCGATCTCGAAGAAATGCTTCAATTTGCCTCTGTTTACCAGCACTTTGTACGCGAAGGTAAAAAAGTTGCCCTACTCATGGCAGGACTGCCCTACAAAGTATCGGCACTGCTGCGTAACGATTCCGTCTCGTTCCTCAGGCGTTCCCAATATCATCAGTTGGGACGAATCACTGACGTTGAAATTGCAAACGCATTCCGCAAAACCGTTGAGGCCGGAGGCCGCTCAATCACGCCAGAAGCGCTCGAGGATGCCGTGAAGGCCGTCGACGGATTTCCCTATATGATGCAGCTCGTCGGATATCGCACATGGGATGTTTCGGAGAACTCGCCCCAATTCAGTACATCCGATGTCCAGCAGGGTTCCCTGCTCGCACGCATGGAGCTGCGCGATCGAATTCTCGAAACGACCTATCGGGAGCTTTCCGATAAAGATATTGAGTTTTTGCTCGCGATGCTGCCCGATTCTGGCCCCAGCAGGGTCTCGGAAATAGCCAAGCGTATGGGCGTCGCAAGCAACTATGCAAGCCAATACAAGCGCCGCCTCCTCGAGGACGGCGTCATCGGAGAGCGCGGGCGTGGTCTCGTTGGCTTTGACATTCCCGCGTTCAGGGAATTCTTGAACGAGAAGGCGTTTTAGCACGCCGGAATTGTCCGCGGAAGCATCATCGCATGACAATCAGCATTCCTCTTGGTAAGGATAGCAAGCATTTTCCACCAACACCGATTGCCATGCGTTCTTCTTGTCCTTAGGCGAGCTTGCGAGCGAGCTCTCGCACCTCTTCCAACTTGGGCGAGGAGGCCATGCTGTCGCGCTCGGTCATGCCGCTAATGGTGACAATGCCCTGGTCCTCCCACTTGCAGTACGCGCATGTGGCCCTGTACATAGCAATCGCCGCATCATAGACGCCCTCGCTGTGGCTATCGAGCAAAAGGGCCGTCTTGGTGAACGGGAAACC
>UROR01000025.1 GCA_900549535.1 uncultured Collinsella sp. | reverse complement strand
CAGACCTTCCTGAGCTTGCCGATCTCGGAAGGCACGTGCAGACCTTTCGTCATGGCCTCCTACCTTTCTTTCGGGCCCCTGTCAGGGCCGATTCGTTAGCGCCCCTCCGTGTGAGGCGTTATTGCTGACGACATATTTATATCCAAAATCAGTTCATACTTCCACCTCGCCCCCGAACGGTTTTATATGAGGGGTGAACGGCATACACATATACTTCACGCATGGCACACTTTGATTTAATAAAGTTTATTTACGTGCTTAAACGCGTTTTCAATCCAAATAACAAATGAAACTTAACTTTATTAAACCACCCTCAAATTGCATATTTCCAATAAAGCTATGAATAGAATTAGCGATTCATACCGCGTCTCAACCATTTTCATTTTTATTCAGAAAAAAGTTTGTCCTATTCATTTCTGGTAACAAATTACCGTTTACCAGACGCTTGATACCGTTCACCGGAAGCTCAGTATAAGGCCCATCGGATACCGGCTCGCCTTATGGCCTCATTTGTAACAACTTGACTTCTCGGTATAGAAAAACAGTCCCGCTCCCCTCATGGGAAACGGGACTGTTATCGATAATCGTAGACAGATTTGAGCGGTTTTGAGAGCCGTCGGAATCCTAGCGATCGAACTCCGCCAGTGCCTCGCCCAAAAGCCTCAGACCCTCGCGCAGAACGTCCTCGCTCGCGCGGTAGCCTAGGCGTGCGCCGCAGGGAAGCTCAAAGCGGCTACCGGGAACCAACAGCACTCCCCTCTCGGCCAGCAGGCGCTTGCAGAACCCCTCGTCGTCCTCGGGAATATCAAGCTTGATAAACGAGGTAGACACGCCCTGCGGGGCCGTCCAGGAAACGCGATGCTGCGTATCAATCCAAGCCTGCGCGATATCGCGGTTTCCAAACACGATCTTGCGGTTGCGCTCGAGGATCTTGTCCTTGTGCTTGAGCACATAGGTCGCCAGGGCGTCGTTGAACACGCCGCCGCAAATCATGGTGTAGTCGCGGTACGTGCGAATGCGGTTAGATACCTCTTCGTCTGCCACAACCCAGCCCACGCGGGCCGCGGGCGTCGAATAGGTCTTGGACACCGAGTTGGTGACGATGGCCTTCTCGTACACATCGGCCATCGACAAAAAGTCCTCAGTGTTCTCAAGCGGCAGGTACACCTCGTCGCACAGCACATAGGCGCCAACCGAGCGGGCGATCTCGGCAATCTGGCCGAGCGTATCGGCATCAAGCACCGTACCGATGGGGTTCGATGCGTTGTTGATGCAGATGAGCTTCGTGTTGGGGCGCACCGAGCGCTTGAGCTCCTCGATATCGGGTTTCCATCCGAGCTCCTCGCGAAGCTCCCAATACTCGACCTCGGCGCCGAGCGTACGCGGGATCTCATAGAGCGGCGCATAGGTAGGCCACTCGGCGATAACGTGGTCGCCGGGCTCGACTACAGCCATGATGGCGTTGAGATTGGCGCCCGTGCAGCCATTGGTCTGCAGGATGTGATCGGGATTGACCTCGCGACGATACAGCTTGGCAACCTCGGCCTTAAACTCCGGCGAACCCTCGATCCAGCCGTAGTTCATCTTCTCGCGGTCCAGGCGTTCATAGAACGTGGCGCCGTCCTGCTCGTCGAGCGCGCGCAGCTCGCCCATGGTAAGCGAGGAGATCGTCGACTGGGCGATATCCCACGTGGCGCTCTTCTCCCAAACGTTAAGCCATTCCTCAACGCCGATCGTCTTGATATCCATGGCCAAGCTCCTTACAAAAGCAGTCATCCAATCGTGTTGACGCTCCTCAAACAAGATTGGGGCGGTGCGAATACCCGCACCGCCCCATTGGGAGACATCTAATGGCAGCTAGATGTATGTATTAAGACCTATACGGGTCCTTGAAGACCTTAGAGGTCCTCGCGCCAGAAGGGCATGCTCATGCAGCGCGGGCCGCCGCGGCCGCGGGAGAGCTCGGCGGAGGGCACGACGAGAAGGTCCAGGCCCTCCTTGTACAGCACGTCGTTGGTGACGGTGTTGCGGGCGTAGACGCAGATCTTGCCGGGCTCGACGCACAGGGTGTTGGAGCCGTCGTTCCACTGCTCGCGGGAGGCCGCGATCGGGTCGCCGCCGCCGCAGGGGATCAGCTTGACCTGGTCGACGCCGGTGGCGTCCTCCAGGACGTGCTCGAGGGTGTCCTCGATCAGGCGGATGTTCACGTCGCCCGGGTTCTTGCCGGCGGTCAGCTCGTAGACGCGCAGGGTGCCCATGATGGCGGGGTGGATCGTGAACTTATCGACGTCGATCTGGGTGAAGACCGTGTCGAGGTGCATGAAGGCGCGCGAGACCGGGATGTCGAAGGCCAGGATGCGCTCGACCTTGGAGTCGGAGTTCCAGAAGATGTTCTGGGCCATGACGTCGATAGCGGCGGCCTGGGTGCGCTGGGAGATGCCGACGGCGAGGGTCTTCTCGTTGATGTTCAGCACGTCGCCGCCCTCGGTGTGGAACTGGCAGTCGCGGCGGAAGTACAGGGAGACGTCCTTGTAGTCGGGGTGGTACTTGAAGACGTACTTGCCGTACAGGGTCTCGCGGTTGCGGGTGACCGAGTACATGCGGTTGAGGTTGACGCCCTCGCCGACGACCGCGAACGGGTCGCGGGTGAAGTAGAGGTTGGGCATCGGGTCGATGATCAGGTCGGACTCGGACTCGGAGTTGACCAGGGAGTCGAGGGTCGTGGACGCCGTGAGGGGCATGTCGATCTCGGCCTTGGTCATGCCGGCCATGGTCTTCTTGACGAACTCGAGGTTGTCCTCGATGGAGTCCAGCTTCTCGCGGACGATCTGCGGCATGTGCTGGCCGCGGATGCCGGCCTCGGCGATGTACTGGTCGGTGAACTCGGCGCGGGCGCCGGGGACCTGGTCGAACACCTCGGCGACGAGGTTCTCGAGGTAGAGGACCTCCACGCCCTGGTCCCTCAGGATCTGGGCGAAGGTGTCGTGCTCCTGCTGTGCGACCTCCAGGAACGGGACGTCGTCGAACAGGAGTCGCTCGAGCTCGTCGGGCGGCAGGTTGAGGAGCTCGTCGCCGGGACGGTGCAGGCAGACCTTCCTGAGCTTGCCGATCTCGGAAGGCACGTGCAGACCTTTCGTCATGGCCTCCTACCTTTCTTTCGGGCCTTACTGGCCGAATGTATCAGCGCCCCTCCATATGAGACGCTGCTTGCTGACAGCTCTAGTTATATCCAAAAACCACCCGCAATTCCACCTCGCCCCCGAACGGTCAGCAAAGTGCGATGAACGGTATATCGCATATGATTCCCCCATGATGCACTTCAGTTCTCTAAAGCAGGTTTTCAAAGGTAATCGTTCTTTTTTCTAAGGAATTGAGCAAGATTGCACAAATAATTTCATGTTTAGGAATTGCATAGCTAAAACTGTTTTCTGCATATTTATGTCGTCTGTCCATGATTCAATTTGGATTCGATTATATTCAGCTAGCAATCATTCTTATTCATACATCCTCACCAATTGAGTATGGATATAGATTGTTTTCAAAACGAGTCGGGCAGTTAGTTGCATGCCTTGACGGCGTAAGAAGTAGGTAAAGATACCGTTCGCACAATACGTCCGTGCCACAAGTCGACTAAATTGAGACAATAGTGAATAGGGTTAGGCTACCGTCCCCTGCGGGGACTGAACGGACAGATGCATATGCCGAGCAAAATCGAAAAAAAGCAAGCCGCCGCAAAGCTGCGCAAACCGCCGCGCGACTTCTCGTACACGCAGAACCGAGAGCTCAGCTGGCTGCGCTTTGACAACCGTGTGCTCGACGAGGCTTTTGATGAGTCCGTGCCGCTGTTCGAGCGCCTTAAGTTCGTCTCGATCTTCGAGTCAAACCTCGACGAGTTTCTCATGGTGCGTGTGGGCGGCCTGTCCGACCTTGCTGAGCTCAAAAAACAGCCTATCGACAACAAGAGCAATATGACCGCCTCCGAACAGGTCGATGCTGTCATGGCCGAAATGCCCGGGCTCCTTACCCGTTGGGAGTCCATCTTTAAGAACATCGAGGGCAAGCTCGACACCCTGGGCGTTCACCGCGCGCGTGTCGATTCGCTTACGCCCGAGGAGCGCACCTTTGTAACCCGCTACTTCCAGGCCTACGTGTCGCCGGTCATCTCACCGCTGGTGATCGACCCGCGCCACCCCTTCCCCAACCTGCGCAACGGCGCGCTCTACCTGGCGTGCGGCCTGGACGGCGTCACCGACGAGGAAAGTCTGCTGGGCCTGATCGAGATTCCCGCCTCGATGAACCGCGTGGTCGAGATCCCCTCGCCCACCGGCACCTACTCCTACATCTTGCTCGAGGACGTCATCCTCGCCTGCCTGGACAGCTGCTTTGGCTCCTATAAGCCGCTCGACCGCGCGCTCATCCGCGTCACCCGCAACGCCGACATCGACCCGGACGGCGAGGGCGTCGAGGAGGAAGAGGATTACCGCCAGCACATGAAGCGCATCCTCAAGAAGCGCCTGCGCCTGCAGCCGGTAGTGCTCGCCGTATCGGGCTCGCTCGAAAAGCCAACGCTCAAGACTATCCGCAAGGCGCTCGAGCTCTCGCGTCGCTCGGTCTTTACCTGCGATATCCCGCTCAACCTGGGCTATGTCTTTGGCATTGAGGGCAAGATTCCCGAGCACCTGCGCAACGAGCTGCTCTTTACGCCGTTTAAGCCGCAGCCCAACCCCACCATCGATATGACCCGCTCCATCCGCGAGCAGGTACTTCAGCACGACAAGCTGCTCTTTTACCCTTACGAGGCCATGAACCCGTTCCTGGACCTGGTGCACGAGGCCGCCTACGACCCCGAGTGCATCTCACTGCGCATCACGCTCTACCGCGTGGCCAAGCAGAGCCGCCTGTGCGAGTCGCTCATCGATGCCGCCGAGAACGGCAAAGAGGTCACGGTGCTCATGGAGCTCCGCGCCCGCTTCGATGAGCAGAACAACATCGAGTGGGCCGAGCGCTTGGAAGAGGCAGGCTGCACCGTCATCTACGGCTCCGAGGGCTTTAAGTGCCACTCCAAGATCTGCCAGCTCACCTATCGCGAGGGCATGGCGCTTACACGCCTGACGCTGTTGGGCACCGGCAACTTTAACGAGAAGACGGCCAAGCTCTACAGCGACTTTATGCTCATGACCGCCCATCCCGGCATCGGCGAGGACGCCAACTTGTTCTTCCGCAACCTGTCGCTGGGCAACCTGCGCGGCGATTACCGCTTCCTGGGCGTGGCGCCGGTCGGCCTGAAGCCGCTCATCATGCGCGGCCTGGATCGCGAGATCCAGCGCGCCCTCGCTGGCGAGCCCGCCCGTGTGTTCTTTAAGCTCAACTCGCTCACCGACCGCGAGGTCATCGACAAGATCGCCGAGGCATCGTGTGCTGGTGTGCGCGTGGACATGATCATCCGCGGCATCTCGTGCATCAAGCCGGGCGTTCCGGGCAAGACCGAGAACGTGCATGTCCGTTCTATCGTCGGACGCTTTTTGGAGCATGCGCGCGTTTACGCCTTTGGCGTGGACTCGGACATGATCTATCTGAGCTCGGCCGACATGATGACGCGCAACACCGAGCACCGCGTGGAGATCGCCTTCCCCGTGCTCGACCCCACCTGCCGTGCCCTGGTGCACGAGTACATGGGCATGCAGCTGCGCGACAACGTGAAGGCCCGCAGCCTCACGAGCGACGGCACTTGGGTCCCCGTGAAGCGTGCAGAGGGTGAGAAACCCTTCAACTCACAGGAAGCCCTGCTGGAGCGCGCCTATCGCAACGCCGAGGCCGCCGCCGAGGCAAAGCCCGCCCCCGCCCCTGCTCCTGAGCCGCAGCCGGCCACACTCGAGGTTCAGAAGGTCCAGGCGACCGTCATTGAGCCCAAGCCCGCACCTGTACCTCGGCCCGAGCCGCAGGTCACCAAGCCCGCACCCGAGTCGAACGCCCGTCGCGATAAGCCCGCCGGCAAGACCAAGGCCATCGAGCGCCATCGCCCCGGCCGCGTGCGCATGGGCTTGGGTCTGATCGGCCTGGGTCTTAAGACGCTCATTACCGGCAAGACGAAATAGTCGTTTGTAGAAGCAGTTTGTAGAAGCGCCCCGCATTTGAGGAAAGCCTCGGATGCGGGGCGCTTTTCCCTGCTACCATGGTGCGGACAACAACGCGAATGACAGGCAGGGATATGAAGCTCACTATCGAATCGATGACCTACGGCGCCGACGGGCTGGCGCACGCCGACAACGGCAAGGCCGTCTTTGTGCAGGGCGCCGTGGCAGGCGACGCCGTCGAGGCCGAGGTCGTACAGGACGGCAAGTCGTTCATGCGCGCCCGCACCACCGAGATTCTGGAGCCAAGCCCCGATCGCATTCAGCCTCCCTGCCCCTTCGTGGGCATCTGCGGCGGCTGCTCGTGGGGCAATCTCTCACGCACGGCGCAGCTCGCCGCCAAGGAGCAAAACCTGCGCTCCACGCTCGAGCGCATCGGCAAGTTCGCTCCTGAGCAGGTCGATGAGTTGGTGCAGCCCATCCGCCACACCAAGGACGACTGGGGCTACCGCAATAAAATCGAGCTCGAACCGACCGTCGTCAACGGTCGCGTGCGCCTTGGCATGCACGGCGTCGATCCCAGCAAAATCGTGACCGTCGATTCGTGTCCGTTGTTCGACAAACGCTTCCCGAAGGCACTCAAATCGGTCGTCGGCGCGCTCAACTATCTGAGCGGCAGCCACGATCTGGGCCTTGAGCGCGTGGGCATTCGTGCCTCGCGTCGCACCAAGGCGCTCGAGGTCGCACTCTGGACGCCCACGGGTTCCTTCCCGCGCTCGCAGGTCTCCCGCGTGCTGGCGGACGCCGCTCATCCCACGAGCGTGGTGCGTGTGATGAGCAAGGGCGAAAAGAAAGCCCGCCGTGTCTCCAAAGTCGAGATGCTCGCCGGCGAGGGCTCGTGGACCGAGAATACCGCCGAAGGCCAGATGCGCTTATCTGCCCCGTCGTTTTTCCAGGTCAATACCAAGGGCGCCGAGATTCTGATTGAGCTCGTTATGGACGCCCTCGACCCGCAGGAAGACGAGCTAGCCGTGGACCTGTACTGCGGTGCCGGCACCTTTACCCTGCCGCTCGCTCGCCGCTGCGATTTTGTCGCCGCCGTCGAAGCCTACGGCCCGGCCGTGCGCGACCTGCGTCGCAACCTGGAGATCAACAAGCTCGATAACGTCGACGTCATCGGCGGCGACGCGGTGCGCGAGTTCCCCGATCAGGACGCCGATGTCCTAGTAGTCGATCCGCCACGCGCGGGCCTCGCGCCCGAGGCGATCGACCTTATCGCCAGCACGAGCGCCCGCGATGTCGCCTACGTGAGCTGCGACCCGGCAACTCTGGCCCGCGACCTCAAACGCTTTGTCGAGGAGGGCACCTTCTCCCCCGTCAAGATCACGCCGGTCGACCTATTCCCGCAAACCTTCCACTGCGAAACGGTCGTCCACCTCAAGCGCAACTAACCACATGATGAGAGCGGGCCCGCGTGCATAACTGCACGCGGGCCCGCTTTATTCGGTCGATGCAACGCTGGCAAAAGTCATCGCTGCACTCACGGGCAGCCAGAACAACAACGGCAGCAGGTAGCGCATCGACTCGGTCGTGTACGACGTCGGCGAGATCCAAAGGACGATGTTTGCCGCGACGAGCGGTGCAAGCAGATAGAGTTTCTGGGGCGCACGACGTTTTATCTCCAACAGCAGAAACGCCATACCCCAGGTCGACCAAAGCGCCTTGGCGCCGACAAACATGCCGACCGGCGTCGACTGAAACCAGGCGACGAGCGACTCGACACTGCGGCCCAAGGTCGCATCGGACCAGCTCAATCCCAAATCCCGCGAACGGGGAAACACATGGCTCACGTTGTGTCCGTCGACAGGAGTCACATAGGGCGACAAGGCCTCGCTTCCCGCCGCCGGCATGGCATACCAGCCAATCTGCACTCCTAGATACGCCTCGAGATAACAAAGTGGATGCTGCAGGAACCCCGCTACCCACGCGCCAAAATAGGCTGCAAAATCGAGCTCGTCGGCCTTACCAAACATGGGATCTTTAACGGAGTCGGTTAAAAACCACGTGTAGTTGTTCTTACCATCCTCCCCGATGGCGCGCTCGATCTCTTGACGCTGCCATTCCGGAAGCTCGTCCCCGTGGTCACGCATCAGCAACGCGGATTGCTGAAACATGAGACCGTAGACCTCCTGCTTGCCACCAGGCTCGCACCCCAAAGCGGGAAGCACGCCAAGACACACGCCGTCAGATAAGCCTGTACCAGGCAGAAGGCGTACACCCCAGCATCAACGCTTCCCAGCGCACGGCCTAGGTCGGTAAACCATCCGTACAGATAGGTATCGAGCACTGGATGGTGGTCGGTGATGACGCCACCCGACAAGGCATTGGGTAAGCCGTTGTACTGCAAAAGCTACTGGCGAGTGTCCCACCAGATCACGCCCGGAAACAGCAGGACCAACAACGGAGACCAGCAGGCGTAGATGATTACGCCCAGCTTTACGATGCCACCGAATGCGTACGTCTGCGGGATGCCAGAGAACGCCATGTCGCACAAGTTGTCAAACCATCCAGCATGGACTTGCCGAGGAACGTCGACAGTACTTTTGCGTCCCGCCAGGAACCGATCGATCAGATAGTCGCCGAGCATAAACGCTACGCAGAAAAAGGCCATGTGTCCCAAGACATGGACCAAGTAGATAGGGTTGCAAGAGAATCCCACGGTATCGCGAAACATATCCGCGATGGTCGCGAGCACCGCAAAGATGCCCGCGACCATCAGCATGCCGCGATTCTGTTTTAATCGCTCCACCGGCATACGCTTAATGCTTTACCGGTGCGCCGCAATGCGGACAGAACCGTGTACCAGGAACGAGGGGACCACCGCACGAACCGCAGAATCGCGGAGCTTCCAAGGGCATGGGCGTCAGCTGCAGCTGGGCCTGAGTCTGCTGTCCGACGAAATTCTGCGGAACCGTCTGCTGAGGCGCAGCGGAGATAGTGCCATTCGCGGTTGCCGCATACCCCTTAGAGTGTTTGCGCATGCGAATGACAACGAAGCCGCCAACGCCCGCCGCAAGGAAAATCACCATAATAGCAACAATGAAAATTAGGTTCGATGGCAACGAACCGGCTCCTTCTTCTTGTGGACCGGACAATGTTGGCGCATTGGAAAAGCCACTCTTATAGACATCTACACTAAAGCCGAAATCTTCATCCTCATATTGAACAAAATAAATCAACGAGTCGTCCTTGGAGAACCACACGGACCGCGAGTAATCGCAATCGTCAAAACCACCATGCTCTAAGCAACCTTTTAAATTGACTTGCGAATACGCACCCGTCTTTGTATCAGTCAAATACATCAGATAGTTAGAGTTATCATCCGGGCCGCATGCCAACAAATAAGCTCCGTCACTCGACAAAGAGACAGGACAAAGTTTTTCTTCAACAGCAAAGAGAGAGCGAACTGCGAGTAGATCGAGAGAGCAGTTGGTTTCCCATTTCGTTTCACCTGACTTGGTATCGATGACGGACAATTCTAGACTTCCCAAATCAGAATAGTTGGCGTACCCGTCAGAGTCTGCGTAATGCCCGTCAGAGTCTACGTAACGCCCGCCAAAGGCCAGCGATCCATCTTGGTTAAACGGCTTTGCTTGCAGGCAATTCTGGGCGTAAGAGGCTACATCCCCCTCTTTCGAGACATAGCATGCCCAATCTATAGTGGCGCCGTCATCGTTAACAACAACCTTATATGTATTAGATTCGGCATTAGGAGTGACCGAACTGTCGTCAATTTCGGAAGTGTTGATAACTTTCTTGGTATTCAAGTCGATTGTTGCTACGTCAAAGCGCACACCCGATTGGTCGTTCTCAGTTTCATCACCCGAATAAACCCGCATAACGTAGCCATACTTGCCATCGTTTGAAATCCAAGCAGGCCCACTCAAAGTGTAGTCATCAGACGGTGCGCTGTACTCGTATTTAGTCGATATATTGCCGTTTTTGAAATCGACAATACTAAACAACACGTAACAGTTGCTTGAGTACGGCTCTTCATTTATTACAGACGTTATATACAGCGTCTTGTTGTCCTTAGATATCTGGAGCTTAATTTCAACGCTGCACCTATCAAGTGCCTCGGATGGAACAGCAGAACCCAGCGGATATTCCTTGGACTTGTCATTAGACAGGTCATATACGACTACTGATTTATTCTTTCTGTTGAAGCAATAGAACGTTCTTTCGTCGGCTGAAAAACAATACGCACTATGCCAGTCGGGACCGCTGCTGTCAATCTCTACCACGGTGAGAGACCAGTCCGTGGTATCCAGTAAATTCATTTTATATGTGGACGAATCCTTATATGTGGACGAGTCAAAGCACAGCACATATCTACCCGAAGGCGAATGATCCCAATAGACCAAATTATCGAACTCATGCGTGTCCTTCAGTTCGGGCGTGGGAACGTCGGCAGCATAGGCACCCAGCGGCGCGACAATAAGGCTAGCGGCCAGCGCCAGGCCGGCTATTAGAAGCCCCCCCCCCATTTCATTTTTCTAGTTCTTGGCATGGTTGCCCCTTTCAGTCGAGAGGTAAATATGACCTGAGGCTACGGTAAGCCCGAAAAATCGGAATGTGTTGCGCAACAATTCCCAGCGCGCAAAAAGTCGGTAACGCCTGATGAAAATGGGACGGGGATTAAATAATCATTGTGTACCGAATGATTATTTAATCCCCGTCCCAGAAAAATCACTGATGGTTGACGGGAGCTCCGCAGTTTTGGCAGAAGGATGCGTTTGCCTCCAACATTGAGCCGCACTGAGCACAAAAATGAGCGGGCTCAACTGGCTGAGCATCATCGATTGTCGGCGGGACCTGTTGCACAGGAGGCATTTGCTGGTACGGATTGGACTGCGGAGGCTGAGGCTTATTCGACGATTCCTTGTTCAAGATAACAGCAAAGGCGACAGCCGCGACACCACCAAATACAACTAGCAAAACGAGAAGATCAAATACACTAAGGCCTATCATCGCAAATCAGCTCCTCATGTTGCGAAAGATGACGGATGCCGAGATTTTATCGCCGCACCGCAAGCCCCTCCTAGTGCGCAACACCCATCCACCCTGCATGATTTTCTGGGGCGAGGATCAAAATCATTGGGGAATGGAGCGTGGCAAGCGTATGTCTTCGGGGTATAAGACGGCTAATTGTATGCCGCTTTTTGAAAGGAACCCTTATGCCCAGCGTTGCCGTTCTTGCCGCCGATGGCTTTGAAACGATTGAATGCCTGACCATGGTCGATGTCATGCGTCGCGGCGGTGTGCGCGCCACGCTCGACTCGATCATGCCCACGCGCGAGGTCGTAAGCTCGCTGCAGATTCCCGTAACATGCGACGCACTCTTTGACGAGATTAACTTTGACGAGTACGACTGCGTCGTGCTGCCCGGCGGCCTGCCCGGTGCCACCAACCTGCGCGCCGACCAGCGCGTCTGCGACTTAGTCTGCGATTTCGCCGCGACCAAGCACGTCGCCGCCATCTGCGCCGCCCCGTTTATCCTGGGTGAGCTTGACCTGCTCGGGGGACGCCACGCCACGTGCTTCCCCGGCTTTGAGAAGAGTTTTCCCGAGGGCGCCTATACCGGCGACAAGGTCACGCACGACGGCAACATCATCACCGCCAGCGGCATGGCCCAGACGCTCCCCTTTGCGCTTGAGCTGCTGCGCACGCTCGCCGGCGACAAGGCCGTCGAGAAGGGCGCCGAGGGCATTCAGCTATGATTTTGGCTTCGCAATCACCGCGCCGCATCGAGTTGATGCGCGAAGCGGGCTACGACATCCGCGTCATTCCCGCTGACATCGACGAGACTCCTTTTGATGACGAAACCCCGCTTACGCTTGTCGAGCGCTTAGCTCGCGCTAAGGCTGCCGCCGTTGCCGCCGAGCACGCCGAGCCCAATGAGTTGACCATCGCGGCCGACACCATCGTCACCTTCGATGGCAAGCTTTTGGGCAAGCCGGCAAACGAGGACGAAGCCCGCACCATGCTCCACGAGCTCTCGGGGCGCACGCACCAGGTCGCAACCGGCGTCTGCATCGTTAGAGCCGGAGACACCACCGCCCCACACGCTGCCGAGAGCCTGTCGTTTGTCGATGTGACCGACGTGACGTTCTATGAGCTCACCGACGAGCAGATTGAGCGCTACGTCGCCTCGGGCGAGCCCATGGACAAGGCAGGCGCCTACGGCATTCAGGGCACAGGCGGACGCATGCTCGTGCATGATATTTCGGGCGACTTCTACAACGTGGTGGGCCTGCCCATCGCTCGCGTCGCGCGCGCGATTCAAAAACTATCGTAATTGCATCTGGCGCTGGGTATCCCCCAGCGCCTACAATTTCGGCGTACCGTACGGATCCCGACCGGGCATAAGGCCCGGCGGAAAACCGATAGGAGTAAAACATGGATACACTGCTTGAGGCCATTGACGTTTGCGATGTCGATGGCTTTTGCTTTGGCAACTATACGGACGAGGAGGCCGGCACCGGTTGCACCGTAATTGTGGCAACCGAAGGCGCAACGGGCGGCGTTGACGTTCGCGGCGGCGCCCCGGCATCGCGCGAGACCGATTTGCTGCGTCCCGAGAACACCGTGGACAAGGTCCACGCCGTCTGCCTTTCGGGTGGATCGGCCTTTGGTCTGGAGGCCGCAAGCGGCGTCGCCCGCGAGCTCGAGAGCCGCGGCATCGGCCTTCCCGTCGGCCCCACGCAGGTGCCCATCGTGTGCTCTAGCTGCATCTTCGACCTCGCCTTTGGCGACCCCACCGTACGCCCCGACATTGAGGCTGGCATCTCCGCCGTGCGCGAGGCGCTCGACAACACCCCCACCACGCTCGAGCAGGGCAATGTGGGCGCCGGCACCGGCGCCACCGTGGGCAAGCTCATGGGTCCCGCCACCTGCATGAAGGCCGGCCTTGGAGCCGCCGCCGTGGCACTCGGCCCTGTTAAGGTGGGCGCCGTGGTCTCGGTCAACGCCTGTGGCAATGTCGTCGACCCCTTCACCGGTGAATGGATCGCTGGCATGCGCGCTGCAGCAGATAGCGACCAGATCGTCGACATGGAGCTCGCAGCCTTTGCCGCCGCCGGATCTATGCAGATGCCGCTCGACCGCACCAACACCACCATCAGCTGCATCGTCACCAACGTGAAGCTCACTAAGGCGCAGGCCACCAAGGTCTCCCAGATGGCAGCAGACGCCTATGCGCACGCCATCCGCCCCACGCACACCACCAACGACGGCGACACCATCTACACCCTCGCCAGCGGCAAACTGGGTGCTCAGGCAAGCGCCGCCGTACCCCTAGACCTGCTGGGCATGCTCGCCGTAAGGGCCCTACAGACCGCCATCGTAAACGGAGCCAAAACTGCCAAAACCTCCCACGGAATCCCGGGTGCCGCGAAGTAACCTTACTCGACCGGTTGCCCGGTGGGTCTTGGTTATGTTTGCTGCTCTACAGTCCTGGCTCGCACGAAGAGCACATTAAGTGCTCTTAGGCTCGTGCGGAACTCGCGACAAACATAACCAAGCTCCACCGGGCAACCTACTCAACAAGATCCCCTTCAGCCCAGGCCCCTGTGTACCGCGCGTCCAAGATCTTCAAATTCAGTTTGCTGACACAAAGCGAGACATAGCAGAGGACCCCTGGTCCTTAACTTGATACGAGTTCCGCACGCAAAGGAGGCGCCAGTGGCGCCTCCGTCTTGCGCAGGACTGTTCGAAGTAGCAAGTTAAGGACCAGGGGTCCCCGTTACCCGAGCGTTTCTGCACTAGTTGAATTTGAAGATCTTTGAGGCCAGATGGTATAGGCCGAGTGTAGTTTTGTCTCCGGCCCGTCCACGCAGATTGGTGAAGATCCCGACCACGCCGTAGCGCGCGTGACGATACATGCGCTCGTCGTAAGCCTTCAGATCCTTCCACAGCGTCTTCAGGCGCTCATCGGCACAATCTTCCTCGGAAAGCTTGGTGAGTACCGAGCAAATCGCCATCATCATGGTGAAGTAGCCCATCATGTACGAACGCAGACGCGAGGACTCAACGTCCTGGTACAGGTGGAACGATTCCATCATGATGCGCGTTACGCGGAACTGCTGACCCAGGCGCTTGACCATCGTGGCCTCATTGACGCTCTGGCCCTCGCGACCGATAAAGTAGCGATAGAGGTCGATGTCGGCGTAGTACATGGTCTTGCAGCGCGGCAGCGGCACGTATGCGTAGATATTATCCACGTAGAACGTGTGTGCCGGCATAGGCAGATTCGACTCGCGCAGCACATCGGTGCGATAGCACAAGCTGTGCATGAGCAGGTTCTGATCGGGACGGAAGTGCCCGATCTGGTCCCAAGAGAAAATCTTTTTGCGCGGCAGGGCAAACTTGTAGCCAATAGCGGTATGCGTGCCCTCGTAAACCTTCTCGTACACGTAGTTCGAAATAAACAGGTCGACGCGCTGGTCGCGCTCCTCAAAGCCACGCAAAATCGACAGCATGGTCGAAAGCGCCGCTCCGTCGAGCCAGTCGTCCGAGTCGACAACCTTGTAGTAGGTGCCCTGCGCCTCGCGCAGACCCGAAAGGACGGCAATACCGTGGCCGCCGTTCTCCTGGTGCACCGCGCGGATGATTCCAGGATAACGTGCCTCCCACTCGTCGGCCTTGGCGGCCGTCTCGTCCTTGGAGCCGTCGTCCACCACGATAATCTCGATATCGGTGGCGTAATTGCTCCCCTCCAAGATGGAGGTGATGCAATGGTCCATGTCCTTGGCGGCGTTATACGAGGGAATACCGAATGTTATGACTTTATGCATGGCAGGCGATAATCTCATCCGAAAGATCGAGGGCAGAATTGGTCACGGCGTCCATATCGTAGTAACGATACTCAGCCAGACGACCCACCGGGTGGAAGTTCGTCAGGTTCTGGACGCGCTCAAGATAGCGCTCGTAGAGCTCACGGTTCTCGGGCTCCAGGATAGCGTAGTACGGCGTCTCGCCCGAGCCGGGCGTATAGGCCTTGGAGTACTCCTTCATGATGGTGGTCTTGCCGGGCAAAACCTGACCGGTCATGTTCTTGAACTCGGTAATGCGCGTGTAGTCCTCGCTCGTGGTGTAGTTGACGGTGCCCACGGGCTGGAACTGGTCCATATCGAGCGTCTCGAACTTCATATCGAGCGTGCGGTACGGCAGCGCGCCCAGGTCGAGGTTGAACAGCTCGTCGAGTGGACCGGTGTAGACGATCTCACCACCATAGACCTTGCCGTCGATCTTGACGGTAGTCTCGTCAATCTCGAAAAGGTCACGGGCGTCTACGTCACAGAACACGTCGATCAAATCGTGATCGAGCATATGCTCGAACAGCGCGGTGTAGCCGTCCTGCGGCATACCCTGGAAGGGAGCCTGCGGGAAGTAGCGGTCATCATCGCCCACAAAGATGGGAACGCGGCCGGTGATCGAGGGGTCGATCTGGTCGGGCGTCTGGCCCCACTGCTTCATGGTGTAATGCAAAAAGACGTTCTCGTAGACGTAATCGGCGACCTCGGCAAGATCCGGGTCGTTCTTCTTGCGCAGCTCCATGATGGGCACCTTGACGTCCTTGCCAAAGGTCTCCACGAGCTTCTGATACAGCTCCTCGCCGCGCTCGTCACCAAAGGCGAGCTTGAGACTCGCATGGTTGAAAGGCACGGGCATAAGGGTGCCGTTGATGTTGGCGAGCACCTTGTGCTGATAATCCGTCCACTTGGTAAAGCGCGACAGGAAATTGTGGACGCGCTCGTTAAAGGTATGGTAGATGTGCGGACCATACTCGTGGACCAGGATTCCCGCCTCGTCAGTGCAGTCGTAGGCGTTACCCGCAATGTGGCTACGGCGCTCCAGAACGGCAACACGATAGCCGATGGTCTCGGCAAGACGGCGGGCGCAAACGGCACCGGCATATCCAGCACCGACGACAATCATGTCGTACGCGCCGGCGTTAAAGCCTTCAGGCAGGCCTGAGGTAATCTGCATCGATACTCCTTGTCAAAAGCCACACGCTTTTTAACTGGGCTTTTTCTCGAACATACGTCGAGACATATTTATCAGAGCGATTATAGCGCTAATGCGTCCTATAATGAGCTTGCCACACAAGGAAAGCTCAAGCACCGCGGCGTACATAATTGAAAGGTAAACCCGCTAGCAGCGGGTTTATTCGTGAACAGCCGGGCGCCTGGAGCTTAGCAAAACGCTTGTAAGGAGTAACATGAGCGATTTCCTAAACCGTATGAAGTCTGCCGCCAAGGCCGACCTTAAGACCATCGTCCTGCCCGAGGGCGAGGACCCGCGCACCATCGTCGCGGCCAACAAGATCATCGAGGAAGGCCTGGCAAAGCTCGTCATCCTGGGCAACCCTGACGAGATCGACGTTCCCGGCGCCACCGTCATCGACCCGCGCAACGCCGAGAAGCACGAGGAGTACGCGCAGAAGTTTGCCGAGCTCCGCGCCAAGAAGGGTGTCACCATCGAGCAGGCTCGCGCCCAGGTGATGGACGCCACCTACTTTGGCACCATGATGGTCAAGATGGGCGACGCCGACGGCCTGGTCTCCGGCGCCTGCCACTCCACGGCCGACACCCTGCGCCCCGCACTGCAGATCCTCAAGACCGCCCCGGGCACCAAGCTGGTCTCGGCCTTCTTCGTGATGTGCACCGACACCCCGCAGTTCGGCACCGACGGCACGCTGATCTTCGCCGACTGTGGCCTCAACATCAACCCGTCCTCCGATGAGCTCTCCGAGATCGCCATCGCCTCCGCTCACTCTTGGTCCACTTTCATGGGCAATGTTGAGCCGCACGTGGCCATGCTTTCCTACTCCACCATGGGCTCCGCCGGTGGCGAGGTCGCCAAGAAGGTCCAGGAGGCCGTGAAGTTCTGCAAGGAGAAGGCTCCCGAGCTCGCCATCGACGGCGACCTGCAGCTCGATGCCGCTATCGTCCCCACCGTCGCCCAGCTCAAGGCTCCCGGCTCCTCCGTCGCCGGTAAGGCCAACGTGCTCGTGTTCCCCGACCTCGAGGCAGGCAACATCGGCTACAAGCTGGTCCAGCGCTTCGCTGGCGCTGACGCCTACGGCCCCATCCTGCAGGGCATCGCCAAGCCGGTCAACGACCTTTCGCGCGGCTGCTCTGCCGACGACATCGTGGGTGTCGTGGCCATCACCGCCGTCCAGGCTCAGATGGCTGAGTAGCGGACGCACTCGCCCGAAGGCCGTACGGGCTAACCCCTGAAAACGTCCTCGACCAATGAAACGCCCCCGTTCTGCTCCTCCGGAGCTACGAACGGGGGCGTTTCTGGTCTGCGGATTGTTTTCAGGGGTTAGCCCGTACGGCCTTCTACCGCCACGCAGCATTCAGGGCATCTGGAATGGACGGCGGCTTGACTACGAGCTGGGGCTGAGAATCCTGAACGAATGGGTGTCGTTGCTGAAAGAGCAGGCGTTGCTGGTGACGATCACTTTGGGACTGGAATTTCCGCCTGCTAGTAGAAAGGCCTCCGGAGCTGTTGCTCTGGAGGCCTTTTTGTCAATTACAGACGAATATGTTAGTTGTTCTTGGTCAGACGCTCGACGTCGTGGGCGATCATGTATTCCTCGTCGGTGGGGATGACCATGACCGTGACGGAAGAGCCGGCGGCGCTGATGACCTGCGGGCCGTTACCCACGGCCTCGCGGTTCTTGTTGTTGTCGATGCGTACGCCCAGCCATTCAAAGCAGTCGCAGAAGGCCTTGCGGATCGACAAGTCGTTCTCGCCGATGCCGGCGGTAAAGGTAATGGTGTCCACGCCCGCCATGGAGGCGATCATGGAACCGGCCTGCTGCATGGCCTTGTAGGCGAACATATCGAAGGCGAGCAGGCAGCGCTCGTCACCCTCAGAGGCGCGCGTACGGATGTCACGGGCATCGTTGGAGATGCCCGAAATGGCAAGCAGACCGGACTGCTTGTTCATCATGTCGTCGACTTCCTGGTAGCTGTAGCCGCCCTCGCGCTGAAGATAGCACACGGTGGCCGGGTCAATGGAACCACAACGGGTGCCCATCATCAGGCCGTCGAGCGGCGTGAGGCCCATCGTAGTATCGCGGCACACGCCGTCCTCAATGGCAGCGAGCGAAGCACCGTTGCCCAGATGGCACGAAAGCAGACGGTGGCAGCGCGTACCCAGGATCTCCTTGGCCATCATCCACTCGTAACGGTGGCTCGTACCGTGCGCGCCGTACTTGCGCACGTGGTACTTGTCGCACACGTCCTTGGGCAGCGCGTAGGTGTAGGCGACCTCGGGCATGGTCATGTGGAACGAGGTGTCGAAGACGGCCACGTTGGGCAGCTCCGGATACTTCTCGCGGCAATATTCGATTGCCGCGGCCTCGCCGTAATTGTGCAGCGGGGCGAGCGGGGCCACCTCAAGGATCTTAGCCATGACCTCGTCGTCGACGACCGCGGAATCGTCAAAGTGCCAGCCGCCCTGAACGATACGGTGGCCGATGCCATCGATCGTAAAGTCGGTCTTCTCGAGCTCCTCGAGCACGCGCGCAATGGCGCAGCGATGATCGGGAAAAGGAATCTCCTCGGTCTGCTTGGTGCCACCGTTCTCGGAGTGACCAAAGATGCCCATCTCCGATCCGATACGCTCGCAGTTGCCCTTGGCGAAAACCTCGCGGGTATCGGTATCCAAAAGCTGATATTTAAGGCTCGAGCTGCCGGCGTTGACAACAAGTACGTTCATGAGACTCCTTCGTGATTACAGTACGGTCGGCAAACCTATAAGGCGGCCGTACCCTTAATAAGAAGTTATCAGAATTCAATAAATATCTATTAGGCTCTTCGCCCAAAAAGCATAAAAGGGGGCTGAACGGCACAAGGCCATCCAGTCCCCTCCCCTTGCATCAATTACTTACCGCTGACGATGCGCTCGACGTCGGAAGCGATCATGAACTCCTCATCCGTGGGGATGACGAAGATCTTGACCTTGGAATCCTTGGCGGACAGGCACCAAGCGCCGTCGCCGCGCAGGGCGTTGCGGGCATGGTCCATCTTGACGCCCATAAAGGCCAGACGGTCGGCCACGCCGGCGCGGACAGCCGGAGCGTGCTCACCGATGCCGGCGGTAAAGACCAGGGTGTCCATGCCGCACATGGAAGTGGCCATCTCGGCGGCCTTGGCGGCAATCTTGTAGACGAACATATCGAAGGCGAGCTGGGCCTCGGGGTCGCCGGCAGCGGCGAGCTCCTCAACGTTGCGGCAGTCGTTGGTCTTGCCGCCGGTCACAGCCAAAAGGCCGGACTTCTTGTTCATCATCTCGTCGACCTCGTCGAAGGTGTAGCCGCCCTCGCGCTGCAGGTAGCACACGGTAGCCGGGTCGATGGAGCCGCAGCGGGTGCCCATCATAACGCCGTCGAGCGGCGTCAAGCCCATGGTGGTGTCCATGCACTTGCCGTCCTCGATGGCGCACAGGGAAGCGCCGGAACCGATGTGGCACACGACGACCTTGCGGGCCTCGCCGTTGGTCATCTCGGCGACCTTCTTGGAGATGTAGCGGTAGCTGGTGCCGTGGGCGCCGTACTTACGGATGTGCAGCTTGTCGCAGACGTCCTTGGGCAGGGCGTAGGTCTTGGCGACCTCGGGCATATTGAAGTGGAAAGCAGTGTCGTAGACCGTGACGTTGGGCAGGTCGGGATACTGCTCGAGGCAGTACTCGATAACGTTGGCCTCGGGGTTGTTGTGCAGCGGGGCGAGCGGAGCGACCTCGCGGATCTTGGCGAGGACGTCCTCGTCGACGAGGGAGGAATCACCGAAGTACCAGCCGCCCTGAACGATACGGTGGCCGATGCCCTCGATCTTGACGCCGTTGGCCTCGAGGTCCTTCAGGACGACCTCGATGGCGACCTTGTGGTCGGGGAACTCGATGTTCTCGGTCACCTTCTTGGAGCCGTTGGCAGCGTGGGTGAAGGTACCGCCGGTAAAGCAGACGCGCTCGCAGGAGCCCTTTGCGGACACCTTGTGGGACTTGGTATCGATGACCTGATACTTAAGGGTCGAAGATCCTGCGTTGACGACCAGAACGTTCATGTGTCTCCCTACTAACAGGCGGTGTGGCGCCGCCAGGTTACATACGCTTCAATAATAAACCCAAACGCCCTCGCGCTCGGGTTTATTGCGTTGATATATAAGTTATCGATGCCTGAGCTTCCGTTTCATTGCACGGAAGATGCGTCCTCAGATGAGGTTCTCGCCCAGGTTCTTGCCGCCGAGGACGTGCATGTGGAAGTGCATGACGGTCTGGCCGGCGTTGACGCCCTTGTTGGAGATGACGCGGAAACCGTCCTCCAAGCCCTTGGCCTTGGCGACCTCTTGGATGGCGTGAGCCATGGCGCCCATGGTCTCGGCAGGCACGTTGTCGGCGATGTCACTGTAGTGCTTCTTGGGGATCACGAGCGTGTGGACCGGCGCCTGGGGATTGAGGTCGTCGAACGCGATGACCTGATCGTCCTCATAGACAACGGTCGAGGGGATCTCGTGGTTGGCAATTTTGCAGAAGATGCAATCACACATGGTTGGTTCCTTTCTCGCAGACCAAGGTAATTATATTTGGTCGGGATGGTTAGAACGAGAGGTTGTCGTCGGTGTTGGCGGCTTCGCCGTCGGCGAGCACGTCGTTGCCGTCGACGTCCTTAAGGAGCACCGAGACCTTCTGCTCGGCATCGGACAGGCGGGTGCGCAGGCTCTTGAGGAGCTCGACGCCGCGGGTATAGCTCTCGAGCGACTCCTCAAGCTCCATATCGCCCGACTCCAGGCTGCGGATGATGAGCTCCAGCTCCTGCGAGGCCTGCTTGTACGTAAGCTGCTCGACCGGGGTCTTCTCTGCCATATCTGTTTCCTTTCCTAAAGGTCTATCACTGTGAAACGCGGTCTATTCGACCGTATTGACGGTTGCCGACACGTTGCCGTCTGCCATGCGCACGCGAATGGCGTCGCCGGGATTAAAGGTCTTGGCACTCGTAGCCACACCGTCATCGCTGTACGCGATGGAGTAACCGCGGGCAAGCACCTTGAGCGGCGACAGGGCATCGAGCGAAGCCGCTGCACGGCCCAAGTCGGACGCTGACTTGTTGAGCATTGTGCGCCCCTGATGCTCCAGACGGGAACTCGCAAGCGTGAGCGCATGGCGTTTGCCATCGAGCCCCGAGGTGCTTGCAACCAGACGCTCGGGCAGGCGCTCAAAGTTGGAGCGGAATGTCCCGACCGAGCGTACGATGGCGCCCGACAGTCGATCGGCCGTCAGGGCAAGCTCAGACTCGCGACGCTCGACCATAAACGTTGGGTCATTGAGGCACGGGCGGCACGCGGCTGCATCGAGGGCATCGCCCAAGCGAGCCGTATAGGTGCCCCAGGCACGACGACCGCGCTGGTCGAGCATTTCCAGATCGACCTGATCCGACCCGATCATCGAAGCCATCGCGGCGCCCAGACGCTGATGGCGCGCCTCGAGCACGTCGGCCAACTCCGTCATAGCCGGTGCCACCGATTCTGCCGCCGCCGTGGGCGTAGAGGCGCGACGGTCGCTCACCATGTCGCAAATCGAGGTATCGGGCTCATGCCCAATACCCGTTACCACAGGCACGGGACAGGCTGCCACCGCACGG
>UROR01000024.1 GCA_900549535.1 uncultured Collinsella sp. | reverse complement strand
CTTCCGCAGCACACGGAGCAGCCAAGTCACCGCAGGCCGGGGCGGGAGGCGGTCCTTTCTCTCGGAAAACTTCGCGAAGCCCAGTTTCCGAGAGAAAGTGTCCGGCTGCCGCCCCGGCCGGCCAGGTCAACTACACCGTGTACTGCGGCAGGTCCTGCAGGGCGATGACGTCCATGCCCATGTCGTTGGCACTGCCGTGACCCTGCTGGTCCTCGCGCACGGCCTCGATGGCACTCACGTAGGTGTTGGCGGCAGACATCGCGGTCACGCAGGTCACGCCGCGACGCACGGCCTCGGTACGTAGCAGGTAGCCATCGCCACGCGAGCCCGGACCGTACGGCGTATTGATGATTACCGCGATCTTGCCATCGGCGATGAGGTCGCCGATGTTGGGGCGCTCGCCGTCATGCGGGCCGCTAATCTTCTCCACGACCTCGCACGTCACGTTGCCGCCGCGCAGTACGCGCGCCGTACCCTCGGTGGAGCAGATGTCAAAGCCCAGGTAGCGCAGGATACGCGCGACCGAAAGGATGTGGCGCTTGTCGCGGTCGCACACGCTAATGAACACCTTGCCGGCGCTCGGGTCGGGCAGCTTGTAGTCGATCGCCAGCTGCGTCTTGGCGTATGCCTCGGGATAGCTCTTGGCGATACCCATGACCTCGCCCGTCGACTTCATCTCGGGCCCCAGGATAACGTCGGCGCCCGGGAAACGACCCCAGGGCATAACGGCTTCCTTCATGCAGAACCAGTCCAGCTGACGCTCGTCGCTCGGCAGGCCCAAGCTCGCGATGGAATCGCCCGCCATGATACGTGCGGCACACTTGGCGAGCGGCACACCGGTGGCCTTGGAGATAAACGGGACGGTACGGCTTGCGCGCGGGTTGGCCTCGATCACGTAAACGGTCTCGCCCTTAATGGCGTACTGCACGTTGACCAGGCCGCGTACGCCCAGCGCCATCGCGATGCGGCGCGTGGTCTCGCGAAGCTTTGCCTGCAGGCTCTCGCTAAAGCTGAACGGCGGGATGCAGGTCGCGGAGTCGCCGGAGTGAATACCGGCCTCCTCGATATGCTCCAGAATGCCGCCGATGTAGACCTCTTCGCCATCGCACAGGGCGTCGACATCGGACTCGATCGCACCCTCCAAGAAGCGGTCCAGGTACACCGGGTAGTCGGGGCTAATGCGCGCGGCCTCGGCCATGTAATCGCGCAGGTGCTCGGCATCGTAGGCGATCATCATGCCGCGGCCGCCCAGCACGTAGCTCGGACGCACCAGCAGCGGGTAGCCAATATGCGCGGCCACGGCCTCGGCCTCCTCAAACGAGGTGGCCTGGCCCGCCGGCGGGTACATGATGCCCAGCTTGTCGAGCAGGGCGGCAAAACGCTCGCGGTCCTCGGCAAAGTCGATGGCATCGGGCTTGGTGCCCATGATGTTGACGCCACTCTCCTCGAGCATGCGCGCCAGCTTAAGCGGGGTCTGGCCGCCAAGCGTCACCACGACGCCGTCGGGGCGCTCAACATCGATGACGTCCATGACATCCTCGTAGGTGAGCGGCTCAAAGTAAAGGCGGTCGGACGTGTCGTAGTCGGTCGAGACGGTCTCGGGATTGCAGTTGACCATGATGGTCTCAAAGCCGCGGGCCGCCAGCGCGTAGCTCGCGTGCACGCAGCAGTAATCGAACTCGATACCCTGGCCAATGCGGTTGGGACCGGCGCCCAGGATCATCGCCTTGGGCTTGTCCGCCGGTGTGGTCTCGTCGGGAGCTACGCACTTCTTGGCATCCGGGCTCGTGCGGTAGATGTTCTCGTACGTCTTGTAGTGGTACTCCGTGGCGCTCGAGAACTCCGCAGCGCAGGTATCGACCGTCTTCATGCTGGGAACCACGCCCAGGCCCTTGCGATAGGCGCGCACAAAGCGCTCGTCCGAGCTGGTCAGCGCGGCGATCTCGGCGTCGCTCGTGCCGTACTGCTTGAGCAGGCGCATCGCGTCGGCGTCGATATCCTCCACACGCAGGCCGCGGATGCTCTCCTGGACCTGCACCATGTCGTTGATACGGTTGAGGTACCACGGATCGATACCGCAGATGGCATGGATGCGGGCAATGCCCCAGCCACGGCGCAGGGCCTCGACCACAAAGAAGATGCGATGCTCGGTCGGGGTTGCCACGGCCTGAGCGAGCTCATCGTCGCTCAGCTTGTCGGCACCCTCCTTGCCACCGGCGCAGATGCCCTGGTGACCGTCCTCCAGTGAGCGCATGGCCTTGCCGAAGGCCTCCTCAAAGGTGCGGCCGATCGCCATAATCTCGCCCACGTCCTTCATGCGCGTGGTGAGCGTGGGGTCGGTACCCTTAAACTACTCGAAGGCAAAGCGCGGCACCTTGACCACACAGTAGTCGATTGTGGGCTCAAAGCAGGCGGGCGTAGCCTTGGTGATGTCGTTGACGATCTCGTCGAGCGTGTAGCCCACAGCCAGGCGCGCGGCGGCCTTGGCGATGGGGAAACCCGTTGCCTTGGAGGCCAGTGCGGACGAGCGGCTCACGCGCGGGTTCATCTCGATGACGATCAGGCGGCCGGTCTGGGGGTTCACGGCAAACTGCACGTTGGAGCCACCGGTCTCGACGCCGATCTTCTCCAGAATGGCGAGCGAGGCCACGCGCATGCGCTGATACTCCAGGTCGGAGAGGGTTTGCGCCGGCGCCACGGTGATGGAGTCGCCGGTATGCACGCCCATGGGGTCGAGATTCTCGATGGAGCACACGATGATGCCGTTGCCGGCGTGGTCACGCATGACCTCCATCTCATACTCTTTCCAGCCCTCGATGGACTCCTCAACCAACACCTCGTGGGCAGGCGAGAGCTCCAGGCCCTGGCTCACGATGGAGACGAGCTCCTCGTGGGTATGCGCGATGCCGCCGCCGGCGCCACCGAGGGTAAAGCTCGGGCGCAGTACGCAGGGATAGCCCACGCGCTCGGCGATAGCCTCGGCGTCGGCCACGCTGTAGGCATAGCCCGAGCGCGCGACCTCCAGGCCAATCTCGGCCATGGCCTCGTTAAAGAGCTTGCGGTCCTCGCCGCGCTCGATAGCGGCCAGGTCGCAGCCGATCATCTCGACGCCGTATTTGTCGAGCGTACCGTCTTTCGCCAGCTCGACAGCGGCGTTCAGACCGGTCTGGCCGCCCAGCGTGGGCAGCAGCGCGTCCGGGCGCTCTTTCTTGATTACGCGCTCGATAAATTCGGCGGTGATGGGCTCGACATAGGTGCGGTCGGCAAGACCTGGGTCGGTCATGATGGTCGCCGGGTTGGAGTTGACCAGGATGACCTCAAAGCCATCCTCCTTGAGCACCTTGCAGGCCTGGGCGCCGGAGTAATCGAACTCGCAGGCCTGGCCAATAACGATGGGGCCCGAACCAATGACGAGGATACGCTTGATGTCAGTACGTTTCGGCATGTTAGTTCTCCTCGGTCTCGGTCGCAGCGGAACCATTGTCGGCAAAGTTCCAGCCCTGCAGGCGGTCCTTCGCGGTGTCGATGTCCAGGTAGTTCTCCTCGCCGTCCATGAGTCGCGTAAAGGCGGTAAAGAGATAGTGGGCATCGGTGGGGCCGGGCGAAGCCTCGGGGTGGTATTGGACCGAGAAGCACGGGGCGTCGAGCAGCTGGATGCCCTCGGCGGTGCCGTCGTTGAGGTTCACATGCGTCAGGCGAATGCGGCCGAAGCGCTCGTTCATCACGACTGGCGCGATGCCGCGGCGCACCCAGACGCGCAGATCCCCATCGGCCGCATGCTCGGTCTCGCCGCCGGAAAGCTCGGGGACAAGCTTGCCCAAGCTGGGGAACAGCAGACCAAAGCCATGGTTTTGCGCGGTAATCTCCACGCGACGGCTTACCAGGTTCATGACCGGCTGGTTGCCACCGCGGTGACCGAACTTAAGCTTTTCCATCTGAGCGCCGCAGGCCAGGCTGATCATCTGGTGACCAAGACAAATACCAAAGACCGGCACCTTGCCGATCAGCTGCTGCACCTGCTCGTAGGTCTCCACCACGGCGTCGGGGTCGCCGGGACCATTGGACAAAAAGACACCGTCGGGATTCATGTCGAGCACCTGCTGGGCGGGCGTATCCCACGGCACGACGGTAAGGTCGCAGCCGGCGCGGACCAGACCCTCCAGAATGCCGCGCTTCACACCGCAGTCGTAGGCGACCACTTTGTGACGGGCAGGAGCGGCAGCCGTAAGCGCAAAGTCATGCGTGGCAGGCAGGTCGGCGGCCACAAACTCGTGAGGTACGGGGCAACTTACGGTCTTGACCAGGTTCTCGCCTACCAGCGTGGGCGCAGCGGCCAGACGCTCGGCAAGCTCGTCGACGTCGAAGATCTCGGTCGAAATAATGCCCATCTTGGAACCATTGTCGCGCAGGTGGCGCACCAGGGCGCGAGTGTCGACACCCTCGATAGCGACGATGCCGTGAGCGCGCAGGTACTCCGGCACGCTGACGGCCGAGCGCCAGTTAGAAGGCGTGGCGCACATGTCGCGAACGATCATGCCGCGCATAGCCGGAGCGCTCGCAGGGCGCACGGCGTCGCCGGGGAAGGCCGACTGGACATCGGTCTCGTCGATACCGTAGTTGCCGATCTGCGGATAGGTCATGGTTACGATTTGGCCGGCATAACTCGGGTCGGTCATGACCTCAAAGTAGCCCTCGAGCGAGGTGTTGAAGCAGACTTCGCCGGTCGCGGAGCCCTCGGCGCCGCATGCACGTCCATAAAAAATGGTCCCATCCTCAAGATACAGGATGCAGGGACCGCAGGTGCCCTTGCTGGTTTTGGCCAGCATACGCTGGCAAAGCTCGCTGGGCGCGAAGGTGCGGGCGGCAGCGCCCGCGGTATGGTTGTTCGCCATAATTCTCCTTCCCGGTCTCACAGGACCGGCTTAAAGGTGTGTAGTTAGGCCTCGCGGTATTGTAACCGCAAGCATGCCTCATGGCGTTAATTTCATCGAAATGTTTACGAAATGATAATTATGACTTTCTATGCATAATGATTTTTCTGGGACGGGGATTAAAAAATCATCCCGCGCGGGCTTGTGGCTCACACGGGATGATAGCGTCTTATTATTTCTTGTCCTGCTCCAGCAGTTCGGACGGTGTGCGATCGGGCTTGCCGCCGCGGAAAATCTCGCGGCCATGCAGACGATGCTCCAGGTCACGCTCGGCCTTTTCCTCGTCAATCTTGGTCTGGCTCACCACCGGGTCCTCAATCAACGACGACACCGAGTTCACCTGCTTCTGAATGCGCTCGGCAATGGTGTCATCCATACTCACGATGCGCATCTTCCAGTCGATATTCGTGGCGTTGGATGAGCTCTTGGTCCACACGAACGTCAGGATGGCGCTCTGGTGGCCCTGGGCGGGGAACATGCCAAAGAAGGAATCATGCTGAATGTTGCTATCCTCGTCGATATAGGCGTGAACGTTATACACCACGCGGTCGATCTTATCGTTGAGCAGCGCGTTGGTCGCAAGCGCCGCGGCCTGAATCTGCCCGTTGGACAGCAGCTCGAGCTCGTTGGCAGACGATGTGTCCAACACCGTCACCTCGACCGTGCCCGTGCGTTCATCGGCTTCATCGACGGTAAAGTCGAGCGGGAACTGCGTAAAGCCGTTGCCCCACTCAAGGCCGCCCTTCAGCGCCGTCGAAACGGTATCGACCGAAACGCTCTCGGACAGGTTGGCGGTGTTCAGACGACGCATCACGCCGTAGCCAATCTGCATGCCCACGATCAGCACCAAAATACCGATGACCACGGCCATCGCGGTCTTCGTAATGGTATGGCTCACCTGCGAGCCCGAAGGATCGTCCTCGGACAGCGGGTCGATATGTTTTGCCTGGCTCGCGCGGTCCTCGCTGCGCAGCTGCGCTAGCGCCGCTTTGTCACCGCGCTTGGCCGCAGCCTCCTTCTCACGCATGCGCTCGGTACGCTTTTTGGCGAGCGTGGGATCCAAGACGCCGGATGCATCGATTTCGGAGAATAACTCCGTCACTTCTTCCGGAGTCAAAGGGTTCTTGTCAGCCATAAACTTCCTGTCATATCAATCAGTCGAGCTCGTGCGCACGCGCACCTTCGAACTGCATTCGATAGTAACGGGCATAGGTGCCGCCACGGGCGAGAAGCTCCTCGTGCGTGCCACGCTCCACAACGCGACCATGCTCAACGGTCGCAATCTCATCGGCATGCTTAATGGTCGAAAGACGGTGGGCGATGATAATCGTGGTGCGGCCGCGTGCCAGCTCTTCGAGTGACTCCTGCACCGCCTCCTCGCTCTCGTTATCCAAAGCACTCGTCGCCTCGTCCAAAATCAGGATCTTGGGGTTCTTGAGAAACACGCGCGCGATGGCAACGCGCTGCTTCTGTCCGCCCGAAAGACGGCTGCCGCGCTCGCCCACCACGGTGTCGTAGCCCTGCGGAAGCGACTCGATAAAGGCATCGATGTTGGCGCGACGGGCGGCCTCGGCGATCTCTTCTGCCGTAGCGCCCGGCTTGCCGTAGGCGATGTTCTCGCCAATCGTGCCGTCAAACAGATAGACATCCTGCTGCACCAGGCCGATGGCGCGGCGCAGGCTCTGCTGCGTCACATCGCGCACGTCCTGACCGTCGATGCTAATGGATCCGGTAGCCACGTCATAAAAGCGCGGCAGGAGCGAACAGGTCGTGGACTTGCCGCCGCCCGAGGGGCCAACCAGCGCGATGGTCTGGCCGGGCTTGATAGACAGGTCCATGTGGTCGATAACAGGACGCTCGTCGGCATCGCCCTCGCCCAGCTCGACATCCTCGTAGTTAAAGCACACGTCGTGATACTCCACGGCGCCGGCAGTCACCTGCAGATCCGTAGCGCCCGGCTTGTCCTGGATATCCGGCGCGGTCGAGAGCACCTCGTCCATACGCTTAAAGCCGGCGATAGCCTTCTGATACGTTTCGGCCGAATTGACGAGCGTCTCGAGCGGCGTGCAGAACAGCGAAATATAGAGTGCAAAGGTCGCCATATCGACCGCCTGCAGCTGTCCCTGGGCGACCAGCCAGCCGCCCAGCAGCACCACGATCACATAGAGCACACCCGAGAGCAGGCCATACGTCGCGGTATAGACGCCCATGGCGTGATACATGTTCTCCTTGGACGAAAGATAGCGATTGTTGGAGGCGCGGAACTTGAAGCGTTCGGTCTCCTCATTGGCAAAGCTCTTGACCACGCGCATACCCGCCAGCGAATCCTGCAGCTGCGCATTGATGCCGCTGATCTTTTTGCGGTTGTCGCTAAAAACCTCGCGCATGCGCATGTTCTGCCAAAACATGATGACCGCAAACGCCGCCGTCACCACGGCCATGGCGAGCGCCAGCACCGGGGCGATGGTAAAGAGGATCGCAAACGAGCCAATAATCTCGATGCCGCAGATGATGATCCACTCGGGCACGTGGTGCGCCGCCTCGCAGATATCGAACAGATCGTTGACCACGCGGCTCATCATGTCGCCCGAGCTGTTGCGGTCGAAGTACGCAAAGCTAAAGCGCTCGTACTGGTCAAACAGGTCCTCGCGCATCTTGGACTCCATACGCGCACCCATCACGTGGCCCCAGTAGCTCACAAAGTAGCGGCAGGCGCAGCGAACGGCATACATCAGCACCAGCCCCACCGCGATCATACCGAGCGCCTGCATAATGGCAGCCTGGCCCTGGGTAAACAGCCCACCGGTCAAATTGCGCAGAATAATAGGAAACGCAAGGTCAATGGCAGCAAGCACCAGAGCGCAAACAGTATCAGCAACAAAAAGCCCCATCTGGGGCTCGTAATACGAAAGAAACCTCTTAAACATGTGATCCTCAAAGAAATATCAGCAACATAAGGCCCTGGGACAAAGTAATCAGTAGTTCTTGTCCCAGGGCTATTCCCGCTCGTTACAGCTCGGCCCCACCCAAGCGGTGCGCGATGCTGTCGCAGGCAAGCGCGCCTACGACGGTCTTGGCGTCTTCGATCTTGCCGTCGAGCACGGCGTCGATCAGCTCGTGCAGCGGCACCAGGTCCACGTTGACAAACTCGTCATCATCGGGGTTGGGCGCATCAAACTCGAGCTTGGTAGCCAAGTAGATGTGGATGATCTCATCGCAAAAACCGCAGGACGTGACAATCGACGTCAAAAAGCGAATACGACCAGCCTTAAAGCCCGTCTCCTCATGCAGTTCGCGCTTGGCGCAATCAAGCGGGTCCTCGCCCGGGTCGAGCTTGCCGGCAGGAATCTCGACCGTCACGCGGTCGATGGCGGTGCGGTACTGACGCACCAGTACGATCTTGCCGCTCTCGGTCAGTGCCACAACGGCCGCCGCACCCGGATGGCGAACGATATCGCGGGCGCTGCGGTGACCGTTGGGCAGCTCAACCTCAAGACGGTGGACGTCGAGGATCTTGCCCTTCCAGGCGCACTCCTCCGAAAGAATCTTCTCGTGCAGCTCGGCATCGTGCGGGTCGTCGTCGCCCAACACCAGCGCCGGCTCGTCAGCGACCTCGCCACCAGGCTCGCCCTCGGCGTGCCCATACATGCGGCTGTCCTCTTCGACGATCTGCGCGTCCACGAGCTCTTCGTTCTTCTCGTCCATCCGTCTCATTCCTCTCGGATTTTAGGCATCCCAGGCGTCACGACCGCGCAGCGCGCGCAGGCCAATGTCATGGCGCAGGGTCTTGCCCTCAAAATCGATCTTCTCGCAGGCCTCGTAGGCAAGGTTGCGGGCGTTCTCAAACGTATCGCCCAGCGCGGTCACGGCAAGCACGCGGCCGCCGTTGGTCACAAGCTGGCCATCCACCACGGCGGTGCCGGCATGGTACACGGTCACGTTCTCCATGGCCTCGGCATCCTCGATACCGGTGATGACCTTGCCTTTCTCGTAGCTGCCGGGGTAGCCCGCGCTCGTCAGGACAACGGCCACGGCCCACTCGTCGCGCCAGTCGAGTTCAATCTGATCGAGCTCACAGTTGGCGCAGGCCAGCATGACCTCGACCAGGTCGTTCTTAAGGCGCGGGAGCACGACCTGCGTCTCGGGGTCACCAAAGCGGGCGTTGAACTCCAGCACCTTGGGGCCGGCGGGGGTGAGCATAAAGCCGCCATACAGGCAGCCGCGGTAGTCGATACCCTCGGCAGCAAGCTCGGCCACGGTCTGCTCCATGACCTTCACCATCGTGGCGTGCTCCTCGTCGGTCACGATGGGCACCGGGCTGTAGACGCCCATGCCACCGGTATTGGGGCCCCTGTCGCCCTCGAGCGCGCGCTTGTGATCCTGCGAGGTGGCCATGGGACGCACGGTCTTGCCGTCGGTAAAGGCCAGCAGCGAGCACTCGGGACCAACGAGCATCTCCTCGATGACCACGGTATTGCCGGCATCGCCAAAGGTGCCGCCAAAGCACTCGCGCACGGCTTCCTCGGCCTGCTCAAGTTCGGTCGCCACGATAACGCCCTTGCCCGCGGCAAGGCCGTCGGCCTTGACGACCAGCGGGGCGCCCTGCTCGCGCACGTAGACGAGAGCCGAAGCCTCGTCGGTAAACGAACCATAGGCTGCCGTCGGAATGTCCGCACGCTCCATGAGCTGCTTGGAGAACAGCTTAGAGCCCTCCATCTGGGCGCCCTCGGCACCCGGGCCAAAGCAGGGAATACCCGCCGCGCGCACGGCGTCGGCCACGCCCGCCACGAGCGGAGCCTCGGGGCCAATCACCACGAGTCCGCATCCGTGGCTCTGCGCAAACGCCGCTACGGCCGCAGGATCGCAGTCGTCGAGAACAACGTTCTCGCCGCAGCTCGCAGTGCCGCCGTTACCCGGCGCGATGTAGAGCTTGCCGGCGCGCGGTGATGCTGCGAGCTTAGCTGCCAAAGCATGCTCGCGGCCGCCGCTGCCCAACAACAGGATGTCGATGGTTTGAGTGTCCGCCTTCAAGGGTGCCTCCTCTATGGATGAACGGCCCGCTCCGCGCGAGCCCTTTGCAAGCAAATATACCCCTCGGCCGCCCGTCCGGGCTGCAAAGGGGTATATCGCAATAACCAAATAGTCCCGATTACTTCCAGAATCGGTTGATGGTCTGCTCGCGACCAGCGCCAACGCCAATGAACGTCACGCGGGTGTGTGCCAGATCCTCGATAAACGCCACGTAGTCCTGAGCCTCCTGCGGCAGCTCCTCAAAGCTGCGGCAGCCGGTGATATCGCACTTCCAACCAGGAAGCTCCTCGTAGATGGGCTTGGCGTGCTCAAAGCGAACCTGATGCTCGGGCACGCTGGTATAGCGCTCGCCATCGACGTCGTAGGCCACGCACACCTTGATGGTGTCGAAAGCCGAAAGCACGTCGAGCTTGGTCATGGCGATATCGGTGAGGCCGTTGACGCGCGAGGCGTAGTTGGCGATAGGGCCGTCAAACCAGCCGCAACGACGACGGCGACCGGTGGTCACGCCGTACTCATAGCCCTCCTCGGTCAGCGTGTGGCCAGCCTCGGACTCATAGGAAAGCTCGGTGGGCATGGGGCCCGAACCGACGCGGGTGATATAGGCCTTCATGACGCCCAGCACGCGGTCGACGTTCTTCATGCCCACGCCGGAGCCGGTGATGGCGCCGCCGGCGGTGCAGTTGGAAGACGTCACGTACGGATAGGTGCCGTGGTCGATGTCGAGCAGCGTCGCCTGGGCGCCCTCAAACAGCAGGTTCTTGCCCTCATCGATCATGTTGTTGAGCAGCAGACTCGTCTCGGTGATGTAGGGACGCAGGCGCTCGGCCATCGGCAGGTACTCGTCGCAAATCTGGTCCACGGTGTAGGTGGGCAGGTGGTAGATGAGCTCCAGCTCGGGATTCACGCGGGCAAGAGCGGTCTCCAGCTTGTCGCGGAACAGCGCCTCGTCCAGCATGTCCTGCATGCGCAGGCCGATGCGGGCCATCTTGTCCTGGTAGCACGGACCGATGCCGCGCTTGGTGGTACCAATGTTCTTCTTGCCGAGCTTCTGCTCAAAAGCACCATCCAGATCGATGTGGTACGGCATGATGATGTGCGCGTTGCCACTGATCTTGAGGTTCTTGGTGGTGATACCGTCGGCCTCGAACATGTCGATCTCCTCAAGGACAACCTTGGGGTTGACGACGCAGCCGTTACCGATCACCGACATATGGTCGGAATACATGATGCCGGAGGGCACCTGGTGCAGGCCGTACTTCTTGCCGTTGACGACGATGGTGTGACCGGCGTTGTTGCCGCCCGAGTAGCGCACGACGGCATCGAAGTCGCCGGCGACCAGGTCGCAAATCTTACCCTTGCCCTCATCGCCCCACTGGGCACCGACCAAAACGGTTGACGGCATGTTTACTCCTTACATTCATGGACTGTCTACGCGCCACGCCGGCACGCAGAAGCACAAAACATTCCCAGTATACCCGTGCAACGGGTGCCTGTCCTACTCCTCGGCATGTGCCCCATCAAGCTCATAGAATTTGGTGGATGCCGGCAGGAACATCAGGTCGACGTCGCCGATCGGGCCCGAACGGTTCTTGGCCACGACGATACGCGTAACGCCCTCGTCGGGTCGATCGTCGCGCGAGGCTTCGGCCTCGTCGGCGGAGCGGTCCAAGAACATAACGATATCGGCGTCCTGCTCGATGGAGCCCGATTCACGAAGGTCGGAAAGCTGCGGGCGCTTGCCGGTACGGGATTCGACCTGACGCGAGAGCTGCGACAGCGCGATGAGCGGGATCTTGAGCTCCTTGGCCATGATCTTCAGACCACGCGACATCTCCGAAACCTCGACGGTACGGCTCTCGGAGCGGCGTCCCGGCGGAGGACTCACCAGCTGCAGGTAGTCCAGGATGATGATTGCCTTCTCCTTGTTATGGAGCATACGGCGGCTCTTGGCGCGAATCTCGGTCACTGTGGTGCCGGGCGTATCGTCAATCAGAATATCGAGCTTGGACAAGGTCTGCGTGGCCTCGTTGATATTGGCCCACTGCTCGGGGCTAATGCGGCCCATGCGGAAGTCACTGATCGAGATCATGGCGTAGGCGCAAATCAGACGCTGGGCAATTTCTTTGCCCGACATCTCCAGCGAGAAGAAGCCGACGGTATAACCAGCAGCGGCAGCGTTAAGTGCCAGGTTCAGAGCGAACGACGTCTTACCTACAGCAGGACGGGCACCGATAATGATGAGCTGGCCCTCGCGGAAGCCCATGAGCATACGGTCGAGTGACGGAAAGCCGGTGGGCACGCCCGCCGCCTGACCACCGGCCTGGCACACTTCCTCGGCCTCGTTATAGGCCTCGACCATAAACTCGGTCAGCGTCTTGTAGCTCGACTTGACCTCGCGTGCCGTAACCTTGAGCAGCTTGCTCTCGGCTAGCTCCACGACCTCTTTGGTGTCGGTGGGGGCGTTCTCTGCCAGCGAGTAGATCTCGTTGGTCGCCCAAAAAATAACACAACAAAACGAATCGCGGCGAACGATGGCGGCATGGTGCTGCCAGTTGACGAGCGACAGGGTCTGACCCATCAGCTCCAAAATGTACGCCTCGCCGCCCACGGCATCGAGCTTGTTGATGCTTCGCAGGTAATCGATTAGCGAGATGGAGTCGATGGGGATGCGGCTGTTGTACATATCGACCATCGCGGTATAGATGGTCTTATGAATGGGCCGGTAGAAGTCATCGGGCTGCAGCTCGACCTGGGCTTCTTCGACCACCTCGGGCGATAGCAGCATAGCGGCCAGTACATTGGCCTCTGCATCTTGGTTTTGGGGAAGACCCAACTTTGAGCCGCGGTCCTCGACCGTCAGCCCGGTCTCCCTATCGTCATATGCCATGAGCATCCTCATTCATATCGCTTGCGAGCATCCATAGTATCAGCCACGGTCCCAAAACGCGCCGTGTGCGGCCAATCATCACCGAACCAAACGGATGAACGGTCCTGTATATAGGACTTCGACGCAACGTTCACCATGACACTCACTCAGCGCAAAAAACAAAAGGGCGCCCTGGTTTCCCAGAGCGCCCTTCTTAGAACAAGATTGTTGCGTTGCAGCAAATGCTACTCGGCAGCAGCCTCAGTCTCGACCTCGGCGGTCTCGGCCTCGGCGACCTCAGCGGCCTCCTCGACCTCAGCCTCGGCAGCGAGCTCCTCGGCGGTAACGCCGACGAGAACGACAACCTCGGCCTTGATCTCGCGGTACAGCGAGATGGCAACGGTGTGGGCACCGGCAACCTTGATGGGCTTACCGAGCTCGACGCGCTTGCGGTCGATGTCCATACCGAGCTGATCCTTGATGGCGTCAGCGATCATAGCGGCGGTAACGGAGCCAAAGAGGATGCCCTCGTCGCCGACCTTGACGTCAACGGTGACCGTCTTGCCCTCGAAGGCAGCCTTGGTCTCGTTGGCGGTAGCCAGACGGACGGCCTCACGCTTGGCGATGTTGTTGCGACGCTCGTCAAGCTGCTTGAGGTTGCCCTTGGTGGCGGCAACAGCGAGCTTCTTGGGGAACAGGAAGTTCTCAGCGTAACCCTGAGCGACCTCTACGACGTCACCCTCGCCGCCCTTGCCCTTGATCTCATCGAGAAGAATAACCTTCATGATGCGTCTCCCTTCTTAGCCGCGGTCGCGGTTGCCACGAGAGGAAACCACGGGGACGGTGTACGGCAGGAGAGCCATCTCGCGGGCGCGCTTGATGGCGTTGGCGATGTCATGCTGATGCTGCGTGCAAGCGCCAGTGACGCGACGGGGCTTGATCTTGCCACGGTCGGTCATGTACTTACGGAGAAGCTGAGTGTCCTTATAGTCGATGAACTCAGTGTTCTCCTTGCAGAACTGGCAGTACTTACGACGCGGCTGACGTGCAGAAAAATCATTAGCCATGTCAAAATACCTTTCATTTGGCAACTTCGGCGAACCGAAGCCGCCTCTCACTCAAAAATAGGTGAACAACCCTTAGAATGGGATGTCCTCATCGTAGACGTCGACCGCGGGCGGCGTAGCCACCGGTGCGGCAGGACGTGCTGCGGGCGCGGGAGCTGCGGGGGCGTAACCGCCCTGATCGTAGCCACCCTGGCCACCACGGGAGCTCATAAACTCGATCTCATCGACGATGACCTCAAGCTTGCTCCGGCGCTGGCCGTCGCGCTCCCAAGAGCTGTAGCGCAGCTTGCCCTCGATCGCGACCTTGTTTCCCTTTGCCAGGAAACGGCTCACGGCCTCGGCGCGGGTGCCGAACATGGTGCAGTCGACAAAGTTGGGATAGTCCTCCCACTCGCCAGTCTGCGCGTTGCGGCGACGATCGTTCACGGCGACGCCAAAGGACAGAACCTGGGTTCCGCCGGCGGTGGCGCGCAGCTCGGGATCGCGGGTGAGGTTACCGGTGATGTTCACTCGATTGATGCTCATAACTCACTACTTCCTCTTGGGGCACAAGCCCAGTCCAAAACGACAGTCTTACTCCTGGTCGTCGCGACGGACGATCATGTGGCGGACCACAGCGTCGGTGATGCGCAGGACGCGATCAAGCTCGGCGATCTGGGTAGGATCTGCGTGGAAGTTGATGAGGGTGTAGTCACCATCGGTGAGGTCGTTGATCTCGTAGGCGAGCTTGCGCTTGCCCCACTCGTCAACGGAGTCGACCTTGCCAGCGCCCTCAGCGATCGTGGTATCGATACGCTTCATAACAGCGAGACGAGTCTCGGGGTCGAGCGACGGGTCAACAAAGAACAGCAGTTCATAAGCCTTCATATTGTCACCTCCTCTGGGCAAATGTGGCTTCAGGTCGTGAAGGTGCGCCTGAAGCAGGAAAAGACTTGGTAATAATATCTTTCAACCTCCTAGGCTGCAAGAATATGCAGCTACAACCTCATGACCTCCACATATGCCCATACTTGCACGACGTTTCATGCGCATTCCAACCAAATGCTGACCAAAAGCTTGACGGATCTGTGGACAAGATACGGTGCCGTGAGGACAAGCTGAGCCAAGTCGCAGGTCAACGGGCGCATGGTTGTGGTCGCAAAATGCATACCAGTGGCCCACAGCACCACCCAAAGATTTTTAAATTCATTGCCAAATCGCTTATAAATACCCCTTTTGAACAATTGAGTTGATCAACTACGCTGGTCGGAAGCCGTTTTTTGGCATCTCAAACCCCGCTGCAACGCCAAACGCGGCCAAGCGTTTTAAAAAATGCCAACTTTTCTGTTTGCACTTTGCGATTCCTCGTGTATACTGACTTTCGCATTTAACGGAGAGTTGTCCGAGTGGCCGAAGGAGCACGATTGGAAATCGTGTAGGCGTCAAAAGCGTCTCCAGGGTTCAAATCCCTGACTCTCCGCCAGTTAATTCCAAAGCAGGCCTTCGAGCCTGCTTTGTTTTTACCCCACGCGGAGGGGTGGCAGAGTGGTTGAATGCGGCGGTCTCGAAAACCGTTTGGCCTGTATAAGGTCACGAGGGTTCGAATCCCTCCTCCTCCGCCATTTTGGTTGAGAAAGCTCCCAACAATGGGAGCTTTTTTGTTATCGAAATACGTCTCGATCCCACGCTTCCCCAAACATGTACGTCACCCTCCAAAACCGACAATTTTCGACATCTTTGGAGGCTGACGTACACGTTTGGATCGGGCTCGTGGGAGTGACGCTACTCGATAAGCGTCTCTTCGCCTTGTACGCTCTTCCAGTTGCGGATAAGTGCCTTGCGCAGTTCGTTTTGCTCTCGCTGGTACCCGGTGTCGGTACAGCGAGGCATGCCGAGTGCTTCGCGAATGTTGTTCATGGCGCGGTGAAAGGCAAGCTGGCTGCCGAACTGAGCCGAAGTGAGCGTAACGATTCGATATCCCATTTGGGCGAGAACGGCCTCTCGTTCCGCATCTGCTCCCTTGCGCTCGAACTCATCGTGAAAGCCGCCCTTATATTCAATACCGAGCTCCCTGCGCTTATAGGTAACGAGCGTGTCGATTTTGAGCGTTCGAGCTTTGGCGCAGTGCCAAAGACGTTGAGGGATCTCGAGCGGTTTGTTGAGTTGGATACCTCGGATACGAACGCCGCCTTCGCTTGTTGGGAGCGAGAAGGCGATTGCCGAAGCGGTCTCCATAGGCGAGGCCGAGTGATCGTAGGTGTGCCTGAGCGCGAGCCGTGCACGTGTGGCACCGGGTTTGCCGGGGTGCCGATCGAGCAGTTTGGTTATTTCATCCTTGGAGGTGGTGGCTGGTTGCTCGGTATAAGGGTCGGCGGGATTGAGCCTCATGCGATAATCGCCGCAAACTTCATAGCCATATTCGAGATATTCGATCCTATCCATCCACTCGGCAGCGAGCACAAAGGTGAAGGCTTCGTCGGTGATGAAGATTCCGGGCGTCAACTCGTTAATATGCTCGTAGGGAAGATTTTGTCCAAGAATGTGACAAACGACGCCTTTGGTACGAATTCGCTCGAATTCGAATACAACCGCGATATCGATAGTCTTAAGCATATCGGACGGAATGCCGCAGTCGGTAAGAGCCTGTCGTATGCGCGCAACACGTTGCTGGGTGGAGATGCCTTGTGCGCCTATCTGGTAGTCGTGCCGCGCAAGAGACTGAACCAAATTCTGGGGTGCATGATGGACAAGCCATGCGGTTTTATGCGAAATGAGAACAGGGGTATCCATTGAGGGCCTCTCGCTCTGAGCCGGTATCCAACTCTTATGTCCGTTGAAGTGGGGAAATATACCGGATGTGAGTAAATCAACTCACTCATGCTGTGAGCTCAATCCAAACATGTACGTCCGCCTCCAAAGATGTCGAAAAATGCCGTTTTTGGAGGGTGACGTACATGTTTTGGATCCCTGGCATTCCAGCAATGCCATGTCAGCATCCGCTGCCAACCGTTTACCGAGCAATAGGGTCACCACGCCCGCCAACCATGTACTATGTACGGGCATTGTCTAAACCCGCAACCAAAAGGACCCCATCTTGCCCGTCGTCGCCGCTATGACCGTTACCTCACACGCCACGGATGCCATGGTCGCTATCCCATTTTGGCTCGAGATGTTCGCTGTTGTCGCTGCATCGATCTCAGGCGTGTTGGTCGCACGCGAGCACAAGCTCGACCTGGTGGGCGCGGTCGCGCTTGCCGTGGTCTGTGGCCTGGGCGGCGGTCTTCTACGCGACATGACGCTGCAGGTGGGCAACGTCTACATCCTCAACCAGCCGATGGCACTCCCGCTTTCCATTGCCACGGCAGCCATCATCTATATTTTCCCGGCAATCGTCGACAAGCCCGAAAAACTCATTCCCCTGCTCGACATCATATCGGTCGGCATCTACGCCGCCACTGGAGCAGACAAGGCGTTGGTCTACGGCTTTGCGCCGGCGGTGTGCATCATGATGGGCTTTTTCACCGCGGTGGGCGGCGGCATGTTGCGCGACGGCTTTATGGGCGTGGTTCCGGGCATTTTCCAACGCACTAACTTTTATGCCATCGCCGCCATCGCCGGATCGACAAGCTATGTATGCCTTGTCATGAGCGGTCTTATGAGCAATGTCGCCGCGCTGGTCGTATGCGTCGTTGTGACCATGGGGCTGCGCTGGCTGTCGCTGCGTTTTGACATCAAAAGCCCCACCGAAGAGGACATCGCGCGCTTTTTGCACCACAAAAAGTAGATTGCGCGGGCTCATCCTTCGAAATGCAACCGAGAGGTTCTTTTAGAGCGCCCACGCGTTGGGTACCCTGTTAGGTGCATATCGAGCATCTGACGAAGGATTCACTATGCCCCACAATCAATTTCCGTCGACCCAGCGCCGTAAAGCGTGGGTCCGCATCACCATCCTATTCGCGCTCATCGCTCTGGCGCTCACCGCACTTCCCGCTACGGCTCTTGCCGGCACGGACACCGCAGGCAACGTACTTGCGACCGACAATGACGCCACTCCGTCCGGCGTCGAAGGTGACCTGTACTGGGCAGGTCAGAGCCTTAACCTGGACGACACCTCCATCGACCGCGATATCATCGCTGCGGGCGATACCCTCTCGATCCGCGACTGCACGGTGGGCGGCGCCGTTCGTCTTGCGGCGCGCACCATCGACATTGCCAAAACTACGGTTGATGGCAGCGTCACGGTCGTCGGTCAGCATGTCGTGCTCAATTCCGACAGCACCGCCAACTGCTTCTATGCGATAGGCGAGACGGTTGCCCTGCGCGGCTCTACCAAGTCGGCAGCGCTTGCAGGCGACACGGTGACCATCGATGGCACCGTCGAGGGCGATGTCGAGGTTTGGGCCGACAAGCTCATCCTGGGCAAGAACGCCCACATCACCGGCACCGTGAACGCGCACGTCTCCGAGGACCCCGAGCGCGCCGCGGGAGCCGAGGTCGGCGCGCTCAAGATCGACCACACCGAGAACGAGGATACTTCCACCGTTAACGATGCCATCGGCGGTATCGTCGCCGCGGCACTCTCGACCTGCTTTGTCGCTCTACTGCTCGAGCTCGTCTTTCCGCGCGCGACCGCCAGCGCCGCCGGCATGCTCCACCAGCGCCCCACGCCCCTGTGGGTGAGCGGTCTTCTGGGTACGATTGTTATCGCCCCCGCCGTCCTACTGCTGATTATCTCTATCGCCGGTCTGTCGCTTGCCGGAGCCCTCATGTGCGGTGTCATTGGCATCGCGCTGGTGTCGAGTGCCTTTGCAGGGTGCGCGATTGCACGCATGGTCGGACACAGCCAGAACCGCTACGCCATGGCAGCCGTTGGTGGCGTAATCGCAGGCGCCCTCACGGGGCTTCCCCTCGTAGGCGGCTTCATCAGCGGCGTGGCCTTTGTCTTTATGCTCGGCTACATCATCCAAATCATCTGGCACAACGCCCACCTCAAGCCGCAGCAGCCGACTAACACGCCGGGACTCCCCACCGCTTAGCAGCTAACCGCCACAAAGATGCCAAGCACCTTTGTGGCGGCGCAAACGAACCTGCCCCCTGCACCAAAAAGGGCGCCGACCATTGCGGTCGACGCCCTTTCTTATTGACGGTTATAAGCCCCAGCGCTTATTTGTTGACCTGGCCGGCGCGGACGGCAGCCTTCTTGCGGTCGGTGGCGTTGAGCAGACGCTTGCGCAGGCGGATGTTCTTGGGAGTGATCTCGACTAGCTCGTCGTCGGCGATGTACTCCAGCGCCTCCTCCAGCGAGAAGGTGCGCGGCGGCACCAGCTGGACGGAGATATCGGAGGTAGAGGAACGCTGGTTGCCCAGGTTCTTGGTACGGGCGATGTTGACGACCATGTCGCCAGCCTTGCTGCGCTCGCCCACGATCATGCCCTCGTAGCACTCGGTGCCCGGCTCAACAAACAGCTGGCCGCGCTCCTGCAGCGTACCCAGAGCGTAGGCAACGGCCTTCTCGGTGGTCATGGAGATCATGGCGCCGTTCTGACGGTTGCCGATCTCGCCGGCGTAGGGGCCGTACTCCAGGAAGGTGTGGTAGAACACGCCCTCGCCGTGAGTGACGTTCATGATGCGGTTCTTAAGACCCATGATGCCGCGGGTCGGGATCTTAAACTCGAGGTGCGTCACGATGCCCGAGGTATCCATGCTCGTCATGATGCCGCCGGAGGTACCGAAGACCTCAACGACCTTGCCCGAGTACTCGTCCGGGCACTCGACGACGGCCTGCTCGACGGGCTCCATCTTGTTGCCGTTCTCGTCCTTCTTAAACAGAACGCGGGGACGGCCGACCTGGAACTCAAAGCCCTCGCGGCGCATGGACTCCATCAGGACGGACAGGTGCAGAATGCCGCGACCCGAGACCTCGACGCCGCTCTTGTCCTCGAGCTCCTCGATCTTCATGGTCACGTTGTTCTCGGCCTCGTTGAACAGGCGCTCCTTGAGCTGACGGGCGCCCACGATGTCGCCGTCGCGACCGACGAGCGGGGAGGTCGAAGCCTCAAAGACGATGGACAGGGTCGGCGGGTCAATCTCGATGGGCTCGAGCTCGACGGGGTTCTCGGGATCGGTGTAGACATCGCCGATATCGGTGCGGTCGATGCCCACGACGGCGGCGATGTCGCCGGCGCCGACTTCCTGGCATTCGGTGCGGCCCAGGTAGTCGAAGGTAAAGAGCTGCTTGACGGTAGCGGTGGCGCTGGAGCCGTCGTTCTTGACAACCAGGATCTGGTCGCCCTGGTGGATGGTGCCGGAGTACACGCGACCGATGCCGATACGGCCAACGAAGTTGGAGTGGTCGATGGTCACGCACTGCATGGCCAGCGGGGCGTTCTCGTCAACCTCGGGCGCGGGCATATCGTCGATGATCATGTCGAGCAGCGGGTACATGTCCATGTTGCCGTCGTTGGGGTCAAGGCGGGCAAAGCCATTCATGGCGCTGGCGTAGACCACGTGCTCCATGGCGAACTCAAGCTGGTCGTCGGTGGCACCCAGGTCGGCCATGAGGTCCAGGCAGTCGTTGTAGGCCTTCTCGGGGTTGGCGCCCGGACGATCGATCTTGTTGATAACGATCATGATCTTAAGGCCGGTGTCGATAGCGTGACGCAGCACGAAGCGGGTCTGGGGCATGGGGCCCTCAAAAGCGTCGACCAGCAGCAGGGCGCCGTCGGCCATACGCAGCACGCGCTCGACCTCGCCGCCAAAGTCGGCGTGGCCCGGGGTGTCGATGACGTTGATCTTAACGTCCTTGTACTCGATAGAGATGTTCTTGGCGAGAATCGTAATGCCGCGCTCGCGCTCCTGGTCGTTAGAGTCCAGGACGCGGTCCTCGACCTGCTGGTTGGCACGGAAGGCGTCCGTGGCACGCAGGAGCTTGTCGACCATCGTCGTCTTGCCGTGATCGACGTGGGCGATGATGGCGATGTTCCTCAGATTGTCTACGCGCATGTAGTTCCCCTATCTTCTATCCATATACAAACGGCACGCGTATGCGACCCGCCCAGCAATGCAACGCTCAGCGGGAATATTGAGCCTTTTACCGAAAACTCGTTTATTTTAGCGATTTTAGATAAGAGGGGTTTCCTCACCTGCAGGTTCAGGGTCGCTCCACATAAAACCATCGCCGGCACCCATGCCCTCATACAGCACATATGCCGAAAAACCGCTCTCGAGCGTGGTTTCGAAGAAGCTCACGAGCAGGGCGTCATGGTAGCCGCCATCGATCTCGACACAACCGGTGTAGCCGATGGCGTAACGGGCGATGCGGCCCAGACCCTCGTCCTTAAGGCCCATCTTGTGCTCGGAGATAAAGTTGGTGGCCGCCTCCAGGCACGCCTCTTCGCCGTCCTCGTCGAGCGCCGCCAGATATCGGTTGGAAGCAGCGTCCTCGATTGCCACGACCACGCCCGGGTTCTCGCCCGCGGCCAGGTCGTCCAAGAAGGCGCCGATCAGATCGCACACCATGGCGTCGAGCTCGGCGGAGACGTTACCGGCGTCCTGCATATCCTGTGCCATCTTTAGACCTTCCCATCGAGTCCGGCGTCGTTACAGTTCCTGTGCCTCGGCGGCGATCTTAGCGGCAGCGTCACGGGCGCGCATCATATCCATCGCGCGCTTGTCGAGCACCTTGATCTGACTAGTCAGCATTACCGCGTCGACCACACCCCAGATCACCAGGCCCGTAGAGATCGAAAACCCAAGCGCACCAACTGTACCACGAAGGCGCGAGCAGATTGCCGCGACAAGGACGGAGATGACAACCATCTTGATAAACGAGCCGCGGCGTTCACGAAGCGTGCGGGCCTGCGTCACATAGGCAATGCGAGCCGCCTCGGATGCCTCCGAGCGCATCTGGGCTTCACGCGCGATAGCCGCCGCCTCGGCAGACATGCCGCCGGCCATCAGCGAACGCTCCGCAACCTGGCCGCCCCGCATTTAGAAATCATCGGGGGAAAGCGTATGGACGAACTCGTCGAACTTCTCGAACTCTTGCTCGTCGTCGACTTCCTCGGCATGGGTAGAAACAGTGCCCAGGCGATTCATGATGTCGTCTTCCACAAACATGGGGGCATTACTGCGTACGGCGAGGGCGATGGCGTCGCTCGGACGCGCATCGATCTTATGCTCGTTGCCATCGGCCAACACGACAACCGTCGCGTAAAACACCGGCGGCTCGGCGCGAACGATCTCGATGCGCTCGAGCTTGGCGCCCAGGGCGCTAACAGTATCGAGCAGCAGGTCATGGGTAATCGGGCGCTCGGCGCGGCCGCTATCGATGCCGCGGCTAATGGCAGCAGCTTCAAACGAACCAGTCTGAATGGAAAGGGAACGCAGTGGCGCGGGCGAGTCCGATTTGCTGCAGCGCTCGCGAAGCACGATAAGCGATGGCACGGGACCGGCGGCCATGACGATAGTCTCTATGTCGACACGAACCATGGAACACCTCCGGTACGTAGCGGTTAACACACGGCAGCCCGCCGCATTGAATAGCTATACTACCCAATCTTTCGCACAGCACACAAAACCAAAATGAGATTTATCGCAGACAAGAAAAAAGCCCCGAGGCAACGCCCCAGGGCTCTTCACGGTTTTGATGGTGGACCTGACAAGATTCGAACTTGTGACCTCCCGGTTATCAGCCGGACGCTCTAACCAACTGAGCTACAGGTCCATCATGGTGGAGGTTAGGGGGATCGAACCCCTGACCTCAGGCTTGCAAAGCCCGCGCTCTCCCAGCTGAGCTAAACCCCCACGGAGACAGTAATAAACACCCCAGCGGCGACTCGGCTCTCGCTGGGGTGTTTATTGCGAAAGAAAGTGGTGGACCTGACAAGATTCGAACTTGTGACCTCCCGGTTATCAGCCGGACGCTCTAACCAACTGAGCTAC
>UROR01000023.1 GCA_900549535.1 uncultured Collinsella sp. | reverse complement strand
GCGGTGCAGCTGCTCCTCGGACAGGTTTGCCAGATGGAAAAAGCTCGTAAAGGCGCGAACGATGACCTGCTGCTTATCGAGCGGCAGGCTGTCGATCAAATCGACGACCTCACGAAATGCCACGGCAGTGGGCTCGTCGGCGGTGGGCACGCCCTGCTCGTCGACGGCTTCGTCGGCAGCGCAGGTACCGGGGTTGCCGGCATTGACCACAATCTCGGCTGTCAAAATCTTGTCGAACAGGTCCGCGATCTCGGGATCATACTCGCTAAGCACACGGCGCTCCAGGCGCAAGAACAGCGCCAGATTGTCGCGCAGCTCCTCGGGGATCTCGATCTCGGCGAGACGCTCCCTGGACTCGGCATTCGAGCCGATTCGGTTAACGAGGCGGTTGACCACGGCAGCGACGCGCGCCGCGGCTTCGGGTACAGACTGGTTGCTTAGGTTCTCAGCCACGTTTCCTCCCATTCCTCCTTCTATGCACGTAACATGCGGTATTCATTATAGGCGCTTGAGAAATACTTTCGACACTGATTGCGCTTTACCACACAAAAGTATTTTCTGCATTGCAAAGGTTTTTGCCCTAAATGGTCGTATTTCTCGGTGGGCGGCATACGTAAACGGGGGCATTCCGCATAAAAGCGAAACACCCCCGTAACAATCGCTCTCCATGAGCAGGGCACGTTAGCAGGCCCGAAGCTCAAAAAGATGCGCTACAGGCGCTCGCGAACCGCCTCGACGACGTTGTCCAGATCGGCGAGCACCTCGTCATGGCTCTGCATGTCGCGCACTTTGACCTTGCCGGCGACAAGCTCGTCGCCACCCAGGACCAAGATGAGCTTGGCGCCTACCTTATCGGCTTGCTTAAACTGGGCCTTGAGCGAACGACCCTGATAGTCGGCCTCGGTCACGATACCTGCGGCGCGAAGCTCCTGCGTAATGGCAAAGACGTTCTGACGCAGCTCCTTGCCGGCGTTGGCGACATAGACGCACGGGGCCTCATCGGCACCCAAATCGCTGCCAAAGGCCTGCAGGGCCAGCAGGGCGCGCTCAAAACCGACAGCAAAGCCGACGCCCGCCGTGGGCTTGCCACCCTCGAGCTCGACCAGGCCATCGTAGCGGCCGCCGCCGCCGATGGAGCCGACGCCGGCGCCAGGGGCCTCGACCTCAAAGACAGTACGGGTGTAGTAGTCCAGGCCGCGCACCAAGGTGGGATCCTCGACATACTCGATACCGGCGGCATCCAGATAGCGCTTGACCTGCTCGTAGTGCTCGCGGCACTCATCGCACAGGTTGTCACCCATCAGCGGAGCCTCGGCCATGATCTCGCGGCAGTGGTCGTTCTTGCAGTCGAAGGCACGCAGCGGGTTGAGCTCGGCGCGCTCGCGGCACTCATCGCACATCTCGTCGGCGTGATCGAGGATGAACTGCTTAACCTGCTCGCGGTAAGCCGGACGGCACTGAGCGTCGCCCATCGAGTTAATGAGCAGACGGAGCTTGGAAAGATCGAAGCCCAGGCGCTTGTAGAACTCCATGAGCATGATGATGCACTCGGCGTCTGCCGCCGGATCGGGAGCGCCGAGCCACTCGATGCCCACCTGGTGGAACTGGCGCAGGCGGCCCTTCTGGGGACGCTCGCCGCGGAACATGGCCTCGGCGTAGTAAGCCTTAAACGGCGTGGAGCCCTGGGGCACCAGATTGTTCTCGACGACGGCGCGCACCACGCCGGCCGTGCCCTCGGGGCGAAGTGCCAGGCGCTGCTTGGGCTTGAGTTTGGTGTCGGTGCCCTCGGTAAAGACGCGCTCCAGGTTGGCACCGCTGAACACGCGGAACATTTCCTTGCGCACGACGTCGGTCGACTGGCCGATACCGTGGACAAACACGTCAACCTGCTCGATCGCGGGCGTCTCGATGGGTTTAAAACCAAACGGCTCGAACACGCCGGCCGCAATCTGCTGCATCTTTTGCCAGGCGCGCATCTCGGCGCCGATAAGGTCGCGGGTTCCCTCCGCCTTCTGTGCCTGCATGGGCAAACACCTTTCTTTTGTATCGCGTCATAGGTAGTGGACATTATACGGCACAAAGCAGCAACGCGGCGGCGCGCCTGACCGAACGAGGGTATGGGGACTCGTGCGGCCAGACGCGCCGCCGCGGACGAAGCGGACAAGCGGCGATGCGCTTTGGCCTACCTACTCCCCCGCCACGCTCGCGCGCAGCTTGGCGGCGATGGGCTCGGATGCCAGCAGGAACACGAGCATGACCACGGAGCACGCCAGGCACACGATCCAGGTGCTCGCAAAGGAGCCCGTGGCATCGAACAGCACGCCCGAGACAATGGCGCCCACGGTGCCGCCGACCATCTCGAGCGAGGTAATGGTGCCCGTGACCTTACCCAGGTCGGCCATGCCAAACTGCTTGGACGCGGCGATGGTAGGCGTGATGGTGCCCATGCACGTTCCGATACCAAAGCTCACGGCAGCCACGATGGGACCAAGATCGGTCGCGGGGAAGCACAGGGCGACGCAGGCGATAATGCACGCAATGGAGCCAAGGATATTGCCAAAGCGCAGACCAAAGCGGTCATAGATCGCACCGAGCGAAATCTTGGCGATAACGACGGTGACCATGTAGGCCGAAAGCACGGTACCTGCCCACATGGGATCGTGGCCGCCCGTGACGATCTTGGCGCCGTTGACGGTAACACTCGTCATGTTGGTGACCTGGTTGGGCAAGATGGCGCCGTTAACGAGACCCATAAAGAGGAAGGCGACGACGAGCAGCCAAAACGCCGGGCTCTTCTTGATACGAGACCAGCCGACGCTAACCTCGGGCGCCGTGTGCTCGTCCTTATCGCCAGCCGTCGAGACGGACGGATCGCCCGGGTTCTCGCCGAGCGGCTTAAGGCCGATCTCGGAAGGCTTGGTGCGGAAGGAGTAAGCCGTGATGGGCAGTGCCGCCACCATGCAGACGGCAGCGAGTACCAGGAACGCAGAGCGCCAGCCCACACTCACGATAAGAGAGCTCACGATCGGCGAGAGAATGGCGCCGCCAAAGCCCGAACCCGAAAGTGCGATGGAAATGGCAAGGCCGCGTTTAGCGGTAAACCAGTTGGCGGTCACAAGGCTAATGAGCAGACGGGTCGAGGCCACAGCGAAGCAGCCCGAAACGGCAAAGAGCACGTAGACCTGCCACAGCTCACCGACAAAGCTCATGCCGGCAAGCACCGCCGAGGTAGCGATAACGGTAAGCGAGCCCAATACGCGGCCACTCACCTTATCGGCAACATGACCGATAACGAGCGAACCCACGACACTCACCACGGTGGAGATGGCATTGGAGACGTTGTACTGCGCAAGGGAAATACCCAGGTTGCTGACGATCAGCGGCTGGAACAGGCTCATGCAGTTGACGAAAATCGTGTAACACGTGGCCATGATCACGAAGCCGGAGGCCACCACGAGCCAGCCGGGGAAGAACTTACGCTGCTGGGGCATACTGCTCCTTTTAGACAAACGAATAGCCTGCGCCGGGCGCCGGTAGTGCCCAAGATTGCCTTGAAAGACAAGGGCATAGGCCTTACGGCCATGCCCGCAGGCTTGAAAGGATACAGACGGGCCAGCTCGCGCATGTCGTCGCCGATGGCCACCCCGGCCTTGATGACCGCGGGGTCGGCCAGCAGGCCCGCCAGTTCGGGCCCGAAAGGCCACCAGGAAAGCTGCACCAGATACACGGCCCGGGCCCTGGCCAGCTGCCCCAGGGATGGTGCTGGGCAAAGTGTTCGTCCGTGTCGGTTACGGCCGCGCCCACGGTAAAGTACGCACTTGGGATCTTGCTCGAGATAAGCGCGAAGTCCTCACTCGCCATGGCATGGAAAAGCGGCAAGAAAGCCGTCTTGGGCAGCAGTGCGCCCACGAAGCCAAGCGAGGCCTGATTCATATCGCTGTCGAGTACAAGCGGCGGAACATCCGAAAGCGTCTCGATGGTCGCCGGCGTACGATAGGTCGTAGCAACGCCGTTAACGACCTCCGCGATGCGGGTCTTTAGGTGAGCCATGAGCTCAACATCAAAGCCGCGCAGCGTTCCCTCGAGCACGCAGGTGTCGGGGATGACGTTGGCCGCCAAGCCGCCGGCGAACTTACCAACGGTAAGTGCGACTTCCTTGGCCGCTGGCACCTCGCGGGAGATAAGCTCCTGGAGCGCCAGGTGCACATGGACGCCGGCCGTGATGGGGTCGATGCAAATCTCGGGGCTCGAGCCATGGCCGCCCTTGCCCTGAAGCGTGATGCGAAAACCGTACACGCCCGAAAGCGCCGGGCTCCCATAGAGCACCAGGCCGAGCGGCGATTGGCTGTTGACGTGCATGGCAAAGGCAGCCTGGGGGCGCGGGTTCTGCAGCAGGCCATCGGCGACGGCGGCGCGTGCTCCCTCAAAGGTCTCCTCGCCCGGCTGGAACAGCAACTTAACTGTGGCGTTAGCGTCGACAAGCTCGGACTCGCGGGCCTTGAGCAAACGGGCCGCGCCGAGCAGCGCCGTCGCATGCATATCGTGGCCACAAGCGTGCATGCAGCCGTTGGTGGAAGCGAAAGGCTCGCCCGATTCCTCGACAACGGGCAGGGCATCCATGTCGCCGCGAAGCATGATGACCGTACCGGCCTGTTCGTCCGTGCAGACGCCATTGCCCTGGGCCGCGGCGGCACCGGCGCCGACAAGGCCCACAACACAGGAACCATCGACGAGCGTGGCAAATGGGATTTCCATCTCGGTCAGGCGCGCTTGAATATACGCAGAGGTCTGCGGGAGGCTATTACCCAGCTCGGGCATCTGGTGTAGATCGTGTCGCCACGCAGCGAGCTCGTCTGCAAAAGCCTGAGCTTCTGCGACAAGACCGTCGCCGATAGCGGTCTGCGCCGTTGTGGTAGCCTGAGGCGCTGGTTGCGGTTGAAAATCGGACAGAGCTGGTGCCATAGATGCCCTCCAGTAACGTTTTTGCAGCAAGCACTTTGATAGCGTAAAGTGCAAGGTACTACTTTAAGGGCGACGCATAAAAAATGCCGCCCCGGGAGGCGGCGCAACAAATTGTTTACAATTGCGGACGCGGCTTTCGACGCAAAAAATCGAAATGCGTCTCGCTCAAGATAATCGAAAGAAAGATGAGCGCGAAGCCGGCGAGCAGGCGCGAGGTGAGCGCCTCCCCCATCAGCAGCACCGAGAACAGCACACCCGAAGGCGACTCCATCGAAAGGAGCAGCGAGCCCGTCGAGGCTGGGACGTGCGCCAATCCAACGTTTTGGATGAGCAGCGCCACGCACGTGCAGCCCACCGAGAGAAAGGCCATCACGCCGATAAAGCTCGGCGTCCACACGGACGCAGGAGCTTGGGTCTCGAACAACAACGACGAGATAAGGCTCAAGACGCCATTGCCCACAAACATCCAAAACGTGATGACGTTGATGTCCATCTTGCGGCCGTACTTGGCGGTCACCGACATCTGGATGGCAAAGAAGACCGCGCCGCCCAGCGTAATGGCATCACCGATGTTGAACTCGACGCTATCGAGCGCCACCAGGCCAATGCCCGCCAGACAGAGCAATGCGGCACCCAAGTTGTAACGCGTGAGCTTTTCGCCGCTCAGGAAATAGCTCGCAAAGGGCACGAGGATGCAGTACGTACCCGTCAAAAACGCGTTCTTGCCCGCCGTGGTCTGAGCCAGACCGACTGTCTGCAGGGCGTAGGCGGCCCACATAAGTGCGCCCATGCCAAGTCCGACGATCAGGTTGCGAGCGTTGAGGTGCGCGATGATGCGCTTGTGGAAGATGACAAACATGACCAACGCCGCAGGCAGAAAGCGCACGTAGAGCAGTTCAAACACCGGAATGGTGCCGAGCGCGTCCTTCATAGTGGTAAAGGAGTAGCCCCAGATAATCGCCACCGAAAGCAGCAGAACTTTCCAGAACAGCGGCGAGCGAGCGCCGGCGCCCCGGGGAATACCGCCCGCGCCCAAATCCTCACGGGCCACAGGGCCATCAGGCATGTTTTCGATTTCGTTGGCAGCGTATTGGGCCATGGAACATCCTCGCACTCAATCTGGGCGTGGTGTCCGCACGCGTATGGCTGCGTGCCGCCTCATGGTCAAATAAAAACAGGGCGCACCGGACCCCCGGTACGCCCCGCTACTGTAGCAACAACCAAGCAGCCCGTGCAATTCACTACGCTAAAGCATCGGGTTGGAAGATCTCGATGTTCCGACGGCGTTTACGTTGCTGAACTAAATCAATTTGGTCGACTCCAGCTTTTCGATGATCCAGTCGTTGGCTTTGATGACCGGACGGCGGAAGACGACGCCCAGGGCCAGCGACGGAATCAGATAGCTCGCCAGAATACCCAGCTCAACCCAGTACTCCATATGGTAGGCGCCTGCCATGGCAGCATGCATGGCGTTGATGCCATGGGTAAACGGCAGGAACGGATAGATCGCCTGGAACACAGGGCCGGTCATCTCGATGGGGAACGTGCCGCCCGAACCGCCGACCTGCATGACCAGCAGCACAACGGCCAAAGCCTTGCCGATATCGCCAAACGAAACCGTAAGCGTGTAGACGATATTGGAGAACACGAGACTCGCGACCCAGCCCGCCAGCACAAACTGCAGCGGGTTGTCGCACTGGATGCCAAAGAACAGGATGTCGCCCGCGCACACGAGCGTTGCCTGCAGCAGAGCCAAACCGCCAAAGAACAAGTAACGACCCAGGTAGATCTCGTGTAGGCGTACGGGGATGAGCTCGTTGATAAGCTCATCGTCGACCGAGACCTTCATCATGGCCGCTAGCACGATCGAGCCGACCCAGAGCGACAGAATCGTGTAGAACGGCGCCATGGCCGAGCCGTAGTTGCGGATCGGATAGACCGGCTTGCGATCGAGCGCGACGGGACCGGAAAGCGACACGGCCAGACCCTCGGGATCGTTGCCAATCATCGTCTTGATCGTGGCCAGATCGTCCGACATAAGGGCACCGTCGAGCTCGTCCTTAAAGGCACTGATCTTATCGGACGCTTCACCTAGCTGATCGGAAGCCTTGTTGACCAGCTTGGCGGCCTTGGAGAGGCCCTTCGCCAACGAGCCGGATGCATCGGTGAGGCCACTCACGGCACTATCCAGGTCGCCCGAGATGCCATCAAGCGAGTCCAGAATGCCCGAAACCGTCTTCTTGAGCTCCTTGGCCTTAACCGAGAACGTGGAATCGTAATCGGATTTGGCGCCCGCGATGCCGGCCTTGGCATCGGCGATGGCCTGATCGACCTCGGCACGCGAGTTGTTGACCTCGGCCATGCTATCGGAGAGAGACTTCGCGGTGGCCGCCAGATCCTTGGCATTGTTGCGGTACTCAACGGCGATTCTGCCCAGCGACGTCGCGGCGGACTTGAGGCCGTCTTTCAAATTCTCATCGCTCACCTGGTCGGCAAGGCTGCGGAGCTGATCGGCCACCGTATCGATATCCTTGGCGCGCGCATTGAGGGCCGCAGCGGCATCGTTGAGTTGGGACACCGTAAGGTCGACATGCTGGTTTGCGGTGTCGAACGCCTTCGCGAGCTCGGCAGACACATTGTCGAACGAACCCGCACTTCCATCGATTGCGGCATCGATGGCATCGTTTGCCGCCTTAAGCGCTTCTTTGGAATCATCGATGCCGCTTTTGGCATGTTCCATGAGCTGCTTTGTCGACTCATCGACGGCACCGGTCTGCTTGAGCATGCCGCTCGCCGACGTCAGCGAATCGGACGTGGAGCTCAAAATGCCCGCCAGCGACGAAGCATTTGCCTGAACGTCTCGCAGGTCCTCAATCGAATCGCCAAGCGTCGAGGACAGGTTGGCGATAAAGTTGCTGACCTGGTCGGTGCTCATGTAATCGAGCAGGCTGGACACCGTCTTAAGACCGATGCTCGTAATGGTCTCGGTAAAAGTTTCGTTAACCTGGCTCTGAACGGCGTTCGAACCCTTCTCGGTCACGATCTGCGCAATGGCGTTGGCCTTCTGGTTCTCGTAAAACTCGATATCGGCATGCTTCACGTCGGTCGAGAAAAGCGTCATCATGTCAGCGCTAAACGTTTTGGGGATAACGACGGCAGCATAGTACGCGCCCGACTTAACGCCCTCGATAGCCTTTTCGCGATTGTTGAGCACAACCCAATCGAAGCTCTCGTTGCCGCGTAGGGTGGCGGTCACGTTTTCGCCCACGTTAACCTCGACGGGGATCAAATCGCTCTCGTAACCCTCATCGGTGTTGACCACGGCGATCTTAAGATTGCCGGTGTTGCCGTACGGATCCCAGCTGCCGGCGATGTTAAACCACGCGTACAGACACGGTACGATAATGAGGCCCATCACGACAACCAAGCCGATCACGGAGCGAGACACGTTTTGGACATCGCGCTTAAACAGATGCAGGATGTTCTTCATTTATGCCTCACCTCCTTTGGAGTGCTTGCCAAGCGCGGTGGTATCTCCATCATTTGTGGCTGTGCTGTCGCTGCCCTGAGATTTATGGTGCGAGCCGATATGCGGCAAGCGGCCCGTGGACTGATCGCCGCCCTTGGCACCACGCTCGCTGGCGTTGAGGCCAAACATGTGGCGGGCGGCAGGAATGGCGGCCGTGTGTTCGCGCATCTCGCGACGCAGGTCCTCATCCGAAAGCGCCGAGATACGCATCTGGGTGTTGAGGCTCGAGCGGATGTACTCGATGCTGATGAGCCAGCCACAGATGGCAATGACTGAGATAATCCAGATGACCAGTAGAATGATCTTGCCGTTGTTGTCGATGTCAAGGACCGTCGAAAGCACAAAGAGCAACACCTGAACGCCCACCACGGCAGCAAAGCCGCCCTTGATGTAGTACGGATAACGGTGCTCAAAAGTCACCGCATGGTCGAGCAGCTCGCGACGATACGAATCGGAATCGAGCATGACGCGCATGGCCGTGCGCAGCGAGTAGCGCTGGCGCGGCAGGTCGTTGGACTCGCAAATCATCATACCGGTCGTGGAGAGCTGTTTATCAAAGAGCAGGTTAAGGTTGAGCAGCAGCGGACGCAGCTGCAGGCCGATAAAGAGCGCCACGATCAAGAACACGCCCAGAATGCACAGGTTAAACAGGTAGTTAAACGAGTACATGCCGCCGACCGTCTCGCGCAGCAGATTGATGCCGTAGGTAAAGGGCAGCAGTGGGTGCAGCCACTGGAAGAAGCCAGGCATCATCTCGATGGGGTACATGCCCGATGAACCCGGAATCTGCACGATAACCAGAATGACGCCGATTGCCTTGCCGATGTGCTTAAACGTAGTGGACAGCGCGTAAATGATGTTGACGTACGTAAACGAGATGGCGATGCCGCCCAGCACGAACAGCAGCGGGTTGACGCACTGTACGCCAATGACCAGATCACCCACCGTAACGATGATGGCCTGCAACGCGCCCAGGATCACCATGAGCAACCAGCGGCCAAAGTAGCCTTGGCGCGCCGTAAAGCTGCCAACACCTTCACGGTCGACCTCGAGCTTGTAGATGGCGATGAGCACATAGCCGCCCACCCAAAGCGCCAGATTGGTGTAGAAGGGAGCGATGCCCGAGCCAAAGCTCTTGACCGGATAGATCGACTTGGACGTCAGCTCGACCGGAGAGGCCATGAAATCTGCCACGTCATTGACATCGACGCCCATCAGGCCGGCCAGCTCGCCCATGGACTCGGAGGTCTGTAGCGCCGCGATGTCGTTGGCGGCGGTTGCAAGCTTGTCCTGGACCTTGGCAAGCGAGGAATCGGTCTGGGACAGCGTGGTCTTGGCCTGGCCGAGCGTAGCGTTAAGCTGCGAAAGCGTACCGCGCGCGCTTGCAATCGTGGGCGTGAGGCCAGATACGATTCCCGTCAGATCACCCGAGACGGCGGCAAATGAATCAAGCGCGCTCGAGGCCTTCGGCAGCGCGTTTTGGCCCAAGTCCGTCTGGGCTTGGCCAAGGTTGGTCGCACCGGTATGAATTGCGTTATTGATAGCGTCACTGGCACCCGAAACAGCCGCTGCGTCATTCGCCATGGCGCTCGACTGCGCGGACAGACCGTCCTTGATGCTCTGAAGCTTTTCATTCTGCTCTCGAAGCAAATCGATGGTCGATACAATGCGCGCGTCAATTTCCTCGGAACCTGTCGACGTGTCATTGGCGAGAATCTCCAAGTGCCCGATAACGGCCTTATTGTGGTCGATCGTCGCTTGAAGAGACTCGAGCGAGTTGTCGATACGGGTGGTCGTAGATGTGACCGCGCCCGTCAGCTTGCCGATGGCAGCGTTCGCAGAGGCCGACGTCTTGGTGAGCGCAAGGCTGCCTTCCGAGAGCGCCTTGGAGAGCGAGGTGATGGAGTTGCCCGCCGTGGTGCGAGCTTCGCTCAGCAGGTCGTTGCCCTGGGAGATCGCCTGTGTCAGCGACGGTGCCTGGCCTTGCAAGCCGGCAAGTGCCGCATCAGCCGAGGCGATAGCGCCACTCGTCTTATCAATGGCGGCATTCATATCGCCAATCGAATCGCGCACCTCGCCCAAGGTGTCGGACGCCTCGGACACCGAACTTGCCAGCGAGTCCTGAGTCTGGGTTGCCTTGTCCTTTAAATCGACACCGGCATCCTTGGCGATACCGGCAACAGTCTTGCCTACCGTAGAGACAAATTCCGAGTTGATCTGCTCCTCGATGGTGTTTGCACCGGTATCGGTAACCTTGGGCGCAATGGCGCTCTTCTTCTCATTGACGTAGTACGTGAGCTTGGGCTGATGGTAGTTGCCGTCGAGCATCGAAACCAGGTTATCCGAGAAGTTCTTGGGAATCACGATAGCGGCATAGTACTCGCCGCTCTCGACGCCCTCCTTGGCATCGGCCGTCGAGTCGACGAACGTCCAGCCCAACTGATGATTCTCCTTGAGCTGGTCGACCACTTTGTCGCCAGCGTTGAGCTCACCCACCAAGTCGTTTTGGGTGCCTCGATCGTTGTTGGCGATAGCAATCTTGATGCCTTGGGTGTTTCCATACGGATCCCAGTTTGCCACGATGTTATACCAGGCATACAGCGAGGGAATAACGCACACGCCTAGGGTAACCACCAGGGCGACGGGGTTCACAAGCAGTCGCTTAATGTCGCGCTTAAATATCGCAAAGGACACCTTTGCATTGGATAGTTTGCTGCCGAGACTCACGCTTGGACCATCCATCCTGTCGTTAAATCGAATCGTACTATCGACAACCATTGTACGTAGGCGCTTTAGCGTCTCAGAGCACAATGGTATTGAGTTTTGCGGGTAGCAATATACTACGAAGACAAATTAACGTACAGTTGTACAGTATCTTTAATTTCAGCAGGTCACAAAACCACAACCCGCACAAATTAGCAATTCAAATAGTCATCGGGGACGTTCTTAAACGACTAGTCAAACAAGAACGTCCCCGGTGACTAGTTTGAACTGCACCCCAAAACTTGGACGGCTTAAATAAGAACTACGCCGCAAGGGGCTGGTTCCGGAACTCCTCCGGGGTCAGCCCCTTCAGTTTAACCTGCCTTCGCCTCGTGTTCCAATGGGCGACGTACGCGTCCAGGTCCGCCTTGAAGGACTCGAAGTCGGGCCATGTCCTTCCCCGGAAGAACTCGTCCTTCATGTGGCCGAAGACCTGCTCGGTGGCGCCGTTGTCGATGCAGTTTCCCTTTCTGGACATGCTCTGGACGATCCCGGCGTCCTTCAGCCTCCCGCACCATGCGGCGTGCTGGTACTGCCAGCCCATGTCGCTGTGGAGCACCGGCGTCGCGCCCTCGGGCATCTTCGCCAGCAGCTGGTCGAGCAGCTCGGCCTGCTGCGCCATGTTCGGGCTGGTCGACGTCGACCACGCGACTATCTCCTTGCTGCCGAAGTCGTACACCGGCGCGAAGTAGGCCTTGCCCCAGGGCTGCTTGAACTCGGTGACGTCGGTGCCCATCTTCTGCCACGGCCCGTCGGCGGCGAAGTCGCGCCCGATGACGTTCTCGAACGTCTCGCCCACGACGCCCCTGTACGAGTTGTACCTATGGTAGTCGGTCTCGCGGCGGATGCCGCAGCGGACCCCCATCTCCCGCATCATCTTGAGCACGGTCTTGTAGGCTATGCGCGCGCCCAGCTCGGCGCGCAGGCACATGGCGACCTGGCGGTGGCCGCACCCGTTGGCCGTACGCGAGAAGATCTCCGCCACCGCGTCCCGCAGCTCCGGGCGCGTCGGCCTGGCCGGGTGCGACAGCGCGTAGTAGTAGCTGGACCGGGCCATGCCGGCGCACTCCAGCAGGCGCCCCAGCTCGTACCCCTCCGCGCGCAGGGCGCTCACGGCCTCGACCTTCGCCCTGGTCAGATCCCGTCCCTCTCGACCAGGGCACGCAATTTTTTTAGGTAGGCCACCTCGGTCTCGAGCCTTCGGCAGCGCTCCTCGAGCTCCTGCTCGCGGGTGCGCCCGCGCGGCTTGGGGCCGGACCCCCTCGGCCTGCCCTTGGGCTTGGGCCTGAGTGCCTCGGCGCCGCCCTCGCGGTAGAGCGCGCACCATCTCTTGAGCGGCGCCAGGGACATGACCCCGAACGCCTTCATGGCGTCCCGCTTGCTCATGCCGCCGTCGACCACGGCCGAGGCGGCGGCGACCTTCTGCTCGTATGTGTACCTGGTCTGCTTTCCGTCCATGGATAGCAGCACCTCGCTTCCGAACGACCGGTATACGTAGAGCCATTGTCTCACGGTGTTGCGCGGGACCGACAGCGCCTTCGCCGCCGACTTGAAGCCGTGCCCTCGCTCGAAGAGCCCGATTGCCGCCTTCCTGGCCTCGATGTCGTGTTTCACTCTCAAGTCGACACGCATAAAAAGCCTCCCATTTCTCGTGTCCAAGAAATGGGAGGCAGTTCAGTTTGGACCACGGAAACGCCGATGTTTTGGCGCAGACAGCGAAAGCCCGCCAGAGCGAGCAAGGTGCCTTGAAACGAGGCGGCATTGACCTTCTGGTCATGCCGCCGAAGTTGAAAGGCAGATTGCCGCTCTGGCGGGCTTGCAGCGTCGACAGTTTACGGCGTTTGGTAAAACGCCGTAACTACATAAGGTTGCAAACAGCTGCCGCGAAGGCCACGGGATCCTCGGGCAGAATGCCCTCGACCAGCAGGGCCTGGTCATAGAGCAGACCGGAGTACTGCTTGATCTTGTCGGTATCGCCCGCCTTCTGAGCAGCGACGAGCTTGGCAAAGACCGGGTGCTTGGCGTTGAGCTCGAGCACGCGCTGGCTCTTGGGCATACCGTCGGGCGCGCCCTCGGGACCCTTCTGGAGCACCTTCTCCATCTCGAGCGAAAGCGGACCCTCGGTGGTGATGCAGGCGGGAGCGTCAGTCAGGCGCGCGGAGACGGCAACCTTCTCGACCTTGTCGCCGAGCGCCTCCTTCATGGCGTTAAAGAGGTCCTCGTTCTCCTTGGTGGCGTCCTCGGCCTCCTTCTTCTCGTCCTCGGTCGCCAGGTCAAGATCGCCGGTCGCGACGTTCTTGAGCTCCAGGTGACGATCCTCGACTTCGGGCTCGGCACCGTCGGCCACGGCCTTCTCGGCAGCCTCGCGGGCAGCGTCGTCCTCGTAGACCTTGGGCATATCGGCAGCCACGTACTCACGCATGGCCTGGAACGTGAACTCATCCACATCCTGCGTCAGCAGCAGCACGTCATAGCCGCGGTCGAGTACGCCCTTTACCACGGGCATCTTGGCCAAGCGCTCACGCGAGTCGCCGGCGGCATAGTAGATGGCTTTCTGATCATCGGGCATGCCCTTGGCATACTCGGCCAGGGTAATCATCTTCTGCTCCTTGGCAGACCAGAACAGCAGCAGGTCGGCGAGTTCGTCGGCCTTCATGCCGTAGCTCGAGTAGATACCGTACTTAAGGCCGCGACCAAAGTTCTCAAAGAACTTCTCATAGGCCTCGCGGTCGTTGTCACGCATATCCTCAAGGTCGGCGGTGATCTTCTTCTCGACACGCTTGGCAATGGCCTTGAGCTGACGGTTCTGCTGCAGCGTCTCGCGCGAGATGTTGAGCGACACGTCGGCGGAATCCACGACGCCGCGGACAAAGTTGTAGTAGTCGGGCAGCAGGTCGTCGCACTTCTCCATAATCAGAACGTTGGAGCTGTAGAGCGCCAGACCCTTCTCGTAGTCCTTGCTGTACAAATCGAACGGCGCGCGGCCCGGCACAAACAGCAGGGCGTCATACTCGAGCGTGCCCTCGGCGTGGAAGCTAATGGTACGCGCAGGGTCGTCAAAGTCGTGGAACGTGGACTTGTAGAACTCGTTGTAATCCTTCTGCTCAACGTCGGAGCTGCGCTTTTTCCAGATCGGCGTCATGGAGTTGACGGTCTCGAGCTCCTGGTACTCCTCGTACTCGGGCTTGTAATCGTCGCCAGCGTCCTCGGGCTTGGGTTTCTGGCGGCTCTTGCTCACCATCATCTGAATCGGGTAGCGCACATAGTTGCTGTACTGCTGAATCAGGCTCTTGAGGCCCCACTCGGTCAGGAAGCGATCGTAAGTCTCAGCCTCGCCATCGGCGTCGAGTTTCTCGTTCTCGCGCAGCGTGAGAATAACGTCGGTACCATGCTCGGCGCGCTCGCCGTCCTCGATGGTGTAGCCCTCAAGACCGTCGGATTCCCACACATGGGCGACGTCCTCGCCATAGGCGCGGCTCACGACCTTTACATGGCTGGCGACCATAAAAGCCGAGTAGAAGCCCACGCCAAACTGGCCGATGATGTCGACATCCGAACCCTGCTGCTCGGCGTTCTCGGTCTTAAACTCCTCGGAGCCGGAATGGGCGATGGTGCCCAAGTTGCGCTCGAGCTCCTCGGCGGTCATGCCAATGCCGTTATCCGAGATGGTAATGGTGCGGGCGTCTTTATCAAAGGAAACGCGAATAGCCAGGTCGCCCTGGTCGAGCTTGACGCTCGGGTCCTGCAGGCTCTTAAAGTTGAGCTTGTCGACGGCGTCGCTCGCGTTAGAGATAAGCTCGCGCAGGAAGATTTCCTTATTGGTGTAGATGGAGTTGATCATGAGGTCGAGCAGTTTTTTGCTCTCGGTCTTAAATTGACGCATGTGCAGTCCTTTCGCGCTACCCCCGTCCGCAAAAACGGCCCGGTCGCCCGAGCCGAATCGCAGACCTGCTATGTTCAGACTTAGATTTTATAACCCATTAACGCGCATATATACATACGGAATCGAAAAACTGTATGTCCGAGCGCTCCAATGCGTCAATTGCCAAGGAGTGTCCCCAGCTGCCGGCAGAAAAGGAACGTCCCTATCTGCCATCTACGCGCTTGGCCATCCAAGCATGGGGCTGGCCCTCGTCTTCGTAGTCCACCGGGGCAATCTGCGTGTAGCCCGCCTTGGCATAGAGCGGCAGCACGTATTCCTGCGCATGCAGCTTAATGAGCCTGGCGCCGGCATCACGCGCGCACGTATCACTGGCCTCGACAATCTTGCTCGCCAGGCCGCGACGGCGCATGCTCGGCAACACGGCCACGCGCCCCATAATGTAGGTCTCCCCCGCCGCGACGCCTTCGTCTAAGTCGCACGCCGGCAACACCGGAGCCTCTGCGTCAGTCGCGCGCTCAAGCTCTTCGGGAAACACGCGCGAGCAACCGGCAAGCTCGCCGTCTACATAGAGCGTCACATGAATGCAGTCAGAAGCCTCATCGATCTGGTCGAACTCATTCTCGTAGCCCTGCTCGTCCATAAAAACGACGCGGCGCACCAACGCCGCGTCATCAAAGCATCCCGTCTTAAGTTGGATATCCATGGCTGCCCTTTCATTCAATGCGAACGTTAGGGACAGATTTTAGCGAAAATGAGCTCCGCGTACGCTAAACTTCGCGCGAGCCTTCGCCAGGCAGTCGTAATGACCCACGTTATGGGCATCGCTCGCGATGAAGCTGTACAGGTTCTGATCGAACAGGCGCTGTGCCGGCTTTTTCTCGCGACCAAAGCGACCGCCGGCAATAAAGTCCGCCGAAGCCTGCAGTTTGCAGCCCATATCGACCAGGCGCTCCGCCACGCTTACATCCTTTTGAACCGCACGATAGCGCTCAGGATGAGCGATGATCACCTGGTAGCCACGGCACTGCAAATCGTAAATCGTGTTCTCGTACTCTCTAAACGCATACGCATCGGCATGTGTCGAAAGCTCGAGCAGAAACTCGTTGGTTCCATCGAAATGCAAGTGCTCCGCGGCATCGATACCAAGTTCAACGAGCTTTCGATGGTTGACCTCGAAGCCCATCTGGAGCGGAAAACCGTCAGCGTTATCACGCAGCAGCTCAAAGGCATCCCACATCTTGTCGTAATCAAAATAGGGATCACGGCAGTGAGGAGTGCAAACGATTCTGGTTACACCGGCCCGCTTGGCAGCCTCGAGCATCGCCAAGCTCTCATCGAGATCGGCGGCGCCGTCGTCTACACCCGGCAAGATATGGCAATGAATGTCACGCATAGGTCAGCCTTAATCAACTAAACGTTTGCTCGGTTGGTGAAGATGCCCTTTTTGGAAGCCCCCTGATCGTCGGAGCCCTTCTTCACCTTCTTACCGTCCTTGGTGTAGTAGGAGTAGTAGTACTCGCTGGTCTCGGTCTCGCAGTAGTTCATGACGGTACCGATGAGCTTGACCTTCTCGGACTTCTTAAGCTGGCCGATAGCGTTGAGTGCCTCCTCGCGCTTGGTGAAGTCCTCGCGCACCACGAACAGCGTACCGTCGGTCAGGCTGGCAATCTCGGCAGCATCAATGAAGGTGCCGACCGGGGGAGCATCAAAGATGACGTACTGGAACTTGGCGGACAGTGCCTTTACCAGCTTGGCAAAGCGGTGAGAGACGATGATGTCGGCAGGATTGGGAATATGCGGCTCGGCATCGAGGAAGTAGAAGTTCTTCTGACCCGTCTCGACAATTGCCTGGTCAATGGAGATCTGCTCGGAAAGGACCGCATAGAGTCCGCCGCGCGAACGAACGCCGAGCATATCGGAAAGAGACCTGCGGCGCATATCGGCCTCGACCAGGAGCACGGACTTGCCGCTCGTGGCGATAGCCTGGGCAAGGTTAATGGAAACCGTAGACTTGCCCTCATTGGGAATCGAGGAGGTAACGGTGATGGTGCGAATGGGGTCGTCCACGCTCGCAAAGCGGATGTTGGCCAGAAGGGTCTTGGCGGCATTCTGTACAACGAGCTTATCGGTGTTCTTTGCCTTAGCCATGCCTATTTACCACCTTTCATAGCCGGAATTCGGCCAACAACGGGAATGCCCAGGAGCTCTTCTGCCTCTTCGGCACCGCGGATGCGGGTATTGAGCATGTCTGCCAAAACGACATAGGCGACTGCGATAAAGATACCGGCGAGGAACGCGACAGCAACGTACAGCGTGCGCTTGGGGCCGCTGGGGACTTCGGGAGTCTTAGCCTCGTCGATAACGTTGATGCTCTGGGCAGCGCCGACGTTCTGAGCGACCGTACTCACCGAGCTGGCCATGGCCTTTGCGACCTTAGCCGTCTCCTTGGCATCGGTGCCGGTAACCGAAAGCGTAATGACACGCGTGGTGGTCTCGGAGGAAACAGACACCTTGTAGTCATCCAGATCGGTGAGGCCCAGTTCATTGGCGGCGCCGCTCTTAACGCTATCGCTATCCAGCAGCGTGGCGATATCGTTGGAAAGCATCTGGCTCGCCGAGAGATCGTTGTAGCTCATCTGACCGCTATCGTCGGTCTTGGCGAGAATGTACATGCTCGTCGTCGCGGTGTAGGTGTTGTCCATCGCAACGAAGGACACGATGCCCATGGCGATCGCGCAGACCACCGGAAGGGTGATGACCAGCTTGAGGTGCTTTTTGAGCAGCTGGAACAGTTCGAGAAGGGTCATGCAGCTTGCCTTTCATTTCCCCAGTTCGGATTGACAAAACTGTCCGTATGTTATCGCATCTTTTTACCGAGACCAAACTCTATACATAAGAAACAGGCTCTCCTGTAAAAATGTCGGAAGCAATCGTAAAATTGCACAACAACGCCGCACCCGAATGTCAAATGCGGCGTCTACATCAATATCTATGTTGTATCGCTATGCGAATGGCTCGTCCTGCTGTATGGGAAACGTCACCGTAATGGTGGTTCCCACGCCCAACTCGCTCGACAGATCGAGCGTGGCGTGATGATACAGGGCCGCATGCTTGACAATGGCAAGCCCCAGACCGGTTCCGCCGCGTGCCTTGGACCTACTCTTGTCCACGCGATAGAACCGCTCAAATACCTTGCCCTGTTCTTCAGGCGCGATACCGATTCCCGTGTCGGCGACCGCGAGGAACGGATGGCCTTCGTCGTTGGTGCCGCACTGCAGCGTAACCGTACCGCCGGGTCGATTGTAGCGGATGGCGTTGCTTGCCAGATTATAGATGAGCTCGTCAATCAAGCGCGACACGCCCTCGATGACCACAGGCTTGGTCTCATGACTTATCGTCACATTCGCCTGACGGGCAACCTGTTCAAGACGCTGCTCAACCGCGTAGATGGCACGCGAGAGCTCAATAGGCTCCGTGGACCCAATGGGCACCGCCTCGCCCTCAGTTGCACGCTCGGCCTCATCCAAGTTAGACAGCGTAAGGATGTCGTTGACAAGCGCTGCCAAGCGGCCCGCCTCACGATAGATGCGACCGCCAAAGTTGCGCAGGTCGTCCTCGCCCTCGACCATGCCGTTTGCGATGAGCTCGGCATAGCCCGAAATCGCCGTAAGCGGCGTCTTGAGCTCGTGGGTGATATTCGCCGTGAACTCGCGGCGCATACGGTCGTTGTCCGCTAGCACCGCCATTTGGCGCTTGAGTTCCTGGCGCTGCGACTCGATACGCTCAAGCATGGGGACCATCTCGGCATAGGCGTGCTCATAGCTACGGCGTGGGTGGTCCAAATCCACCTCTTGCAACGGCGCGATGATGGCACGGGACTCGCGGCGCGCCATAAAAAACGAGAGTACCGCGCCCGCTGCTGCGATAAGCAGCATCGGCGCCACCATCGACAGCAAAATCGCTGCAACGCCAGGCTGGGCCTGCGCCAAGCGGACAACCTGGCCGTTATCAAGGGCGACGGCGCGATACAGCATAATCTCGTCGAGCGTAGAGCTTGCGCGCTCCGCGGAACCCGAACCATTCTCAAAGGCCTCGATGACCTCGGGGCGATCGCCATGGTTGGGCAGCGTGGAAGGCGACGCCTCGTTGTCGTAGGCAACCGATCCATCCTTGTTAATCAGCGTGATGCGCAAGTCCTCGCGATCAAGGCTACGCAAGAACGGGATGGGCTCCTGCTGCTCGTCGAGGGCGGCAGCAATGAGCTCGGTTTCCTGCGCCAGATTGGCACTCGTGGCATCCGCCAAAGTGTTTTGCACAAAGAACGCACCCAACACCGTAAACGCCACGATAACCGCCATGGCGCAGACAAAGATCGTCACAAAAACGCGGTGCGACAGCGTATGTTTTCCCTGGGGGGCGAAGACCACGGGTTACTCCTCCGATGCGGTGGCCGCGGTGACGTCACCTTCGGCACCATCACCGGCAGAAGGCTCGGCCAAGCGGTAGCCCACGCCGCGCACGGTCTCGATGGCGCTGGCATGCTCGCCCAGTTTTTGGCGAAGCGTCTGCACGTGCACGTCAACGGTGCGCGAACCGCCGTCGAAGTCCCAGCCCCACACGCTCTGCAGCAACGACTCGCGGGTAAAGACCACGCCGGGCTTGCGCATGAGGTACTCGAGCAGGTCGAACTCGCGCAGGGTGAGCTTAAGCAGCTCGCCGGCAACGGTCACCTCGCGATGGCTGGGCGAAAGCACGATGTCGCCCACGCTGAGCACATCGCTCGCCTGCTTGACCATGCCGCCGCGACGCAGCAGTGCGCGGCAGCGGCTCGCAAGCTCCATGAGCGAGAAGGGTTTAGTCAGGTAATCGTCGGCACCGCCATCGAGCGCCATCACCTTGTCGAGCTCGGTGTCCTTGGCGGTAAGCATCATGATGGGCACCGTCGCCGTCAGGCGGTCGGCGCGGAGGCGGCGCATAATCGCCAAACCATCGGTATCGGGCAGCATGATATCGAGCAGGACGGCATCGGGTACCCGTCGCGCCACGGCAGCCTTAAACTCACCGTCGCACGAAAAGCCTTCGGCCTCAATCCCCTGCTTGCGCAGCGCATAGACCGTCAAATCCCTGATGTTGTCATCGTCCTCGACGTAATAGATCATGTTGAACCCCTTTGCGGCCGGCATGACCGCATCTTAACCCTAAAGGTACCTTTACTAGATGGTATCAGCCAAAACGCCCCGTCAAATAATCCGCCGTGCGCGGATCGGTCGGGTTTTTGAAGAGCTGAGCGGTGGGCGCATGCTCCACCAGCTCGCCCAGCAAAAAGAACGCGACCGAATCGGAAATGCGCGCCGCCTGCTGCATGTTGTGCGTAACGACCACCAACGTGCAGGTCTCCTTGAGCTCGCAGGCCAGCTGCTCCACCACCAGCGTCGATACGGGGTCGAGCGCCGAGGTCGGCTCGTCCATCAGCAGAATGTCGGGCTGCACGGCCAGCGCACGGGCGATGCACAGACGCTGCTGCTGGCCGCCCGAAAGACCCAGGCCCGATTCCTTGAGCTTATCCTTGACCTCGTCCCACAGTGCGGCGCGTCGCAGGGAGTCTTCGACCAGCTCGTCGAGCACGACGCAGTCGCGCACTCCCATGCCGCGAGGACCATAGGCGACGTTGTCGTAGATGCTCATAGGAAACGGATTGGGGCGCTGGAACACCATACCCACGTGCTGGCGCAAACGGCAGATATCGTAATCGCCCAGGATATTCTGGCCGTCGAGTACAATCTTGCCTTCAATGCGGCAATCCTTGATGCCGTCGTTCATACGGTTAAAGCAGCGCAGCAGCGTCGACTTTCCGCAGCCCGAAGGCCCGATGAACGAGGTGATCTGCTTGTCGCGAATCTTGATGTTCACGTCCCTGAGCGCATGATGGTCGCCGTAAAACAGGTTAAGGCCCTCAACATCGATGCGCGTCGGCGAGGCGGCAAGGTCCTGCGCCGTGGGGCGAGTCGCATCCCCAACTTCGCGCTCGTGCGCGGCCTCGGCCTGCGCCTCTATGAGTTCCTCAAGCTCCGTAGGCTCCATCGCCGCAGCAGCCGTCATACCGCATACCTCCATATCGATATCAATTCAGCAGTATCGATAGTAGAAATCGCGGCTCATACGCACGTGAGCGCATTGTCAAGTGTTTGTAAGGGCACGCTGGTTATGCAGCGGGCAGCGCAATGGTAAACACCGTGTGCTCGGGCGTCGATTCGCACGCAATGGTGCCGCCGTGCGCCGCGACAATCTCCTTGGCGATGGCAAGACCCAGGCCGGCACCACCGCGATTGGTCGCACGTGCCGCGTCCAGGCGATAGAACTTCTCAAAGATCACCTTGAGCTTAGCCGCCGGAATCGGATCACCCTGATTGATAAAGCGAATTCGCACGCCACCGTCATCTTGGCGTCGGGCCTCGATCGCAATGGTCGATCCTTCGTAGCTATAGGCGATGGCGTTTTTCATGATGTTGTTGAACACGCGAGCCATCTTGTCGCCATCCACGAGCACCGTCAGGTCCTCACGCACATCAACTTGGACATCTTTGTGCTGCTCGTTGAGAATGGGATAGAACTCATCGGCCACCTGCGCCAGCAGCAATCCCAGGTCGACGTAGCCGCGCGTGAGCACAATATCGTGGAAGTCAAAGCGCGTGATATCAAAGAACTCCTCAATAAGCGCGTCGAGTCGGTGCGCCTTGTCGAGCGCCACGCCTGTAAAGTGCGCGCGCCGCTCAACCGGCAGGTCGGGCGCCTCCTGCAACAGCGAGAGGTAGCCCACCACGCTGGCAAGCGGCGTGCGCAGGTCATGCGCCAAGTATGTGACCAAATCGTCCTTGCGATGTGACTCGTCACGCAGGGCCTGCTGGACTTTGCGTTCGCGATCGCGCACACGATTGAGCACACCCTCGACCTCCAGGAAGTCGCCGTCGATGTTGTCCCACGCGTCGGGATGATCGATCAGACGGTCCTGAATACGGGCGGCAAGCACACGGTCGGAATGCTGCTCACCCTGCTCATAGCCCTGGTAGTACAGAGCGCGGCCGCAAAAGAACAGGACGCACACGGCGAGCGCCAAGACAAAGCCAAGCATGTTGAATACAAAGCCGGCATCGAACAGCACCGGTCCCTCAATGCCACCGAGTGCCATGGCGCCGATCGCCAGCGTCATGACCCACGCGGCACCGCCGATCACCACGCAACGACGCACGATTTCAAAGCGATCGATCAGCAAGAAGCCGATGAGTAGCACCGCTAAGATACCGGCGATGTTATCAATGTCGATCAGCAGCAGACTCAGCAAAAAGAGCAGCACCGTCGCAAGCGCGCGATTATCGACGACCGCCCTCACGTATTCAAAGAGTCGATCGGGCACCTCAAACGCCTGTTTATCGTCTTTTGTCATGTCCATGTCCTCGCAAACAAAGGCGTTATTCGATGATATAGCCGACGCCCCAAACGTTTTTAATAAAACGCGGCTTCTGAGCGTCGTCACCGATCTTTTCGCGCAGGTGACGAATGTGCACCATCACCGTATTGTTGGAGCCGGGCATAAAGTCCTCGTTCCACACCGCGCGGAACAGGTCCTCCACGGGCACCACGCTGCCGCGATGCTCGGCCAGATACAGCAAGATGGAATACTCGATGGGCGTGAGGCGCACCGGCGCACCGTCCACCGTCACGGAGCGAGCGTCACGGTTGATCTCGAGGCCGTCGAGCTGGAGGGTCGGCGACTCGGTCGCCTGCGCGCGGCTGCCGTAGCTGGTGTAGCGGCGCAACTGAGCATGAACGCGCGCGATGAGCTCCAGCGGGCGGAACGGCTTGACCACGTAATCGTCCGCGCCAAGAGAAAGGCCTTCGATCTTATCCTGCTGGGCATCGCGTGCCGTCAACATAATTACGGGATAGGTATGGCTGGCACGGATGGTACGCAGCAGCTCAAAGCCGTCGATATCGGGCAGCATGACATCGAGCAGTGCCAGGTCAAACTCTTGCTCCAGAATTGCCTTGGCCGCATCGGCCCCGCTGTAGGCGATCCGGACGTCAAAGCCCTCTTTTGTAAGGTAGATACCAACCAGGTCGGCGATGGCCTTCTCGTCATCAACTACCAGTATGCGCTCGTTCATGCGTGCTCCTCTCGCGCTCCATTATGCCCGAGGCGGCGCCCGCCACACACAACAAGCGCGGGCGATTAAGTCGACCTTAAGCACCCTTGCGCCCGTTCGAGCACGAATGCGGGCCATGCGCGCACGCAGCGATCGTCGTCGCCGGCAAACGATATACTCTAGTGCCAGAAGAGACCATCCCGTCGAAAGCGAAACCTGTGAAGTCCCTCACCTCTTTTGCAAATCGCTCCGCCCAGCTTGTCGCCGGCTTTGTCTGCGCCATCGCCCTTGTTGCCGGCGTGCCTGCTGTTGCCGGCGCCCAAGTGCTCACGACCGACGACGTCTGCGGCAAGACCGCCGACGCCCGCGACATCACGACAGAAAACCTGCCCGATATCGAGGC
>UROR01000022.1 GCA_900549535.1 uncultured Collinsella sp. | reverse complement strand
GCCGTCTGATCAAGCGCTGCAACGACTTTGGCGCCGGCGGTGTCTCGGTCGCCGTAGGCGAGCTTGCCGACGGCCTGTATGTCGACCTGGACACCGTGACCAAGAAGTACGACGGCCTGGACGGCACCGAGCTCGCCATTTCCGAGTCCCAGGAGCGCATGGCCTGCGCCGTCGCCGACGGTGACGTCGAGGAGTTCATGGGCTACGCCGCCGAGGAGAACCTCGAGGCGACCGTCATCGCCGAGGTTACCGCCGAGCCGCGCATGCGCATGGCCTGGAACGGCGTTGCTATCGTCGATCTGTCCCGCGAGTTCCTCAACTCCAACGGCGCGCCCAAGCACCAGGTCGCCCACGTGTGCGCCCGCAGCGTGTGGCAGCCCAGCTGGGCCGGTACCACGCTTGCCGAGCGCATGACCTCGCTCGTCACCGACCTCAACGTCGCTTCCAACAAGGGCCTTTCCGAGCGCTTCGACTCCACCATCGGCGCCGCGACCGTGCTCATGCCCTTTGGCGGCAAGACGCAGCTCACCCCGAGCTCGGCCATGGTCGCCAAGTTCCCCGTGGACGGCGAGACCACCACGGCAAGCGCCATGGCATGGGGCTTCAACCCCTACCTGATGGAAGCCGACCAGTTTGCGGGCGCCTACCTGTCCGTGGTCGAGTCCATCGCCAAGCTCGTGGCTGCCGGCTTTGAGCACAAGCGCGCCTACCTCTCCTTCCAGGAGTACTTCGAGCGCCTGCGCACCGAGGCCGAGCGCTGGGGCAAGCCCACGGCAGCCGTCCTGGGCGCCCTCATGGCCCAAGTCGACCTGGGTGCCGGTGCCATCGGCGGCAAGGACTCCATGAGCGGCTCGTTTGAGGACGAGGCCGGCGAGCTCAACGTTCCGCCGACCCTGATCAGCTTCGCTGTGGCCGTGGGCCGCGCGGCGCGCGCCGTCTCCCCTGAGTTCAAGGGCCTGACGCATCGCGTCGTACGCATCGCCCCCGCCACCTATGGCGAGGACTACCGCCCTGACGCCCAGCAGCTGCTCGCCGCGTTTGACGCCGTCGAGGCGCTCACCGCCACCGGCGACGCCCTGGCTGTCTCCACGCCCGGCTACGGCTGCGGCGCCGAGAGCCTCTTTAAGATGTGCGTTGGCAACCAGATCGGTATCGAGCTTGCCGAGGATGTGGACGTGGAGAGCCTCTTCACCCCGCTCTACGGCAGCTTTATCGTCGAGCTCGCCGAGGACGCCGAGCTGCCCGAGGTCGCCGACGGCGTTGTCGTCGAGCCCCTGGGCACCACCGTCGAGGGCTATGTCATCGACACCGGCTCCGAGGTCATCGAGCTCGCCGAGCTCCAGGAAGCCTGGGAAAGCGGCATCGAGGGCGTCTTTGCCTACCGCAGCGCCGGCGAGACCCCCGAGGTCGAGACCATCGACTTCCGCGCCAAGGACATTCACGTGTACGGCGGCGCCAAGATCGCCCGCCCGCGCGTGATCATCCCTGTGTTCCCTGGCAACAACTGCGAGTACGACAGCGCCCGCGCCTTCCGTGCCGCCGGTGCCGAGGCCGACACCTTCGTGATCAACAACCTCACGCCCGAGGCGGTCGCCGAGAGCACCCACGAGCTTGCCCGCCGCATCCGTGCAAGCCAGATCGTCATGATCCCCGGCGGCTTCTCGGGCGGCGACGAGCCCGACGGCTCCGCCAAGTTCATCACGGCGTTCTTCCGCGCTCCCGAGGTCACCGAGGCTGTCCGCGACCTGCTCAAGGCCCGCGATGGCCTGATGCTGGGCATCTGCAACGGCTTCCAGGCCCTGGTCAAGCTCGGCCTGGTGCCCTACGGTGACATCGTCGACGCCACGCCCGATGCGCCCACGCTGACGTTCAACACCATCGGTCGCCATCAGAGCCGCCTGGTGCGCACCCGCATCTCGTCCAACCTGTCCCCATGGCTGTCGCAGTGCAGCCTGGACGACCCCTACACCGTCGCCATCAGCCACGGCGAGGGCCGCTTTGTCGCCAATGACGAAGTACTCGCCCAGCTGATCGCCAACGGCCAGGTCGCCACGCAGTACGTGGGCGAGGACGGCAAGCCCAGCATGGATCTTTCCGTCAACCCCAACGGCTCCGCACTCGCCATCGAGGGCATCACGAGCCCCGACGGCCGCGTCCTGGGCAAGATGGGCCATGCCGAGCGTCGCGGCGACAACCTGTACCGCAACGTGCCCGAGCATGTCCCCGGCGACAAGTTCATGCCGATCTTTGAGAGCGGCGTAGCCTACTTCGCCTAAACCTTTCCCATCGGGTACAATCCCTTCGGGTAACATCACCCGCCACCGACGCATCCGGTGGCGGGTTCTTTTTTGCTTCGCGCATGTAGGAAGGACATCATGGAAAGCCGCAAGCCGTATCTCGCCACCCTGCCCGGACTCATCCTGGGCTGTCTCGTTTGCTGCGCGCTCTGGGGCTCCGCCTTCCCCTGCATCAAGATCGGCTACGGCCTCTTTGGCATTCCCGCGCACGACAGCGCCTCGCAGCTGCTCTTCGCGGGTCTGCGCTTCACCCTTGCCGGCATGCTGGTCATTGTTGGCATGAGCGTGGCCCAGCGCCGTCCGCTCGTTCCGCAAGCGCGTGATATCAAGCCCATATGTATCCTGTCGCTCTTCCAGACTATCGGGCAGTACTTCTTTTTCTACCTGGGACTCTCGCGCGCCAGTGCCATGTCGAGTTCCATCATCGAGGCCAGCGCCAACTTCCTAGCCATCCTCTTTGCCGCTCTGGCGTTTCGCACCGAGAAGCTCAATACGGCCAAGGTGCTCGGCTGCGTACTGGGCTTTGCCGGCGTCGCGCTCGTCAACCTTTCGGGCGCGGACGGCACCTTTGGCTTTACGCTCGACGGCGAGGGCTTTATCCTGGCCTCCACCGTCGCGGGTGCCCTTTCGACCTGCCTGATCGGCATCTTCTCGCGCGAGCACGACGGCGTCTTGCTTGCCGGGTGGCAGTTCTTGGTCGGCGGTCTGGTCCTCACCGCCATTGGCTTTTTGATGGGTGGTGCACTCTCCCCTACGGCGATTGCCCCCGCCATCGCGCTCATCATCTACATGGCGCTTATCTCCGCGGTCGCCTACTCGCTGTGGTCGCGCCTGCTTGCCGTCAACCCCGTCAGCCGCGTCTCGGTCTTTGGGTTTATGAACCCCGTCTTTGGTGTGCTGCTGAGCGCGCTGCTGCTCGGCGAGGGCGCTGGCACGAGCCCCATTACCGTCATCGTTGCCCTGCTGTTGGTCTGCAGCGGCATCATCATCGTCAACAAACCCAAAAAAGCTTAACGAACTGCCCTTATTTAGCAGAGGGGATTCATGTACTTTAGCTTAATGGAGTACATCGGTGAGCCGAGGGCCGCCACGCACACAAGCGTGCGCCCCTTTTTTCTAGCGTATCTGGACGCCGGCTTTCTTTTTCTCGGCCTTGACGCGGTAGAGCTCCGCATCGGCAGCGCGAAGTAAGTCTTGCCAGGTATCAACACTATCGCCGACCCGCGCGTAACCGATGGACATCCGCAATGCATACGGCACCTCGGCACGAGCGAGCTCGTCGTTAATCGCCGAACACAGGTCTATGATGTCCTGTTCCGCCGCAGCCTTCTGGAGCACCACGAACTCATCGCCGCCATAACGTGCGATAAAACCACCAGACGCCGAGCAGACCTCTTTGAGCGTAGCAGATATGACCTGGAGAGCATGGTCGCCCTCCACATGTCCATAGCGATCGTTAATCAGCTTAAAGCCGTCGGCGTCCATCATAAGCAGATACACATCATCGGCCTGATCAGCACCCGAGAACAGCGACAGCATATAGGTCTCAAAACGGTTGCGATTGTTAAGGCCAGTCAACGGGTCGGTCGAGATCAGCTGCTCCTGACAAACAATGTAGAGCTGCAACATACTTAACATGATGCCGACACTAAGGCAGGGACCCGAATAAAAGACCTGAAAGACACCGGCCACCAAGGCCGGAATGGCGAAAAATGCCAAGGTTTGATAGATGGCCTTCTTTTGTAGGCTCTCGACCTTGCAAGATTGTATAAACGCATGCAGGGACGTATATATAACGTAGCAGTAGCTGACGATGGGCTGGATCATATAGACAAAACCGCGACGATACGCGCCCTGCGCATCGATATAGAACAGGGCATGCGTCCAGTAGCTAGTAAACGCCAGTACGACTACCAGCACCGCAGGCAGCGTTACAAACGCCATCCTATAGCGCGCGGTCAAAAGGCGAGAACCCTGCACCGTCTCGGAATAGATAAACCAAATGAGGCACGCGGCGGCAAAGAGCGAAAACGAAACCGCGTTGGAAATCCAGTTGGCAGCAATGCCCAGCGTGCCGCCCACACCGTCCGAAAGCGTCCAGATTATATCGAATAGCATGTACGCGGCAGAGGTGTAACCGAGCGTACTAAACAATAACTGCTGGGTACTCGAGAACAAGGAGTGGCGACTTCGCGCGGCAAGCCCGATAAGAACAATCATGCATAGCAGGAATATCTCAATCTTGAGTGCCTTAACCACTAGACGCCATCCCTTCAATATCCAAGTGGTCAGAATCGCCCGATTCGTGTCTGGGCAATAAACACCCCTACTCCGCAGGGGTAAGGGGAATAATAGCAGAGCGCCCGAACGTCACTGCAAGACAGCTTTCGTTCGGGCGCTCAAACGGCGCGAATTGCACGCCGGCTTGATTGACTCGCGTCGACGATTACTCGCCGTCGATGTCGGTCGCGACGGCCTCCTCGATGGCCTCGACACCGGCAGGCGACAGATCCTCTTTGCCGTGGCAGAACTTCTTATCGACCCAGCCGGTCAGAATCGGAGCCATGATTGCCGTGATGATGACGGCAGTGGCGATCTGCGCATACGCAGTGGGCGCAAGCTCGGCATAGCGCGGGGCGACCTCGGCGAGGGCGACCGGCGTGGTCATAGCCGTGCCGGCGATAGTGGAGCAGGCAACGGCCGCCTTGCCGTTACCACCGCACAGGCGCTCGAACGCAAAGGTAATGGGACCGACGATAAAGAGCGTGATGAGGCCCAGCAGGATGCCCGAAATACCGCCGGTGATAAAGCTCGAAAGGCTCATGGACGCACCGAGCTGAAAACCGATGACGGCAATCGCGGGATTGGCACCGGGAACCAGCAGGTTCTTGATGAACGGGAAGAGGTTGCCCAGAACCATGCCGATAACAAGCGGCAGGATGGATCCGATGATGGTGCCGACGGGGATGTTGGCGAGACCCGAGACACCGAGGATGATCATCGTGACGGCGGGGCCGGCCGTAAAGAACAGGATACCGACGGCGCCCTGCTCGGACTCATCGCCGAACTCGCCCATGATGCCCGTATAGAGCGCCATGTTGCAAAACGTGATGCCGCCGATGATAGACACGGAGCTCAGACCCAGGAAGTTGTCGTTAAAGAAATATGCCACACCCAAGCCAAGGGCCGCCGCAACAACAAGCTTGGGGATCAGTACGACGATGCCGGTCTTGATAGCGCCCGGCGTGGACTTAAAGCTGATGCCGGCACCCACAAAAAGCAGAATCGCGGCAACGATGGTGTTGGAACCGCCGCGGCAGGCAGCCGTAAAGAAGCCGCCGATCTCAAAGACCTGCGGACAGAAGGTGTTGAGCAAAAGGCCAACGATCATGGGATAGATCATGATGTCGCCCGGGATACGCGGTACCTTGAATTTCTTTTGCACGTTGGCGGTCGCTTCCTGTGCCATGAAACCCCCATTTCCGCTGACGCGGAACAAAAGCCCACGTCACACTTTGCTACAGTAAAGTTTGACCATAGTACCAGAAGAAGCAGACCGGCTCGGTGAGAAATTCGATTCGTTGGGTCAGGCAACGACATGGCAGAATCATCGCCCGACAGCAACCGAGTTCACCTACAATTGCCACCGGATCGAAAGACACAGCTTTTTAGGAAGTCATTATGACAGCTATCGATCGGGGCCGGGCGACCGCGGCCTTCAAACGCTATACCGATGCCTACGACGCCACCAACCCACGCATCGCGCTCAAAATCGAGCATACGTACCACGTTGCCGAGGCATGCGATGCCGTGGCGCGCGAGCAGGGCTGGTCGACAGAGGATATTGACCTGGCCTGGCTTTGCGGCCTGTTACACGATATGGGACGCTTTGAACAGTTGCGGCGCTGGGACACCTTTAAGGACGCCGAGAGTATGAGCCACGCAGCGTTGGGCGTCGGGGTCCTCTTTGGCGAGAACCCCGCCGATGTGCCCGCTGTAACGAGCATCCGCGACTTTATCGATGACCCGGCAGAAGATGAGCTCATCCGAGCGAGCATTGCCTATCACAGCGACTTTCGCCTGCCGGCACAACTCGACGAGCGTACACGGTGCTTCTGCGATATCGTACGCGATGGCGACAAGATCGACATTATGCGCACCATCGCCGACAGCACCGTCGACACTATCCTCAAGGTGGATGAGGACACGTTTCTCGCCAGCCGGTTCTCGACACCGGCGCTTACCGCCTTTGACGAGCACCGCTGCGTTGCACGCGACGAACGCGACGAGGCCGCCGACTACCTGGTGGGGCTCATCTGCTTTATGTTTGAGCTCGTCTATCCAGCGAGCCGCGCGCTGGCGCGCGAGCAGGGCGATATCTACCGCCTGCTCGACGCGCCCTTTGGCATTACGCGCCCCTTTGCCGATCCCGCCACGCAAGCGACCTGGGAGCGTCTAAAGGACGAGATGCGCGACTGGCTGGCGCGCGCCTAGCGCTCAAGCTGGGCCAGCAGCTCCTCGACGACCTCGACGGCATCGCCGACAACCTTGTACTGGGCAGCACCAAAGATGGGGGCATCCGGGTCCTCGTTGACGGCGATAATGCACTCCGCCCCACCGATGCCGGCAAGATGCTGAATGGCGCCCGAAACACCGATACTCACGAGAAGCTTAGGCGCAACCGATACGCCCGTCTGGCCAATCTGATGGCGATACTCCAACCAGCCGGCCTCCACGACAGGTCGCGTGCAGCCAAGCTCGGCTCCCAGAGCCCCGGCGAGTTTTCGCATCAGCGGCAGGTTTTTCTTGGAACCAATGCCGCGACCCACCACGACCAGGCGCTCGGCATCGGCGATCGAAGCCTGCTGCCCCCACTCCTCGGCGGGAATCGAGATCTCGACACGAGCCTTGGTGTCTTCCGCAAGCGATACCCGGGTAATCGTGCCAGAGCGGCTGTAGTCAAACTCGGGCTCCCTAAAGATGCCGGGGCGCACCGTTGCCATCTGAGGACGGTGGTTGGGGCAAATGATGGTGGCCATCAAGTTGCCGCCAAACGCCGGGCGCGTCTGCTGCAGCAGGCCCGTTTCCGCATCCATCGAAAGCACGGTGCAGTCGGCCGTAAGGCCCGTCTGCAGGCGTACGGCAACGCCAGGCGCCAGCTCGCGGCCAAAGGCGGTCGCACCGTACAGAATGGCCTCGGGCTTGCGCTCGGCTACCAAATCGCAGATGAGGCGAGCATAGACCTCCGCGTCGTTCTGACGCAGGCGCTCGTCACGGCAGACCAGGACCTCGTCTGCACCGGCGCAAACCAGATACTCCAGGTCCTTGAGCGAGCTCTCGGGGCTCATACCAGCCAATGCCACCAGACGGCAACCACGGACATCGGCAAGCTCGCGGCCCTTGCTCATGAGCTCATAGGCAACGGGAGTCACCGTATCGTGCTCGTCGGTCTGCACGAATACCCAAATGTCTCGATATGCATCAAGGTCCACCGCGCCAGCGGCCTCGTCACGCTCGATCGAGATAGCGTTGACAGGGCAGGCGTCGACGCACCCGCCGCATAGGATGCAGCCGTCGGTTACGCGGGCGCAACGGTTGGGCCGCTCGCCTTCCACTACGATGCCGCCCGAGGCACAGGCGCGAACGCAGCGACCGCAGCCGATACAGGCTTCGCTATCGATAATCAGTCCGCTCATCTATGCCATCCCCTCGATAATCTTGGCAAGTTTCGCCGCCTGCTCGGACGCCGTTCCGTCAACGGCCTCGCACGTTTGGTCGCGGTCGGGCACAAACGATCGCACGACCTGTGTCGGTGAGCCGGCAAGGCCGCAGCGCGCGGGGTCGGCGTTCACGTCGGCAGCGTTGACCACGAGCACGTCCGCCTCCTCGGCTGCACGAATACCGGCAATGCTCGGCATGCGCAGTTGGCCAATCTCCTTGGCGGTCGTCATCGCACACGGCATCTCAAGATAGACCGTCTCCTCGCCGGCATCGCAGCCGTGAATAAGCGCCAGTGAACCACAGGTCGTAAAGCCCGCGCTCTGCACGCAGCTCACGTCGGTCACGCAGGGAATCTCAAAGGCACCGGCAAGCTCGGGACCAATCTGGGCTGTATCGCCGTCCACCGCCATCTTGCCGCAGATGAGCAGGTCGAAGTCCTCGTCGAGCGCCTCGATGCCGCACTTGAGGGCATAGGTGGTTGCCAGGGTATCGGCACCTGCAAAGGCGCGATCGGTCAGCAGCAGCGCGTCGTCGGCACCTCGAGCGATGCAGTCGCGCAGCAGCGACTCGGTCGCGGGGATGCCCATCGACACCACCGTTACGCGCACGTCCATGCCAAAGCCGATAAAGTCGTCTTTCAGCGCCAGCGCGCATTCCAAAGCGCTCGCATCAAAGGGATTAATGACCGCCTGCTTGCCATCGCGCACGATGGTATTGGTCTTGGGGTCCATCTTGACCTCGGTGCTGCCCGGCACCGCCTTGACGCACACCACCATATGGAAATCGCTCATCTGCACGCGCCCCCTTTCTGGACGAGCTCATCCAAGAGCTTCTCCGAAAACAGGTTGCCGCGACCCATCTGCCCGGCAGGATCGAGCTGGAGCTTGAGCCGCGCCGACTCGACCATGGCCTCGTGACCGTACATCGTCTCCAAGAAGCCCGCCTTGATCTTGCCGACGCCGTGTTCGGCGGAGACGGCACCGCCCATGGCCGTGACCTCGGAAGCCCACTGAGCAAAGAGTTCTCCGCCGCGTCGGTAATCCTGCATATCGCGCGGCAGAATGTTCACATGCAGATGGTTGTTACCGATGTGCCCCCAGGCAGCAGATTCAAGCCCGCTTTCGGCCAGCGTGCGGCGATAGAGGGCGATGACATCGGCCAAGCGTGCGTTGGGCACCGACATGTCCGAGCCCAGTTTGGTGATGGCGGGATCCGTGCGGCGACGCTCGTCGATGAGCATGTTGACGCTCTCGGGCACCGCATGGCGGAAGAATCGCTGACACTCGCGATCGACCTCGGTGCGCGCGACCCATGTCGCATCGTCGCTGCCGCCCGCAAGCTCTAGCACCCACCCCAAGTGATACAGTTCCTCAGTCGCCTGGACTTCGTCGTCGCAGTCGAGCTCCACGTAGACACAGACCTTGGCGTCTTTGTCGAGCGCCGGCAGCGAGGCGAACGCGGTCGACTGCTCACGCTGACGACGCAGGATATTCAGGGCGCCCGCATCAAAATATTCGATGGCAGCCGCGTGGGACAGGACGGGGCGCACGGAATCGGTGAAGGACACGGCCTTGTCTTCGCTGTCAAAGAAGCAGCTCACGCCCCAAACGACCGCAGGCGCCGCCTGCAGGGCAATCTCGAGCTCGGTGATAACGCCGAGCGTGCCGCAAGCACCGATAAAGAGGTCGATGGCGTCCATATCGTCAGCAACGAAATAGCCCGAAGCATTTTTGGTCTTGGGCATGGTGTAGTCGGGAAGGTCGAGCTCGAGCGTGCGGCCCTGCACCGTGACGAGCGAAAGGCGACGACCCTGTGCAAAAACCTCGCCACGGTGAAGCTCGAGCAGGTCGCCATCGGTCAGCACGACATGAAGGCCCGTGACGTGAGGGCGCATGGGGCCGTAAGCGTAGCTACGGGCGCCGGAAGCGTTGCACGCCGCCATACCGCCCAGACAGGCAGATGCCTCGGTGGGATCGGTAGGAAAGAATTGCTCGGGAGCTTCCTGGAACTCCTCGTAGGCCTCAAGCGATGCCTGGTCCCAGCCGGCAGTCGGCAGCACTTTCTTGCCCAGTTGTTTGCGCAGCTCAGACAGCACGACGCCGGGCGCCACACGCAAAAGAAAGCGGCCCTGTTCATCGCGGCGAATGCCCAGGTAGCGATTCATACGGGAAGTATTGAGGATATGCCCGCCGTGGGGCACGGCACCGGCGGCAAGGCCGGTTCGGGCGCCCTGAACCGTTACCGGGACACGCTCGGCATGGAGCTTTTTCAAAATGGCGCGGACCTCGTCCTCCGTTGTCGGAAACGAGATGCTCGAGGCCTCGCCCGATGTGCGAGACTCATCGCGACCATACTCTTCGAACTCGTCGGTGAAGGGTTTAATGGTTGCAGACACGCGAACTCCCCCTTTAGCTAACTACAGTGTTTGCAGGGAGATGTTACCGCATCGTTTCGTCGACGTGTTCGAGACCGTCTCCATAATTGGCGTTTTTTACGTTCGTGTAATTCGGTGAGCGGCTGGATTTCCTCGACAGACGATGCTTTTGACACATATCTCCCTGCCGTCGCCGATCGCTCGATTGTCGCTCGAAAAAAGTTGAAGTATTTTTTGCCGCCTTTTATCTGCGAAGACGCCAATCCGTCAAGCATTTGGTCAGAAATTGGTCAAGTAGCGGCTGATACGGTCGGCGTCGACAGCCAAAACCAATAGAAGTTTTGGCCCAGAAGCAGGGAGGTTCCCATGGCATATTACTGGCCCCAGTACGGCATCGCCATCGAAGTCGACGACGATCCCCATCTCCTGCCTTTCGACGAAGAGGCATTCCCCGATACGGCGGTCTACCACGTTACTACCGATGTGATCTGCGACCCCGAGTCGTTCTCGGCGCTCGCCCACCACATCGCGCATATCCACGACATCGAGCTCCCTCCCGACTTCGAAGAACTCGTCTACTCGCGCCGCCTGATGCTTCACATGCTCTTTGGAGCGGACCCGTCCACCTTTGCGCGCGTCTATACTGCCAAGGATGCCGCGTGAGCGCGAGGAAGCCGCCCCACTTTGCAGGCCTGGGGCATCGCAAGAAGCTCATCGTTGCCTGCCTGGCCATCGTCTGCGCCCTTGTCGCCGTAGGACTATACACTTGGCAGTCGCGGCCCGTACCCGAGGCGGGCGCTTCGGTTACGACGGCCGAGGGCAAAACGCGCCAGGAAATCCAGGATGAGCTCGACGCCATCGTCCGCGACAACATGATGACGATTTCGGTCGCGCCGGTCGCTCAGCTGCAGGAGGACGGCAAGCTGCGCGTCAACGTGCAAAACGTCCAAGACAATAAATTTCCCCAGCGATTCCGCGTCATCCAAAACGACGAGACCATGTACGAATCCGGTGTGGTCGAGACCGGCAAGACAATCGAGACGTGCCCCGCCGGCGACATCAAAGAAGGCGAGGCGTACATCGAGATCCAGGCACTCGATGCCAAGACCCTCGACAGCCACGGCAATCCGACACGTGTCAAGGTACGGGTTGAGCAAGCCGAGAACTAGCTTTCCGGTCGACGCAGCACCGCACGCAATTCACCAGCATTCGTCCAATCATCGCGGGGACGGCCCGCGGCGAATAGAAAGGAACGACCATGAACATCACCAGGAACATGAACGGAGCCAGAGCGCTCGTCGTGGGCGCAGGGCTCGCGCTCGCACTCGCAATGGGCGCCGCCCCGACGCCAGCTATGGCGGCCGGGCGCGTTGGAACCACGAAGGTAATGGTCAGGACCGAGATCGACAACGTTGAGTTCAAAGTTCCGACGGTTATTCCCTTCGTCGCCAAGGCCGACGGCACGCTTCAGGGCCCCTCAGAAGACGCGACCACCATCGACAATCATTCGGCCTACGGCATCCATGTCACCAACATGAAGATCGACGCCATGAACACCTGGACCATTGCCGCCGACGCCAAGGCCGGAACCGCGCAGAACTCCATCGACTTTAAGGTCGGCCCCGACGGCGCACTCCAGAACGCCAGCGCCGCAATGCAAGGAACGGGCCTCGATCTTTCCAAGAATGCAGCCTTCGACATGGGCTACCAGGGCATTGCCGGCGGCGCGGACAAAATTAAGCTCAAGACAAGCGGAAACGTCGCCCGCGTCACGCGCGACATCTTCCGCGTAACCGGCGAAGGCGATCAGGTTGCAACGATTACCTGGACGGTCGAGCCCGGTGCGCACACGGCATAAGGCCGTCGCCCTGGCCGCCGTCGTCAGCATCCTAGCGTTTGGGCCAGCCATGGCCTTTGCCCAGCAAGAACAGGCGCAGGCCGCCACGCAAGTGACGGTCGACCTCTCGGAGCTCGACCGCGGCGACCGCGAGGAACCGCTGGCGCAGACAGGCGACAGACGATGGCTCTTGGCAGCAGGCGCCACAGCAGCAGGCGCGGGAACCGCCGGCCTCGGTCTGCACATCAAACGCAGCCAGAAACAAAACACGGACAGGCCGCACTAAATTAGTTAAGGAGACCCCATGGCATCGAAGAACCTTTTGCCCGTCGTCGCACTCTGCGGCGCGCTCGCAACCGGAACGCCTGTCGCCGCTTGGGCGACTCCCGTCATGGCAGACTCCTTACCAGCAGCCCTAAGTTCCGCACCAAATCCGTCGAGCGCCATTGCGTGCAAGCGTTTTTCGATCGCACAGGCCGCAATCTCGACCTCGGGATGCCTTCGTCGTAATACGGACGGCTCGATAGTCGTGGATATCAATCGTTCGAACAAGGCAAACGGCTCCCAGGCGGGGTGCGCCGTCTGCACGTGGCGCTCGGTTGTGCTCGATGCAGATGGCGATCCATGCAATTTAGAGCTGCGCATCGACATCGCTTCGGTCGATGACTCGGCGAACGGAGCGAAGGTCGCCTTCGACGGTACGTTTTTTGAGAAAGGAGGCGGTATATGTCTGGGCTGCGCCGCCGCGAATGCAGACGACACGCAGCCCACCCTCTCATTCACGGCATCGTTGCGGCTGACCAAAGCCGGCACCGATGCCATCGCGGCGGGAGAAGCGTCCCTGCTGTTCTACGCCGTCAGCGCCAAAGACACAGACGCTCATTTCGAGAAGCCAGCCGGATCACTCAGCGTTACACGAGGGATAGAGGCAGGCCCTATTGAAATCGATGCCCACGCGCAAAGCAGGCAACGCATTCTTGCCGACCCGGCGCTTCTCGAAATGGAATGGAACGGATCCGGAGCCATCGGAATTCTCCCCTCCGCGTTTGACGCCAAGACGCTCCCCTCAAACGACGAACCCATCAACGCAACCATACAAGAAGAGGGCGCGGACAAAGAAGCAGATGCGGGCGACACGCCGCCGCCGACAAACAGCGTCCCAGCTTCTTTCGAAGCACCGAATGAGCCCGCTACCGATCCAAACGATCCCGAGCTCGCGGACAGTCTGGGGCTTGCTGATCCTCAAGAGATCGATGAAGGTAACTGCTGCGTGCTTGCCGCGCTCGACCACACAGAGGTCATCGACGCTGCGAACATCGAAGTTGCCGCCGCCAATCAGCCCGTCCGTAAGTCGGCCATCATCGCATTTCCTGAATCCATCGAAGTCGTCTTTTTGCCATCGGGCGAGGTCGTGGCCCCAACACTGCTCACCTTGTTGGGCGCCAAGAATACTCGAAACGAAATTAAAAAGGTCACAGTTGTCGACCCTGCAACCACCGCCAAGCTGCGTCTATACGCCGTTGCTCCAGACGGAGGCAAGACCTTGGAATTCGATGGTGACACACTCCTAGCCTGGCGACGTCTGGACATTATGCAAGACGTCTCGTACCAGATCGAGCTCGAAGGGTTTGATCGTGCCCGCGATGCCAATATCATTGCCGCGGCTATTGAATCCCCACAGCGGCTTATGACACTGCGCTTTGAATACTATCCCTATGTCCCGACAACCACCTGAGGCTTAAATGCTGCGCGTCGTTGCTAATGCCACTTATATAACGTATTAGATGAGTCGCGATGTACCTCGCATTCCACTCTGCTACGATTGCCACGTTGGCATCAATACGGGAGGGCTCATGCCGGGCTTGGGAACAATCATCAACGTTGTGCTTTTGATTGCGGGCGGTCTTTTGGGATTAGCGGGCGGCCGCTTCATTACACCGCGCATCCAAGACACGCTCATGAAAGCATCGGGGCTGTGCGTCCTGTTTATCGGCCTGGGCGGCACCATGCAAAAGATGCTCATCATCGATGGAAAGGCACTAGCGACCACCGGTACCACCATGCTCATCGTCTCGTTCGCCCTCGGCTCGCTCATCGGCGAGGCCGTCAACTTGGAGGCCGCCATCGAGAACCTTGGCGAATGGCTCAAGCGCAAGACTGGCAGTGAGGGCGATAACGGGTTCACCAACGCTTTTGTCTCGACTTCACTTACCGTGTGCATCGGCGCCATGGCCATTGTGGGATCGATCCAGGACGGCCTGCTCGGCGACTGGTCAACGCTTGCCCTCAAGGGCGCACTGGACTGCATCATCGTCTGCACCATGACGGCGTCGCTCGGCCGCGGCTGCATTTTCTCCGCCCTGCCCGTCGCCGTGTTCCAGGGGACGATCACGCTGTTTGCCGGCGCACTCTCCCCCATCATGACCACGGCAGCCCTCGACAGCCTTTCGCTCGTAGGCTCCATGCTCATCTTCTGCGTCGGCGTCAACCTCATCCGTCCTCAGACCTTCCGCACGGCCAATATGCTTCCCTCCGTCGTCATCGCCGTCATCTACGCCCTCCTGTTCTAAATCTATCAACGCAGCGGTATCTCGAACACCTGTTTGATGCTGTGCTATGATATGAGGTCACCGTAGCTGCGTTCGAGAGGAGGAGCGGTGGCCGACCAGGACATCAAGATGCTCATCGAGCGCATTATGGCCGAGGCCCGGACCCATCAGTCCGCCCGCTTCTCAAACGAAATCTACGCAGACGAGCCGATTCTCAAAACCGGCCGACAGATGCAGAACTTCCTCCCCGACCAGTACCGCAAAATGCGTGAGATATCGCGTTGGCAAGAAGACCCCGAGGGCGGCGCGGGCCGCTGGCTATCGGAGGCCGAGCTTTTCTACCGCCAAGGCTTGCTGATGGCCGATTTTGAGGACGACTGCCCCTACAACGGCACCTTTAAGTCATACTTTCCCACCTACAACGCCATGAGCGACCGGCAGCTGCGCGGCTACTTTACCTGGCGTGCCCAAGTGCGCCGCGGAACCGTCGAGGAAACGTCTACGTCCTTTGCCTTTCTGTATCTCTATGAGCTGATTTGCGGCATTGGCGTAGATGACCCGCTCGATGGTTTTAACAAGATCAAGGCTTTTTGGGATGTCTATCGCGCCTTCGAGCCCGGCATCGACCGATTTGCACGCGTGTGGCTGCAGGATTACGCCGTGTTCCACGGGCTCGATCCCAAGCTGCTTCGAGACTCTAAAACCGTCATGTTCGATAACGCCCTTATCGAGCTGCGGCGCGCGGCACGAGACCTTGTACCAGCACCGGCACCGTCCGGCCAGACCCCTAAGCGTCGCAAAACCTCCGAGCCCACGCTCCCCCTTCCGCCCGATGAGGTGCGCGAGGAGCGACTCATGGCCGCCATCAACGCCCTCTCCACGTACAACCTAAGTAACTCGCGGCTTGACCGCAGCCACCACCGCGATCTGCGCCACGTGGCGTGCGCCGTGTATGTCCGTATGGCGCGCTACTATGACACGCACCGAAAGACCGGCATCGTGGCGAGCTTATTTGGGGAGGAGACGGCCATGCCCTACACCATGTTTGCCTCGGCCGTATTCTTTGCGCCCGAGCGCCACGAGGACTGCGAATACCGCCTGGATCCCATCCATATCTACCGTTGCCAAAACGGCTTTTGGGAATGTATGCGTATCCACGGTAGCAGGCAAAAGAGCAGCAAGCTCGGTGAAATGATGCGCGCCTGCGACCAACGCCTGCGCCTGGCGCTGGACCCCGCCCATCCCCTTAAGGAAGAAAAGGTCCCCAAATATCTGGCCAAGATTATCGATGACGAGATTGTGGCATGGCTTTCGTGGGACGCCGCACACCAGCCCGTCAAGATCGATATCGATCTGAGTCAGCTGGGGCACATTCGGAGCGCCGCCGCGCAAACGCGTGAAGCGCTTTTGATCGACGAGGAACGCGAGGACGGCGCGTCCGCAGAAGCCGAGGCAGCGGACTCAGGGCAACCGGAAGCCGAGCCCGTAACCGACGCGATTGTCGAACCGGTCGTGACACCCATTCGGCAGGACTTGACCGACGAGCCGACCATATCCACCAAACAGTTTGGTGTCGTGGCACCACTTCTCGCGCCGACGCCCGCGTTCGCAGCCGTTGCGCCCGCTGACGCCACGAACGAACTCACGCCTGCCGCAGACGCCTATCTCCGCGCGCTGCTCGAGCACAACGCAGTACAGGCGGAATCGGCGGTAGTGCAATCGGGGCAGAGCGAGGACATGCTCGTCGACAGCATCAACGAGTCGCTCTTTGACCTGGTGGGAGACACCGTTATCGAATTCGGCGCGGCAGGACCGCAAATTATCGAGTATTACGAAGCAGACGTGAGAGGATACCTAGACCATGAGTGATACCACATCCGCAGCGCCCCGCGTACCCAAACGCGTCGCTGCCGTTATCCTAAACTCGCTCAAGGGCGGCGTGGTCCCGCGCATCGGCCTTCCCTACATTACCGTAGGGCGCGAGGTCGAGATCCGCGCCCTGCTCACCGATCTGAGTCTCATCGCCGACGGTGGGGCGAGCTTCCGCTTCCTGGTCGGTCGCTACGGCGCCGGCAAGAGCTTTTTGCTCCAGACCATCCGCACGCACGCCATGGGTGAGGGATTCGTCGTCGCTGATGCCGACCTATCCCCTGAGCGCCGCCTGCAGGGCGGCCAGGGTCAGGGCCTTGCCACCTACCGTGAGCTCATCCGCAACATATCGACTAAAACGCGCCCCGAGGGCGGTGCGCTCAACCTTATCCTGGATCGCTGGGTCGCCTCGTGTGCCGATGTCGACGAGTCGGTCGTCAATGCCCAACTGGCCCCGCTCGAGGAGATGGTCCACGGCTTCGACTTCACCCGCATGCTTCGCCGCTATCGCACGGCCGTATCCGAGGGCGACGAGGAAGCCATGAGCCGCGTGACCAAATGGATCCGCGGCGAATACCGTACCAAGAGCGAGGCTCGCGCCGAGCTGGGCTCCTCGACCATCATCAGCGATGACGACTGGTACGACTACGTTAAGCTCATTGCACGCTTTTTGGTCTGCAGCGGATACAAGGGCATGCTGGTGCTCATCGACGAACTCGTGAATCTGTACAAGATTCCCAACGCGATCACGCGCCAATACAACTACGAGAAGATCCTGACTATGTACAACGACACGCTCCAGGGCAAGGCGCAGTACCTGGGCATGATCATGGGCGGCACTCCAACCTCTATCGAAGACCGCCGCCGAGGCGTGTTCTCCTACGAGGCCCTGCGCAGCCGACTCGCTCAGGGCCGCTTTGCGCGCGAGGACCTTAAGGACATGCTCGCGCCCATCATCCGCCTGCAGCCACTCACCTATGAGGAGTTGCTGGTGCTGATCGAAAAACTCATGCAAATTCACGCCGGCTACTTTGGCTGGACGCCCACGCTTACCGAGAACGACTTGGTGGACTTCCTCAAGATCGAGTTCGGTCGTGTGGGAGCCGACACGCATCTGACGCCGCGTGAAGTCATTCGTGACTTTATCGAACTGCTCGATATCCTGTGTCAGAACCCCGATGCAAATGTGGCGGAGCTGCTGCAAAGCGTTGGTGGCGACGCGCTGGTGCCGGCAGCCGCAACAGGCGACACCGGCACCGCAGACGGCGACCGTAACTTCGCCGAATTCACCATCTAGCCTGCCAAAAAGGGACAGGTTTATTTTGGTAGGTTCTATCTGGGCAAACGTTGAGGCAGTAATGCAGCAAGCCGTTGCCAGCCGCGTTGAGAGATTCGTTTTTGAGAGGAGGCCCCGTGAACGCCTTTGACCGCTACGCCCCGTTTATCCAAGACTTCATCTACTCCCACGATTGGGAGAGCTTGCGCTCTATCCAGGTTGCGGCGGCAGATGCCATCTTTAACACGCAGGACAATGTGCTCCTGACGGCATCCACGGCTTCCGGCAAAACCGAGGCAGCCTTTTTTCCCATCCTGACCGAGTTTTGGGAGAACCCGCCCGCAAGCGTGGGCGCCCTCTACATTGGCCCCCTCAAGGCGCTCATCAATGACCAATTCGTCCGCCTCAACGACCTGTGCGAAGAAGCCAATATCCCTGTCTGGCACTGGCATGGCGATGTCTCGCAGTCGCACAAGGCTAAGCTCATCAAAAAACCGAGCGGCATCTTGCAGATTACGCCCGAGTCACTCGAAGCGCTCTTAATCCATAAGCACATGGCGATCCCGCGCATGTTTTGCGACCTGCGCTATGTGGTCATCGACGAGGTCCATTCGCTCATGCGCGGCGACCGTGGCGGGCAGACGCTCTGCCTTATCGAGCGACTCTCGCGCATGGCAGGCGTGCAGCCCCGCCGCATTGGCCTTTCGGCCACCATCGGCGACCCCGAGCGCACGGGTGCCTTTCTCTCACAGGGAACGGGACGCGACTGCGTTATCCCCCGTTTTGAGGAACCGCGTCGCGTGTGGCGTATCTCCATGGAGCACTTCTACAACTCGGGCCCCCAGGCACAGCAGCGGGGATTCGTGGGCACAAGTCCTCAAGAGGCCGAAGTGCTTGCATGCGAGCGCATTGAGGCAGCGGCACCCGCGGCACTGTCCGCCGGCGCCCAAGACATGCGTCACAGCGGACAGCTCACACAAGAGGAGCGCCGTCAACGTCGTGAACGGGCACGGGGCAAGGCCGCTCCCAAAGACCGTCGCACTTCCTCGGCCCCCGAGGGCGAAGTCGACATCCCCCGGGCCACCGAGCAGACGCTCCTCAACCCCACCGACACGGCGCCCGACAACGCCGACCCTGGCATGGGGTATATCTTTGAGCATACGCGCGGCCGCAAGTGCCTGGTCTTTGCCAACTCGCGCGAGGAGGCAGAGGCCGTGTGCTCCATGTTGCGGAGCTACTGTGAAAACCGGCACGAGCCAGACCGCTTCCTTATCCATCACGGCAACCTCTCGGCATCGTTGCGCGAGACGGCCGAGGAACTCATGCGCGATGAGGAGCAGGCACAGACAACCGTCACCACCTCTACGCTGGAGCTCGGTATCGATATCGGCCGCCTGGAGCGCGCCTTCCAGATTGACGCGCCGTTTACCGTCAGCTCCTTTTTGCAGCGCATGGGGCGCACAGGCCGTCGCGACCTTCCGCCCGAGATGTGGTTTGTCATGCGCGAGGAAGAGCCTGAGCCGCGCACGATGATGCCCGAGACCATTCCGTGGAAGCTCCTGCAGGGCATCGCGCTCGTACAACTCTATCGCGAGGAAAAGTGGGTCGAGCCGCCCGAGCTCGATCGACTCCCCTACAGCCTGCTCTATCACCAGACCATGTCGACCCTCGCCAGCACCGGCGAACTCACGCCGGCAGAGCTTGCTCAGCGCGTGCTCACGCTCAGCTATTTCCACCGCGTCTCGGCCGATGACTATCGCGTGCTGCTGCGTCACCTCATTAAGATCGACCATATCCAGGTCACCGAAGGCGGCGGACTCATCGTGGGTCTCGCGGGCGAGCGCATCATTAACAACTTTAAGTTCTACGCCGTGTTCCAGGAGAACGAGGAGTTTACCGTTCGTAGCGAATCGGCCGAACTGGGCACGATTGTCAACCCGCCACCACCTGGCGAGCGCATCGCCATCGCGGGCCATTGCTGGATCGTCGAGGAAGTGGACTGGAAGCGTCATACCGTCTTTGCCACGCAGGTCAAAGGCCGGGTGCCGGCCTACTTTGGCGACTGCCCCGGTGACATCAATACACACGTACTCGAACGCATGCGCAAGGCGCTCAACGAGCATGCGGCATATCCGTATCTCATGGGCAACGCACGGGCACGTCTTGCACAGGCTCGCCATACGGCCGAGATTTCGGGCGCGGGGACCAAGCCACTCATCAACCTGGGTGGCGACACCTGGGTGCTCTTCCCCTGGCTGGGCAGCTACGCCTTTTTGGCACTCGAGCGCATGCTCAAGATTAAGTGTGCCGCGGAGCTGGGCCTTCGCGGACTCGACCCGTCACGTCCGTACTTTATGCAGTTCAAGATGAAGGCCGACGAGGAGACGTTCTTTGAGGTGCTCGCCGCCGAGGCCGAGAAGGACTTCGACCCCATTGAGCTCGTCTATCCCGGCGAGGTGCCTTACTTTGATCGTTACGATGAGTTCGTTCCCGAAGAGCTCGTGCGCAAGGGCTTTGCCGAAGGCGTGCTCGACATCGAGGGCATGAAGCAGCGCGTCCTCAGCTGGCGCGACCACGCCTAAGACCAGTCCTTTTTGGGACGGGGAGACTTACTTGTCGTGAAGGACGGTGCCGAGGAAGTCGGTGTCGAAGGGCACAGCTTCGGCAAAGGCGTAGTCGCCGTCGCTGGCGATGAGCAGATAATTCTCCTCGCCGCCGAACTCTGCATCGCCACATGGGACCACCCAGGCGTGGGCGAACACCTCGAGCGCCGTGGCGGCGCAATCGCGCAGGAACGTTACGTCGCTCCCCTCGTTTGCGCTCACGATATTGGCAACGTAGATACCCCCGGGGTTCAGGCTGCCTCGCACCAAACGCAACGCCTCAACCGTCGCCAGCTCGCGTACGGGCTCGACACCGCCAAAGCAATCGCTCACGACCACGTCGTAGCGACGATGGCCCACGCTCGTCACACCCAAATACGAGCGAGCCTCAGCGGTAATCACCCGCAAGCGGTCGCCCACCGCACGCTCCAGCTCGTCCAGGTAGAACCAGCGGCGCGCTAGGCGCGTAATCTCTCCGTCATACTCGATAACGTCCATGCACAAGTCCTCGTGCGACATCAGCGCGAACTTGGGATAGGCAAACCCGCCGCCGCCCAGCATAAGCATGCGGTCGATACCGTGACCGTAAGCGTCGCGCATCGCATCCTCGGCCTCAAACACGTCGTCAAACGAACGATAGTACGTAAAGACGGGCTCCGCCCAACGCTCGCCAACGTAGCTTGCACTTTGGTAGACGCCGCCTTGTACCAATACGCGGACTTCGTCGCCGCCCTCGTCGTGCACGCGCTTCACACGCGCCAACCCATTGCGGGTTCGCGCAACCTGCAGACAGGCAGCACGAACAGCGACGGCGGCCGCACCAAGCGCCGCGGCTCCCAGAGCAACGCCGGCAACGACGCCGGCAGAAACACTCGGCTTGTTCATCTAGAGCTCCTTTTGCAGATAAAGGCCATAGTCATAAAATCCAAGATGGCGATAGTACTCGCGCGTACCAATCGCGCTGATCACGTTGATGCGCGCATAGCCCGCGTCCCGAGCAATATGGCACGCACGCTCCACCAGCGACCGTCCCAATCCATGGTGCTGGGCTGCCTGGCCTTGATCCCCCACGCGCGCCGCCATGCCATACACGTGTACCTCGCGAATCATCGCCTCGTCCGGCATCGTCGGCAACTCGTCCGCATGTGCGGCAACAAAAGCGCGAACGGGCAGCGACAGACGCAAAAAGCCGGCGATCTTGCCTTCGGGCGTCACCCACTGCAAAAAGCGTTCACGCGTCACCGGCGTCTCGTAAGCGACCTCATCAAGAGACAGTTCATCCAGGTCGGCACCCGCGGTACTGATCTCGCGATAGCGAATCTCGCGCACCGTCGCACCGTCACCCCGAGCAGCCAGGCGGTTCTCAACGAGCTGACGCAGGTTGGGCTTCTTGTTGCCCACCATGATGTCGTCGGAGCTAAAGTCGCGGATCATGCGGCTGATGCGGCAGAACGCCGGCGTCACCACGATGTCATCGGCCAACACATCGAGCAGTTCTTCCTCGGTATAGGGACGCCACTCGCCGCGCTCATAGCAGCCCACCAGACGCGAGCCCTCGATGAGCGCACACGGGTAGACCTTGACCTCGTCGGGCATAAAGGCCCCCTCGGTCATAAAGCGCTCGTAGTCGCGTTTATCCCCCTCGGGCGTGGCACCCAGCAAGTTGAGCATAAAGTGCGCGTGGATCTTAAAGCCAAACAAGCGCGCAAGCGAAAACGCCCGCTCGATCTGCGCCACCGAAATGCGACGCTCGTTGATATCGAGCAAATGTTGGTCGAGACTCTGAATACCCATCTGAATCTTGGTGCAACCCAGGCGGCGGATGAGCGTGAGGGCCTGCGGCGTTACGGCATCGGGGCGCGTCTCGATAACGAGCCCCACCACGCGATGCTTCGCCGTCTCGTTGATGCGCTGCTGACGCTCAAGCTCCTCCATCGTTGCCGTCTGCCACTTGGCAACCTCGCCCCACGGCGTACCGGGGCCGTACAGACGACGCACCGCGCGGTTATAGCCGCCCACGGCAGCATCCACACGCTCCTGCTCGTCGGCAACACCACTCGCAAGCTCGGCCTCGTCGGTCGCAATACCGGCAGCCCGATAGCGCTCGCGGCGCTCTGTTACCACCGGCGGCAAGGCATCGGCGGGAGCGTCATCGAGCAGGCGCCCCGCCTCGGCACGGCTGATGCCCGGACGCGCCAGCATGGGGTTGGCCGCCACGCCGGCGACGGCATCGTCATTGAGCGCACGGAAAAGCTCCGACATAAACCACGTCTGATACCCTTGCGGATAGTCGCTCCAGGTACCGCCGAGCACGATGAGCTCAATCTTATCGGTTGCGTGCCCCATCTGCGAAAGCGCGGTCAGACGAGCGCTCACCTGCAGATACGGGTCAAAGCAATTTTGTTCCGCACGGGCGCACGCCGGCTCGGCGTGCAGGTAGCTTTTGGGCATGCGCAGATCGTTGGGGCAAAACAGGCAATCGCCCGAGCATGGCCAGGGCTTGGTGATGACGGTAATGGTCGCCACGCCCGAAGCCGTGCGACGAGGCTTCATGCGCAGGACCTGCAGCAGTTGACGTTCCAGATCGGCATCAACATTCCACGCAGCCCACCGAGCCGGCTCCTCACGTTTAACCCGCTGGTAAAACGGCAGCAGACGGCGCTTGGCCAAATCGCGTTTGTCGGCACCCTCACAGCGCGCCTCGGCATGTATCAGTTTGACGAGTGCCTTGTCGTCCACGGTCTCGCCGCGACGCAGGGCCTCAAGCATGTTCAAGATAATCTGTTCCATGCCCCCATTGTAAAGGCAAAGGCGCCGGAGCCGATCTCGGCTTCGGCGCCTTCATCAAACAGCGCGTCTATATCTTCGCCTAGGCTTTCGTCTGCCTCACTACTCCGAATCAAACGACATGTCGCCCGAATCGACTTCAAAACTATACGTGGCAGACTTGTCACCGTTATCGAATTCAAGATTCAAAATGGTCTCGCCGTCGTAGCCAAGCGGAAGGAAATCGCTCTCGAAGTCGCCGCTGCCCAAGGTGAGGCTCGCCTTAAAGCCCGTCGAGTTCGGAACCGTCATCTCCACATCGCCCGAGCCCACACTCACGTCCATCGATTTCGCGGGGGCCTGGTAAAGCTCGAACGTCACATCGCCCGAACCGACCTCGGCATTCAGAGTGTCGGTCACGGTGCCCGCAAACGCGACGTCTCCCGAGCCCAACGTCAAATCAAAGTCGTGGCACGCAATGTCCGC
>UROR01000021.1 GCA_900549535.1 uncultured Collinsella sp. | reverse complement strand
GGCGACACCGACATCAACATCATCGACACCGCCGAGTTCGCGATCCCCGGCCTTGACGACGAGTTCCGCGTCATCGTGTCTCCGTGGATCCTCTCCTCGCTGATCACCGATCGCCTTGCCGCTTACTACGAGACGGTCACCAAGCACAACCTCAACTACCGTCGTTACTATCACCAGTTCGACTACTAATAGTTGACCACTCATTTAAGAAGCACCCTGCCCGGGCGCATGCGTCCGGGCATTTTTATGCCGAAATTCGCTAGGAAGGGGAATCGAATGAGGCAGTTTATCGTGGCGTCCCATGCTCATTTTGCGTCTGGAATCGTCGAGAGCATCGGCCTGCTTTCCGGCGAGCGCGAAAACGTCCATGCGCTCTCTATGTATGTCGACGGAAACGAGGACCTGACCAAGGAGGCCGCAGCGATTCTGGACGGCTTTGCCGCGGACGATGAGGTCGTCGTTTGCACCGACCTCTTTGGCGGCAGTGTCAACAACGAGTTCACCAAGATCGTCCAGACGCGTCCCAACACGCATCTGGTGACCAATATGAACCTGCCGCTCCTTATTCAGCTGCTGTTCGTGCCCGAATCCACCCCGATCGATGAGGCCATTCGCCAGATCGTCGAGGCGGACGACACCAAGGTCAAGTACGTCAACGACCTGCTGGGGCAGGCCGAACTCGATGAGTTTTAATCACTAGGGAGCACATCATGATTCAGATGGTTCGCGTGGACTACCGACTGCTTCATGGCCAGGTTGCCGTTAGCTGGACCTCGGCTCTGGGTGCCGACTGCATCCTGTTGGTGAGCGACACGGTTCTCAATGACAAGCTTCGTCTGCAGGCCCTGTCCCTTGCAAGGCCGGAGGGCTGCAAAGTCGTCGTCAAAAACACCGAGGATGCCGTCAAGGCGCTTCAGAGCGGTGTGACCGATAAGTACAAGCTCTTCGTGGTTTGCGAGACGATCCAGCAGGCCGGTGCCGTCGCCAAGGCGATGGGAGTCAAGAAGATTAACCTCGGCAATGTTGCCTTTAGCGAGAATGCCCGCCAGGTCTCGACGAGCGTGTTCCTTACGCCCGAAAACGAGGCATACGTCAAAGAGCTGCTCGGCGAGGGCTATGAACTGTTCATTCAGATGATTCCGGCAGATGCGAAGACTGACGCCGCGAAGGTCATCGGTTAGGGGCTGTCATGGTTATCAAGACAATCCTGATTTTCCTGATTGCCCTTTTGGGCTATTCCGAGTGGCTGACGGGCACGAGCTACCTCCAGCGCCCGATCGTGCTCGGACCTCTGGTTGGCCTTGTCATGGGCGACATGGTGACCGGCACGATCATGGGCGCCACGATGGAGCTTGCCATGGTCGGCGCCATCTCGGTCGGCGCCTATAACCCGCCCGATACGATTTCCGGCACTATCCTGGGCGTATCTCTTGCCATGCAGGCCGGCGCGGACGCTTCGGCGGCCCTGACCCTGGGCATTCCCATCGCAACGATCGTCCTGGCGCTCGATACTGCCCTGGGCCAGCCGGTGATGCTGCTGCTGGTGCACCGTATCGACAAAAACGTCGAGGACGGAGACACCAAGGCCATCACGCGCAACATGCTCATCGCCGGTTACGCGCAGAGCTGGTGCGGCCTGCTGATTATTCCCCTGGCATTCTTCTTTGGCGCCGATGCCGTCGCCAGCCTGCTCAACATCATCCCCGATTTCGTTCAGACCGGTATGGATGTCGCCGCCGCCTTCTTGCCCGCACTCGGTTTTGCAATGCTGGCTCAGATGATTATGAACAAGACGGTGGCGCCGTTCTTCTTCGCTGGCTTCTTCCTCGTCGCCTACTTTGGCATTAGCACGACGGGCGTGGCGATCTTTGCCGCGATCATCGTCGTCGCGATGACGGTTTTGGGTGACAAGAAAAAGGCGGAGCAGCCCGCAGTGGCAACCGAGGATCCTGCGATTGGGAGTGGGTTCGATGAGTTTTAAGTTTGAGTCTTCTTACGACGGGCTGATTTCCCGCGCAGACCTTAAGAAGCTGTTCTGGCGCTCGATTCCCTATGAGCATTCCTGGAACTACGAGCGTATGGGCCATATCGGCTTTATGTGGGCCCTTATGCCGATCCTTCGCAAGCTGTATCCGCAGGATGCGGACTTTAAGGCCGCCCTCAAGCGCCATATGGAGCTCTATAACGTCACGCCGTACATCTCGACGCTCCCCATGTCCATCGCCGCTGCAATGGAGGAGGTCAACGCTACTGACGATAGCTTTGACACGAGCGCGATCTCTAATGTCAAGCTTGCTTTGATGGGGCCGCTGTCCGGCGTGGGCGATGCCTTCTACTGGGGCACGCTGCGAATTTTGGCAACGGGTGTCGGCACGTCGCTGGCGCTACAGGGCTCTATTCTTGGCCCGATTTTGTTCCTGCTCGTGTTCAATGTCCCTCACTACATCATCCGTTACCTGCTGACGTTTGTGGGGTATCGCTTTGGCTCGGACATGATCAGCAAGGTCCAGGAATCGGGCATTATGGACACGATCGTCAAGATGGCCTCTATCATGGGCGCCATGGTGATCGGCGCTATGACCATGGAGATGGTCACCGTGGACATTCCGCTCATGGTCGGTGCGGGCGATGGTGCTCAGACGCTGGCCGAGCTGCTCAACGGAATCTTCCCGGGCTTTGTCACGATGGGGCTGTTTGGAATCGTCTATCTCATGCTCAAGAAGAAGATGAATCCGCTCGTGATCATGCTCGTGATCCTGCTCGTGAGTATCGCCGGCGCGTTCTTTGGAGTGCTTGGTGTTCAGTAGGGCATCCGTCATAATGAGAATAATGTAAGAGGGGGCGTCGCGCACACTGTGCTGCGGCGCCCTTTTGCCGAAAGGTGGACAAGATGGAGTATCCGCAGCTTGCCGTCATGAATATCAGCCATCGTTATTTTGACCTTGAGGAATTCTTTTCTTCGGCAGCGGCCTCGGGCTACACGTGTTGCGAGCTTTGGACCGGGGCGATGCATCTGTATGTCGATTGCCATGGATACGATTCGCTCGAGCAGGTGCGGGAGCTGTCGCAGCGGTATGGGGTTCGGATTGTGGGGCTTTGTCCCGAACAGAACAACCCCAAGCCGTGGAATATCGCGGCGCGTGGGAATGAGGCGCGTGCCCGCACGCTCGCGTACTTTAAGAACGTTGTGGATATCGCGGCGGAACTTGGAGCCGAGCAGGTCATGGTCTCGAGCGGCTGGGCATTTTTGAACGAGCCGATCGAGGACGCGTGGGGTCGCAGCGCCTCGATGCTGCGTGCGATTGCCGAGCATGCGGGAGAGCGCGGCGTGCGACTGGTGCTCGAGGCCCTACAGCCGGTTGAGTCGATGATCGTGAACTCGGCGGTCGACACGAAGCGCATGATCGAGGCAGTTGATCATCCGGCACTTAAGGCGTGTCTGGATTTGGGCGCTATGGCGGTGGCAGGGGATACCATCGACGATTATTTCGATCTGCTTGGCGATGATGTCGCCCACGTGCATTTTGTCGATGTTGCGGCAGATGGCACGACGCATCTTGCCTGGGGTGACGGCGACCGCGATATGCGCGCCGACCTGGATAGGCTGGTGGCGCGCGGCTATCGCGGAGTTGTTTCGGCCGAGACCTATGACGGGCGCTATTTCGCCGACCCCGCAGCTGCCGATGCGCAGGTAATGGCAGAGTATCGTCGTGCGATTGGCGCCTAGGCGGGTTTGGGTTGCGGCGATCTGCCCTATGTTTCCAAATGAATACGGTGTGAGCGGCTGCGACGGATTTTCCCCGCAAGCACTCTAGTATGCTAAAGTACCCAGAAGACCGGCGGAGCTCTGCCGGTCTTCTGTTCTATATGAAACACAGCATGAGGAGGCTCACCAGATGACGGCCACACCGTGGGGATTCCGGGACATATTGCCCGAGGAGGCTCAGGCGCGCGAGGAGATTGCGCTGACGGTGAAGGGCTGCTTTAGGGAGCATCATTACCTGCCGGTCGAGACGCCGCTGCTCGAGGACAAGGGTTCGCTCGAGGAAGGCGGCCGCATCGCGGACACGCCGTTCAAGCTTTTTGATGACGACGGTCGCCTGCTGGTGGTCCGTCCCGACAACACGCTGCCGATCGTTCGCCTGGTTTCGACTCGCATGCGCGCGGCCGATCTGCCGCTGCGCCTGCGCTATGAGGCGCCGGTGGTCCGCGAGTGTCAGCGCAATGCCGGTGGCTCGCGTCAGTTTACGCAGCTGGGCTTTGAGCTTATCGGTGCGGGCGATACCACGGGCGATGTCGAGATCGTCTCGCTGGTGGCCGAGGCCGTGCGCAAGCTGGCACTGCCCGATGCGCGCATTATCGCAGGTAGCGTGCGTCCGTTTAAGGAGCTGCTCGCGGCCTGTGGGGATCGCGAACTGGCTGCCGAGGCATTGCGTTGCGTGCACGCCAACGACTTTGTGGGCCTCGATGCCCGTGTGGCGGCAAGCGCCGAGCCCGAGGCCGTCAAGGCTGCCAATAGAGCGCTGCCGCGCTTGCACGGCGGCGCCGAGGTACTCGACCGCGTCGACGCGCTGCTGACGGCGGCGGGCATTGTCGCGCCGCTCACGCGCGAGCTGCGCGCCCTGGTCGAGGGCCTGGCTCCCGAGGACGCCCAGGTGCTGTCCTTCGACTTCTCCATCATGAACTCGTTTGATTACTACACGGGCCTGGTCTTTAAGGCCTATGCCGGTGGCCTGCCCGATCCGGTCGGTTCGGGCGGACGCTACGACTCCATCTTTACCGGCGCATTTGGCGACGGCATCGAGGTGCCGGCGGCGGGCTTCGCCTTTTCGCTCGAGCGTCTGGAGGCCGCGCGCACCTCGGCCGAGGACGCTGCTTCCGATGGTGACCATGCCGTGGGTCGCGGCACCGAGGGTCCGCTGCGCATTGCCGTGCCCAAGGGCTCGCTCAAGGCCGACACGCTCGACGTGCTCGAGGCCGCGGGCTTGGATGTCTCGGAGCTGCGCGATCCCGGTCGTCACCTCATCGTGCGCGGCCGCGACACACACGCTGGCGAGGGCACGGTCGGCGATATCGAGTTTGTCATTGTGCGCCCCAGCGATGCGCCCGCCTTTGTGGGCTGCGGTGGTGCCGATTGCGGCATCTGCGGCTGGGATTCGCTTATCGAGGCCGACCTTAACCTGCTGCAGCTGGTCGATCTGGGCTACGGCCTGTGCACGTTTATCGAGGCGGAGCCCGCATGGCGCGCTGGCCAGGCCGAGCGCAACTATGCCCGCCGCGGTTCTCTTCGCGTGGCCACCAAGTACCCGCGCATCGCGAGCGCTTGGTATGCCGAGCGTGGCGTGAATGCCGACATCGTTTCGCTGCACGGCAATATTGAGTTGGGCCCCATCGTTGGCATGACCGACCGCATCGTGGACATTACCGCCACGGGTGCCACGCTGCGCGACAACGACCTGGTCATCACCGGCCGTATTATGGACTGCACGGCCCGCTTCTTCGTCAACCCGGGTGCCGCGCGCCTGGATCCGCGCGTTCGCAACCTGGCCGATCGCCTGGCGGCCGCCGTGAAGGACAAGCATTTTGAGCCCGTCGCGGGCTCGGCACAATAGCGCGAGCGCGCACGGGCGCCCCATATCCGGGCTGCGGACCGATTGGTGCCGCTGCCCGGCATCTCGTTTTTCAAGCACAACCTCAACCGATAGGGGATACCGAAATGAAGACCATCAAGCTTGCTCCCGGTGAGCGCCTCGTTACCAACCAGCTCAACCGCAAGGGCGTGCTGCCGCAAAACATCGTCGACGCCGCCCGCGATATCGTGGCCAACGTGCGTGCCAACGGCGATGCTGCGGTGCGCGATTACTGTCAGCGTTTTGACGGCGTTGAACTGCAGAGCTTCCGTCTGCCGCAAGAGCAGATCGATGCCGCGCTCGAAGGCCTCGAGCCCGCTTTTGTCACGGCGCTCGAGAAGGCTGCACGTCAGATTCGCGAGTTCCACCAGCGCGAGGTCGAGCAGAGCTGGTTTACCACGCGCCCGGACGGCACGATGCTCGGCGTTAAGGTGACCCCGCTTGCTGCGGCCGGCATCTATGTGCCGGGCGGTCGTGCGCAGTACCCCTCCACGGTGCTTATGAACGCCATTCCCGCCAAGGTGGCCGGCGTCAAACGCGTGGTCATGGTAACCCCGCCGCAAAAGGATGGACTGATTAGCCCGTATACGCTCGCGGCCGCCAAGCTCGGCGGCGTGGACGAGATCTATATGGTGGGCGGCGCCCAGGCCGTGGCCGCGCTGGCGTACGGTACCGAGACCATTCCGCGTGTCGACAAGATTACCGGCCCGGGCAACGCCTTTGTCGCCGCTGCCAAGCAGATTGTCTCGGGTGACGTGGGTATCGATATGGTCGCCGGGCCCTCCGAGGTCTGCGTGCTGGCCGATGCCACGGCCAAGCCTATGGTGGTCGCGGCCGACCTGATGGCCCAGGCCGAGCACGACCCGCTGGCAGCCTGCTATCTGGTGACCTGCGACGAGCAGTTTGCGCGTGTGGTCGAGGCGGGTATCGACATCCTGGTAGCGCAGTCGCCACGCGCCGAAATTACGCGTGCTTCGCTTGACAATGAAGGCACCATCGTGGTGGCCGCCGACATGGCTGCCGCCGTCGAGGCCGTGAACACCGTGGCGCCCGAGCACCTTGAGCTGCACTGCAAGGATGCGATGGGCCTGCTCGGCGGCATTCGCAACGCCGGCGCCATCTTTGTGGGCGCTTGGAGCTCCGAGCCGCTCGGCGATTATGTTGCCGGCCCCAACCACACGCTGCCGACCGGCGGCACGGCCATGTTCTCCAACCCGCTTTCGGTGGAGGAGTTCGTCAAGCGCTCGAGTGTCATTTGCTATACGCCTGAGGGCCTGCTCTCCGACGCTCCCGCTACGCAGCGCCTGGCCGAGGCCGAGGGCCTGTGGGCACACGCGCTTTCGGCCGCACTGCGTCGCCGCGTGTTGGAGCAGGGCGAGGATGCCGTGAGCGCCGAGTCGCTCGCCGCGGCCGACCTGACCAAGGTTGCCTGGCCGGGCGACGCTGTGGAGACGGTTGCCGAGGGCGTGAACCTGGCGGCTGCAAGCGCAGATGGCGCTGGCACAACCGGCAAGGAGGTCTAATATGGCCGAACTCACGCCGCGCATGAAGGAGCTCGTCCAGCCCTATCTGGCCGGCATTGAGTCCTACGATCCCAACTTCACGCCCACGCGCATCAACCTTTCGGCCAACGAGAACACTTATCCCGTGCCTGCCGGCGTGCGCGAGGCGGTCGATGCGGCGCTTGCCGCCACCCCGCTCAATCGCTATCCCGATCCCATGTCCAACGACCTGCGCGACGAGCTGGCCACTTGGCATGGCGTGGCGCGCGAGAACATCTGCGTGGGCAATGGCGGCGACGAGCTGCTCTATAACTACCTGCTGGCGTTTGGCGGCGCGGGACGGACCCTGCTCAACTGCCCGCCGTGCTTTAGCGAGTACGCGTTCTTTGCGTCGCTCTGTCAGACCGAGGTGCGCGATGTGTGGCGCGACCCGGCGACCTTTAGGCTCGACCAAGCGGCTGTGCTCGCAGCGGCGCCCGAGTGCAACCTAGCGATCGTGACCTCGCCCAACAATCCTACGGGTGACGTGGCACCGCTCGACTTTGTCGCGGCCCTGTGCGATGCGTGCCCCGGCATGGTGATGGTCGACGAGGCCTACGTTGAGTTTGCCGACGATTCGTTTGGCGCGGCCATCACGGCGCAGGGGCTTATTGCCGAGCATCCCAACCTGGTGATTCTGCATACGTTGTCCAAGGCGTTTGGCGCTGCCGGTACGCGTCTGGGTTACGTGATCGCGGCGCCGGAAGTCATCGACGTGTTCGCGGCGATTCGCCAGATCTATTCAGTTAACGTGCTGAGCCAGGCGGCAGCACTTGCCTGCGTGCGTGCGCGCGATGCGTATGCACCTGTGGTGGCGCAGGTCGCATCCGAGCGCGAGCGCGAGCTGTGCGCCCTGCGCGCGATGGCTACCGAGGGCCTGCCCGTGGAGGCATGGCCGAGCGCGGCGAACTTTGTGCTCGTGCGTACGCCGCATGCCACGCGCGTGCGCGAGCGCCTACGCGACGAGTATTCGATTTTGGTGCGCGACTTTAGCTGTGCGCCGGGGCTTGCGGACTGTCTGCGCATTACCGTGGGCACGCCGCAGGAAAACGATGAGGTACTGGCTGCGTTTGCCGTGCTGGTGAAGGAGGAGATCTAGATGGGCCGTTATGCCGAGGTGACCCGCAAGACGGGGGAGACCGACATTGTCGTCAAACTCGACCTGGATGGAACCGGTACGTGCGATATCTCGACCGGCGTGCCGTTTTTCGACCACATGCTCAACGCCTTTGGCCGCCATGGCCTGTTCGATTTGACGGTGCATGCGGTAGGCGATGTGGAAGTCGATGCGCACCATACCGTCGAGGACACGGGCATTGTGCTGGGCGAGGCGTTTTGCCGGGCGCTGGGCGACAAAGCGGGTATTACGCGCTTTGCCGATGCGGCGATCGCCATGGACGAGACGCTCGTGATGGCCGCCGTGGACATTTCGGGTCGCGGCCAGGCCTACTGCGAGCTGCCCGTGCCGACCGAGCGCGTGGGCAGCTTCGATACCGAGCTGGCTGTCGAGTTCTTCTATGCCTTTGCGCGCGATGCCAAACTTACGCTGCACGTGCGCGAGCTGGCGGGCGGCAACTCGCATCACATTATCGAGGCCGCCTTTAAGGCCGTGGGCCGCACGATGCGCCACGCCTGCGAGCTCGATCCCCGTGTGCAGGGCATCCCCAGCACCAAGGGCTCACTGTAACCGCTGCAACCGCCGTAAGGGCAAAAACCACCACAAAGGGGACAGGCACCTTTGTGGTGGTTTTGGATGATGAGAAGAGGAGGGGTCGCGTGGGCGAACCGAAGATCGTGGTGGTCGACTACCACAAGGGCAACTTGTCGAGCGTCGTGCGTGGGCTTGCGCGCGCCGGTGCCGCTGCCTGCACGTCGGACGATCCGGAGCAGATCCGCAACGCCGACGGCCTGGTCATTCCGGGCGTGGGCGCGTTCTATGACGCGATCGCCTTTATGCGCCAGAGCGGCGAGGCGGACGCGGTGCTCGACGCCGTTGCCGCCGGAACTCCGCTGCTCGGCATCTGCCTGGGCCTTCAGCTATTTTTTGAGCGCGGCAACGAGGGCGTGCCGGCGGACGAGGGTGCGGACGCGGACGACGATGCCTCCGAGCAGGCTGACGGTCCCTGGGTCGATGGCCTGGGTATTATGCGCGGTTCGTGCACGCGCTTGGAGTCGAGCCGCCTGAAGGTGCCGCACGTGGGCTGGGACCAGGTGCACATGACGCCCGCCGGTGCGGCCGATCCGCTGCTTGCCGGTTTTGCCGAGGGCGCCAACATGTATTTCACCCACAGCTACGCGGTGGCCGACGACGCCGATGCCGCCGATGTGCTGGCGCGCACGCACTATACGCGGAGCTTCCCGTGCATCGTGCGCCATGGCAACGTGTGGGGCTGTCAGTTCCATCCCGAGAAATCCTCCGCGCTGGGTCAGCGCATCCTTAAGAACTTCGTCAGTATCGCCGAGGAGGTTGGCCGATGATCCTGTTTCCCGCAATCGATCTGATCGGCGGCAAGGTTGTGCGCCTGGAGCGTGGCGACCGCAGCCGCTGCAAGGTATATTCCGACGACCCCGTGGCCGTTGCCCACTCCTTTGCCGAGCAGGGCGCAAGCTGGGTGCACGTCGTCGACCTGTCCGCGGCCTTTGGCGAGGACGAGGACGCGTGCGCTGCCAACTCGGTGGCGATTAAGGTTATCTGCGGCGTCGACGGTCTGTCCGTGGACGTGGGCGGCGGTGTTCGCTCGCTCGCGCGCATCGACGAGTTGGCCGGCTATGGTGCGCGCCGCATTGCGCTGGGCACCGTGCTGGTGACCGAGCCGGGTTTTGCCGAGGTGGCAGCCCAAGGCTTTGGCGAGCTGCTGGTGGCTGACATTGCCGCACGCGACGGCCAGGTCAAGGTGAATGGCTGGCGCGACGGCGCGGGCGTGGTGCTCGACGATGCCGTGGCGCAGCTTTCCGAGCTGGGATTTAAGCATCTGGTGTATACCGACATCGCACGCGACGGTATGCAGGCAGGCATCGATGTGGCGGCGTATCGCCATGTGGCCGAGGTCGCGGGCTTTCCCGTCGTGGCGTCGGGCGGTATCTCGACGCTCGATGATATCCGTGCGCTGGCCGCGGTGGGTGAGGGCGCGATTGAAGGTGCCATTACCGGTCGCGCGCTCTACGAGGGCAACTTTACGCTGGTCCAGGCGCTGGCCGCCGCCCGAGGGGAGGAGTAGCCCCATGCTTACCAAACGCGTGATTCCCTGTCTGGATGTTAAGGACGGCCGCGTGGTCAAGGGCGTCAACTTTGTGAGCCTGCGCGATGCTGGCGACCCGGTAGAGCTGGCCCGCGCCTACGACCGCGAGGGTGCGGACGAGGTCGTCTTCCTGGACATTACCGCCACGAGCGACAACCGCGCGACGACCATCGAGATGGCGGCACACGCGGCCGAGGAGCTCGCTATTCCCTATACCGTGGGCGGCGGTTTCCGCGACTTGGCGGGCATGCGGACCATGGTTGCCGCCGGCGCCGACAAGGTGTCGCTCAACTCGGCGGCCGTGCGCGATCCGTCGTTGATCAGCCAGGCCGCCGCGGCGTTTGGCAGCCAGGCCGTGGTCGTGGCGATCGATGCCAAGCGCGTGGGCCTGCCCGGGGAGCCGGGCGCCGATAAGTGGGAGGTCTTTACGGCGGGCGGTCGCAACGCCACGGGTATCGATGCGGTGGCGTGGGCCGAGGAGGCGGCTCGTCGCGGCGCCGGTGAGATTTTGCTCACCAGCATGGATCGCGACGGCACCAAGGCCGGCTTCGATTTGGCGCTCACCCGCGCCGTGGCGCGCGCGGTGCCAATCCCCGTCATCGCGAGCGGCGGCGTGGGCACGCTCGAGCATTTTGCCGAGGGCGTGATCGAGGGCGAAGCCGACGCCGTGCTGGCGGCCAGCGTCTTTCACTTTGGAACCTTCAGCATTCGTGAGGTCAAAGAGTATATGGCATCGCAGGGAATTCCCGTGAGATTGGATTTCTAAATGGAACAGGTGACAACCGCGTCTGATCTTACGTACGACGCCCGCGGGTTGATTCCTTGTGTGGTTCAGCAATATGACACTGGTGAGGTGCTTATGGTTGCCTGGATGAACGAGGAGTCGGTGGGGCTGACGCTCAAGACCGGCACCACGTGGTTTTGGAGCCGCAGCCGCCAGGAGCTCTGGAACAAGGGCGCGACGAGCGGCAACATGCAGGAGGTCAAGGAGCTCTGGGCCGACTGCGATAGCGATACACTGCTGGTCAAGGTGGACTCTCCGGGTCCGGCTTGCCACACCGGCAACCGTACCTGCTTCTTTAAGCGCGTGGAAGGGGGAGCGCGATGAAGGTCGTGACGCCGTTCGAAGTCGCCGATTGTAACGCCGAGCTCCTTCGCGCGGGCGTGCCGTGCCGCGTGCATCTGACCGATGCTTGCGGGGCGCAGTCATTTTGGCTCGAGGCCGAGAAGGAAAGACTCGATGAGGCCCATGCCGTCATCGTCGAGTTCTTTGAGAAAAAGGGCGCAAAGCCTCGGTTCGATGAGACCGGTACCTACTTTACGCTGCAGTAACGAGAGGAAATAACCATGGGAGTCAGAACAGCTAACGTGCAGCCGGGAAACATCGGCGAGACGCTGACGGGACTGGCCGAGGTGATCCATGGCCGTCGCGATGCGTCGCCCCAGGAGAGCTATACCGCTCGCCTGCTGACCGATGTCGAGGACGAGCTGCTCAAGAAGCTTGCCGAGGAGGCGAGCGAGGTGATCATGGCCTGCAAGGATAACGACCACGATCACATTCGCTACGAGGCCGGCGACCTGATCTACCACCTGCTCGTGACGCTCGAGCGCTACGGTATCACCCTCGACGAGCTGGCCGGCGAACTCAACGCCCGCCGCCACTAGTCACGCTTTTGGTGCAAGGGGGACAGGATACTTTGCACCAAATGACCTGTTTTCCTCCGTCCCCAACGGATCAAATAGAAGTTGCGGTGGAATAGTTCTTGTTTGATGGTCTTAGGGCTATAAGCAGGAACTATTTCACCGCAACTTATGAAGGGATGGCTAGGCGAGGGGCGTGGGCTCCCATTCGCCGGTAGCGTGGGGGATGGCGAAGGTTCGGTAGCCGCAGTCGTAGGCGTGGTCCTGAGCCTCGCGGATGTTCCAGCAAATATCGCAGGCGCGGTGCGCGTCCGAGCCAAAGGTGATGGGTACCTCGGCGTGGGCGAAGCAACGCAAAAGACCAGTCGCGGGATAGTAGTCGTCCAAGCCCTTGCGCGGTGCGGCCGTCGAGATCTCAACGCGGCGGCCCGTGTCGTGAGCGCACTCGGCCATCTGCTCCCAGAACGGCGCGGGGTCAAAATCGGGCGCAAAGCCTTCCTTCGAAAAGCGCATGACCAGGTCGGGGTGGGCCATCACATCAAAGTTAAGCGGGCTCTCGCAGGCGCGGCACCAGTCGTCGACATAGCGCTCCCACACGCCGTGTACCCCCAGGTTTTCCCAAACATGCAGGTTGGTGTCGTCATCGATCCAGCCGCAGCGCGAATCGGGCGTATCGGGGCGAGCGACGTCCTCCGTTCCCGCCGTGCCCGCGGCGCCGGCCATGATATCGCCTGGGTTGCCAATCCAATGCACGCTGCCCAAGCGCACTATGGCACCCGCGGACCAGCGCTCAACCAAAGGCTCGCAACCTTCGTACCAGTCGCATTCAAAGCCATAGATGAGCTCGAGCTCCGGCGCGATTTGCGCGGCGAGCTTGCGGGCGTCCTCAAATGCCAGGCGATGCGCCGTCAGGTTGCCCTCGACAACTTGCACTTCGCAGTTGGCGTCCATGCTGGCGGGCAGGGTGAGATGGTCGGTCGAGACCATAACGCGGCAGCCGGCCGCAGCAGCGGCGCGAACGTTGTCCTCAAACGAGGCATGGCCGTCCGAAAACGAAGTATGGGTGTGGCAATCGACCAGCGGGCATGCGGGCATGGCGACTCCTTTGCATTTGGCGAATCCGCTCCATTGTAATGGTGCAACTCTCAACACGCCGCGCACGCCGGGGGGTCGAAATCGATCGGAAAGGCTGCGCGGCGCGTGCCGGCACCGGCGACTACTTGCTTCGTGTCGCCGCGCATTTGGCCTGCATCGTTACCATCGCGTGCCGCACGGCGGTGATGGGGCGATAGCGGATCATACGCGGTCCCGACCAGCGCATGACCTCGCGGATCTTCTCGCGCATGGCAGGCCGGTAACAATGCGAAGGACAGGCCGAGCAAAATGTCTTGGTACCCATGTGCGGGCAGCGCTCAATGCGCGCGACGGCGTATTTCTGCAGCTCGGCGCATTCGGGGCAGAGCGTAATGGTCCGAAGGCCGAGTTTGACGCGAATGGGCTCTTCGCCTTTGGGGGCCTGCTTACCCTCGTGGCCGCCGCGATGATGCCCGCGGCACCACAGCGCAATCATCTGCGACACCATCTGGGCCTCGCATGCACGTTTGCGCGCCAGCTCCGGCGTGTCGGCGGTACGCGCCATTAGCTCAGCCTCCCGTGCTCGACCGAAAGCGAGAAATCGGCAAACGCGCAGGTGCTGGCACGGTGGCTCACGAGCACGATGGTCTTGCCGCGGCGCTTGAGCTCGTCGATCGCCTGCATCACGGACGCCTCGTTGAGGGCATCGAGTGCGCTGGTGGGTTCGTCGAGCAAGATGAAGGGTGCGTCGTTGAGGAAGATGCGCGCAAGGCCGATGCGCTGGCGCTCGCCGCCCGAAAGCGAGTCGCCCAGCTCGGCAACGGGCGTGTCGAGTCCCTGCGGCAGACGGTCGATGAGCGTGGTGAGTGAGGCGGAGCGGCAAGCGTCGAGCAGCTCGGCATCGGTGGCGTTGGCGTGCGCGACCAGCAGATTCTCGCGTACGGTGCCGCAGAACAGATGTGTGTCCTGGGTCATATAGGCCTCGTGGCTGCGCAGGCTCGCCGTGTTGATGTGGCGGGCATCGACACCGCTCACCGTGATGGCGCCGTCGATGGGGTCCCAAAAGCGCATGAGCAGCTTAAGCAGCGTCGACTTGCCCGAGCCCGAGCGCCCCATGAGACAGGTCATGGTGCCGGGCGCAAAGGTGCAGGTCACGTCATTGAGAATCAGGCTGGCGGCATCGCTCGCGCTATCCGCGCCGCCTGCGGAGCCCGGGCCGTCTCCACCCGCATAGCTAAAGCTCACATGCTCGGCTGCGGCGCCGGCAAACTCAACGTCCTGTCCATCGGCGACCTCGGCGCACTGGGGCCGCTCGTCGAGCAAATCGAGTACGCGTGCGCCCGAGGCGAGCGTCTCCTGCAGTGACGCGCCCAGGCGGCTCACAGCCATCACCGAGCCAAACGACGACACAAAGGTAAAGACGGCGACAAACGCTGCGGCAAAGTTAATCGTTCCCGCAGCCACCAGCTGCAGCGCACGTCCAAGCATCACCAGGTTGGCTGCAAGAATGAGCGCGTCGGCCGCGGCCTCGCTCGCTGCCTGGCGGCGTTTGAGGCGGGCGTCGACTGCTCCGACCTGCTCGGTGAGTTCGCCCAGCGCACGGCTTCGATCGCTGCCGCCGGCAAACTGGATGGTCTCGCCCGCACCACGCAGGCTGTCGAGCACAAAGGCGCCCAGCTTGCCCGCGCCCTCGCGGCTCTGGCGCCCGGCGGCACCGCATGCCTTAGACGAAACCAGCGGCAGCAGCACGCCCAGAACCGCGTAGGCCACGAGCGCGATGCCCGCGAGCTCGGGGCTCACAGCCAGCAAAAAGCCCTCAAACACAACGGTGCAGACCAGAGCGATGGCAATGGGCGAGATGGTGTGCGCGTAGAAGACCTCGAGCAGCTCGATATCCGAGGTGACCAGGCTCACGAGCTCGCCCTTGCCGCGGCCCTCGAGCTTGGCGGGGGCCAGCCGGCGCAGGGCGCCAAACACAAGGTCGCGGATGTGCGCGAGCAGGCGAAACGCAATGTAGTGGTTGCAGAGCTGCTCTCCGTAATGGAGCGGTCCGCGGGCGATGCCGCAGACGGCGCAGGCCGCGCATGCCGCGACAAGGCCAAGCCCCAGGGCCTTGTCGCCCAGGGCGGCCATGAGGCCAAAGGCGCCAAAGGCCGGAACAAACGCGGCGGCGAGCATGCCGATGCTGCCCAGGGCAACGGCCAGTACAAGCCAGCCGGCAAGCGGGCGCACGAGTCCCATCATGCGCAACATGATGGACGGGGCCGAACGGCGGGCGTGCCCGGTGGTCTGCTCCGCACCGGCGCATGTGCCGCCGGCAGCGTCCGCGCCTGCGTTGGCGGCGCTCCCGGTTGCGGTCTCGCCGTCATCGCCCGCAGCCTCGGCACCCTCATCATCTGTATACGCATATGCCGAGAGCTGCTCCTGGCTATCCCACATGCGCGCATAGGCGCCCGCGGTGGCCAAGAGCTTGCCGTGAGTTCCGTGCTCGGCAATACGGCCACGCTCCAGCACCAGAATCTGGTCGGCGTTCACGATTGTCGACAGGCGATGTGCCACCACGATTACGGTGTGCTCGCCGGCGAGCGATGTAATGACCTCGCCGATTGCGGCTTCGCTTGCGGCGTCCACATTGCTCGTCGCCTCGTCAAAGACATAGATCGGCGAGTCGTGCAGCAGGGCGCGGGCCATGCACACGCGCTGGCGCTGGCCGCCCGAAAGGTTGGTGCCGCCCTCGTTAATCACCATGTCGAGCCCGCCGTTGGCCTGCACAAAGGCCGCCACGCGCGTGCGGTCGAGCGCGCGCAAAAGCTCGGTATCAGTGGCGCTGGGCTGGGCGAGCAGCAGGTTGTCGCGCAGGGTGCCGGCAAACAGGTAGCCGTTGGTGGGCACCATGGTGACGGCGCGCATGAGTGAGGCGGCCGTGGCATCGCGCAGCTCGACGCCGCCAATGCGAACGCTGCCACGGTAGGCATCCTTGCGGCCCGCGATAATCCCCGCGAGCGTGGACTTGCCGCCGCCGCTTTCGCCCACGAGTGCCACGAGCGAGCCGTGCGCAATGGTCGCGCTGGCGCTGTCCAGCACCGTGCGGTCGCCGTATGCATAGCTCACGCCCGCGAGCTCGATATCGCCGCGACCGTCAAGCTCGACATTGCCGCGCACGGGTTCGGGCGTATCCAGGATGCTAAACATGCGACGTGAGGCGGCCATGCCGTTCATGGCCGTGTGAAACAGCGACCCCAGGCGGCGCATAGGCAAAAAGAACTCCTGCGACAGAAAGACGATGAGGAAGGCTGCCTCAAAGCTAATCTTGCCGCTGGCGAGCTGCGCCGCCGCCACGATAATGCCGAGTGCGGCGCCCATATAGACGACCAGGTCCATAACGCAAATGGAGCGCAGCTGCATCACCAGCAGGCGCATGGTCGCTGTGCGGAAACACTCAGACTCGGCGTTGATGCGCTCGTGCCAGCTGCGATCGGCCTGGTAGACCTTAAGGGTGGTGAGACCCTGCACGGCCTCCAGGAACATGCCGCCCAGATCGACATAGCTACCCCAGTACTCGGCACCGATCTTTTTGGCGTTGCGCATGACCATCATGATGGAGACGGGAATGATCGGAACGCAGGCGAGCAGCAGCGCGGCGGGAAGACCCGCCTTGCCCACGAGCAGTACAAACAGCGTGATGGGTGCCAAGCCGGCAAAGAAGAGCTGCGGCAGGTAGCCGCCAAAGTACACCTGGAGTTGCGTGGCGCCCTCGACGCTGGTCTGGACGGCCTCGGCGGTGGGGACGGTCTCGGTGTAGGAGGGGCCGAGTGCGGTGAGCTTGTCGTAGACGAGCGAGCGCACGCGGCGGACGGCCTCGAACGCGGCCTTGTCGCCGGCGCGTTGGGCCAGGTAGATGGAGGCGGCGCGCACGATGATGGCGGCGGCGAGCGGCAAGGCCGCCTGTGCGAGGGCATCGACGGCGAGCGCGGCGGAAAGACCGTCCGTGACGATGCCGCCCAAGATGCGCGCAAGCACCCACATCACCGTGATGTTTGCCATGAGCGCGATCCACTTAAACAGGACGCTTGCCATAATGTAGGGCGTTGCCTGCGGAACCAGGGAGAAGAGCCGCTTCTCGAACATGAAACCTCCTATGCCGTAACGGTGCCGGGCGGGGTCCTCGGCAGCCGCTTAGTTAGCCAAATGCAACTAGAGTAACATCGTGCAGCGGGTAAGTATGCCGAGGGTAATTTTTGGCCGATGAACTGCGTAGAAAGTTCAAAATTGTTGAGTGTGGCGAACTTTGTTGTGGACGGAGTGCGGGCGCAATTCTGATCGTGTGCGGCCCCGCTCCAAAACGTGTACGTCAGCCTCCAAAAGCTGTAAAAAATGACATGTTTGGAGGCTGACGTACACGTTTGGGCGGGGGCGAGGGTGACGACGGACGAAAGTCACGCCTGTACCACGTCCGATGTGCTAGCGTTTGGATGAACAAAACGAGCCCGTGCGGAAAGGATCCGGACCGTATGCAACGTGGAAGTACATCTCCGCTGTCCCGCGAGACCGATGCGCCCGAAACCATCGTCAAGCTGGAGTGCGATATTGACGACGCGTCGCCCGAGGTACTCGCCTACGCCGCCGACCGCCTGCGCGAGGCAGGCGCCCGCGAGGTGCACTGGCTGCCTCTCTACTGCAAAAAAGGCCGCCCCGGCTGGCAGCTGCAGGTGATCTGCTCGCATGAGGATATCGAACGCCTGCAGACGATTATCTTTTTGGAAACCACGACCAACGGCATTCGTCGCCAAGTCATGGAGCGTGTTTGCTTGCCACGTCGCTTTGAGCAGGTGGTGACGCCTTGGGGCGAGGTGTCCGTCAAGGTGGCCACCCTGCCCGACGGCAGCGAGCGCGCGGCTCCCGAGTACGAAGACTGCGCCCGTCTCGCCCGCGTGCACAACGTGCCGCTCCAGCGCGTGATGCAGGCGGCTCAGAGCGCGGCGCTTCGATTTGAGTAACGCGGCCGGTGGCACGCCGCGCCCAGCCCCATCAACCCCACGTCGAAAGGACTCCCCATGAAATACCTCATCGCTTCCGACATTCACGGCTCGGCATACTGGGCCGAGCGCCTCTGCGCTGCCATCGAATCCGAGCAGCCCGACCGTATTGTGCTGCTAGGCGACCTGCTCTACCACGGCCCGCGCAACGACCTGCCGCGCGACTATGCCCCCAAGCGTGTGATTCCGCTGCTCAACGCCCTAGCCGACCGCATCATTGCGGTGCGCGGCAACTGTGACGCCGAGGTCGACCAGATGGTCCTCGACTTTCCCGTCATGGCCGACTACGCCACGCTGTTCGATGAGGCCGGCCGCGAGCTGTTCCTGACGCACGGCCACGTCTTTGGCGCCGGCATGCACAACAGCGTCGACCACGCGCCCGCGTTGCCCGAGGGCTCCGCGCTCGTCTACGGCCACACGCACATCAAGGTTAACGAGGAAAGCGCCGCGCACCCGGGCCTGTGGCTCTTCAACCCCGGCAGCGTGAGCATTCCCAAGGACGGCACGCACAGCTACGGCATCTACGAGAACGGCGCGTTCCGCCACGTGATCCTGGAGGAGGACTAACCATGGCCGAGCATATGGCTCAGCAAAATGCCGAGGGCTCGCGCGATCTGTCCACGCTGGTCGACGCGTCGGCTGAGCTGCAGCATCTGGTGCAGACCATCTGGCGCCTACGCCAGCCCGACGGCTGTCCGTGGGACCGCGAGCAGACACACCGCAGCATTGGTAAGAACATGATCGAGGAGGCCTATGAGGCGCTCGACTGCATCGAGGCCGACGACGCGGCACACCTTCGCGAGGAGCTAGGCGACGTACTCATGCAGGTAGTGCTGCATGCGCAGATTGCGGCGGATGCCGGCGAGTTTACGCTGGCCGACGTGGCGCGCGATATCGACGCCAAGCTCATTCGCCGCCACCCGCACGTGTTTGGCGATGCGGATGCCGACAACCCCGACGAGGTGCTCAAGATTTGGGACGAGGTCAAGCTTGCCGAGAAGGCTGCCAAGGACAAGGCTGTGGCGGCGGGCGAGGCTGCGCCCGAAGGCCTGCTCGACGGCGTGCCCACGCACCTGCCGGCGCTGATGCAAGCTCAGAAGGTGTCGCGCAAGGCGGCGGCCGTGGGCTTTGAATGGGAGACGGTCCAGGATGTGTGGGACGAGGTCGCCGAGGAGCGTGCCGAGTTTGAGGCCGAGGCGCCCGGCTCGCCCGAGCGCGAGATGGAATTTGGCGACCTGCTCTTTGCCCTAGTCAACGTCGCGCGCAAAGAGGGGATTGACGCCGAGAGCGCCCTGCGCGCGAGCACGACCAAGTTCCGCCGTCGCTGGGCTGCGATGGAGCAGATGGCGGCCGGTGCTCACGTGGATCTTGCCGAGCTTTCGACCCACGGCCTCAACGACCTGTGGGATGCCGCAAAGGCGGAGGAGTAAGACTGCGGGAACGACAGGCTGACACGCCTCATCGTTCCCGCTAAATTTTTCGAAAATCAAGTGTATCCCTCGGCTAACTTAGGGCATAATGCAAAAAGTGCGACATGGCTAACTTACGGAGACGCACCGACGGTGCACGGTCAGCCGGTCGCCAAGCATTCAACCCGTTTCCAAGTGAGAGGGAGACAACATGAGTGATATTTTGGACGTCTACGGTCGCGAGGTGCTCGACAGCCGCGGCAATCCCACCGTCGAGGTCGAGGTCGTGCTCGAGGACGGCAGCTTTGGCCGCGCAATGGTGCCTTCGGGTGCTTCGACCGGCGCCTTTGAGGCCTGCGAGCTGCGCGATGGCGACAAGGGCCGCTACCTGGGCAAGGGCGTCTCTCAGGCCGTCGAGCACGTCAATAACGAGTGCGCCAACGCCGTCGTGGGCCTCGACGCCTTCGATCAGCGCGCCGTCGATGCCGCGCTGATTGCCGCGGACGGTACCCCCAACAAGACCAAGCTCGGTGCCAACGCCATCCTGGGCGTGTCGCTGGCCGTTGCCCGCGCCGCTGCCGAGTCGGCGGGCCTGTCGCTGTACCAGTACCTGGGCGGCGTCAACGCCCATCTGCTGCCCACGCCCATGATGAACATCCTCAACGGCGGCGTGCATGCCGACAATAACGTTGACTTCCAGGAGTTCATGATCATGCCGGTGGGCGCCCCGAGCTTTGCCGAGGGCCTGCGTTGGTGCGCCGAGGTCTACCACACCCTCAAGGGCGTGCTGCACGAGGCCGGCTTGGGCGGCGGCGTGGGTGACGAGGGCGGCTTCGCACCCAACCTCAAGACCAATGCCGAGCCGTTCGAGTACATCACCAAGGCCGTGGAGAAGGCCGGCTTTAAGCCCGGCGTCGACTTCATGTACGCCATGGACCCGGCCTCGACCGAGTTCTACAACGCCGAGACCGGCATGTACGAGCTCAAGGGCGAGGGCGTGGAGTACACGAGTGCCCAGATGGTTGATTACTGGGAGAAGCTCGTCGACACCTATCCCATCATCTCCATCGAGGACGGCATGGCCGAGGAGGACTGGGACGGCTGGGTCGAGCTTACCCGTCGCATTGGCAACAAGGTGCAGCTGGTGGGCGACGACCTGTTCGTCACCAACACCGAGCGCCTCAAGAAGGGCATCGAGCTGGGTGCCGCCAACGCGATCCTGGTCAAGGTCAACCAGATCGGCACGCTCACCGAGTCGCTCGAGGCCATCGAGACTGCCAAGGAGGCCGGTTACGCTTGCATCGTGAGCCACCGCTCCGGCGAGACCGAGGACTCCACGATCGCCGACTTGGTCGTGGGCGTCAACGCCGGTCAGATTAAGTCGGGCGCCCCGTGCCGCAGCGACCGTATCGCCAAGTACAACCAGCTCATCCGTATCGAGGACGAGCTCGAGGGCAGCGCGCGCTACGCCGGCAAGGCCGCGTTCTACAACATTCGCTAGGCAAACGGCGTGCGCGGGGCGGGGCTGACTCGGATTCGCCTCGCTCCCGCCGGGCGCTGTTGAGCACCATTGGGCGCTGGGCCATATGGCTCAGCGCCTTTTTTATGTCGAGCAAGGGCCGCCGAAGGCGTTGCGCGCGCTCGTGCTATAACTAAAAGACTTAGCGCAAACAAACCTCAACCGCACAAGGCGCACATGGATCAGATTTACGACAACAGGTACTATTCCGCCGGTTCGCGTGAGCCGTCGCCTCGCCGTGCGCGCACGGTGCAGCTCGGCGGGTCCGATTACGCCGGTGCCGACTGCTCCACGCAGCGACCGACAAGTGCCTCACACGCCCGTGCTCAAGTGAATACGTCGACGGACCGCCCGCTACGTTCGGTGCGCCCGGCGCACTCGGAGCATGCTCAGCGTTCCTCGGCTCAAACGCATGAAAAGCCGAGTAGGCCCTCGAACCGTCTTTCGGGCTCGGACTTCATGCACTACGCCAACGATAACGCGGTGGTCAAGGCAATCTACGACTTTACCCACGGTCCCCAGCGGGGGCTGTTTGTTGGCATTGTCGTCGCCCTGGCGCTTGTGAGCCTGTATTTCCCCGTGCGCGACCTGTATGTGGCAAAACGCTCGAGCGACATCTTGGCCAAGCAGGTCGAGATTCGCGAGCAATATAACGACGACCTGCAAAAAAGCGTCGACAAGCTGCTCTCGGAGGAGGGTATCAAGGACGCGGCATCCGAGGACCTGGGCTTGGTGATGCCCGGCGAGAAGAGGATTGAAGTGCAGGGCCTGGACGACGATTCGGATGCCTCGTCGAGCAAAAAGTCCTCAAACGCCAAGAAGGCCAGCGAAGTGGCCAAGGAAATCGAAGAAGTCGGTAAGGACGCGCCGTGGTACATCCAAGCGCTCGACATGCTGTTTGGGTTTAACGGCGTCGAGGGTCAGACGGTCGTGTCCAACGGCAAATAGCGCCCGGAGGGGAGCTCGCAATGACAAATTGCAAACGCTATAAGGTGGCCGCGATCGACCTGGGAACGGTGTCGTCGCGACTGGTGTTGGCCCAGGTCGAGGGCGGGGCGATCGTGGAATCGTCCAAGCATACCGAGATTACCGATCTGGGTGAGGGCGTGGACGCGACGGGGCGCTTTTGCGAGGCGGCCGTTGAGCGCGTGCTCGCTGCGTGCCGGATGTTTGTGGACGAGGCCCGTGCCTTTGGGGGCGCGTGCATCTGCACCACGTGCACGAGCGCCGCGCGCGATGCGTCCAATGCCGCGCTGCTACTGGACGGACTGCGCGATCTGGGGCTTGAGCCACAGGTGATTCCGGGCGAGGTCGAGGCGCGCCTGACGTTTTTTGGCGTGGCGCACGACTTTGCCGGCGAGCGCATCATCGTTGTCGATTCGGGCGGCGGATCCACGGAGCTCGCGACGGGCGTCTATGCACCGAAGCGCGGTATCTTTGCTCTGGAGGGAACGCGCTCACTGGACATTGGTTGCCGGCGCGTGACCGAGCGGTTTTTCTCGGCGCTGCCACCCGCACGCGGCGAGCTTGCTGCCGCTGCCGCGTGGGCAGGCGAGCAGTTCGCCGCCTATTTTGAAGGCCTGCCCAGCGACTTTGAGCGCGCCGAGCGTCTGGTCGCGGTGGGTGGCACGGTGACTACGCTGGTGGCTCTGGTCCACGAGCTGGAACCGTACGATTCGAGCTTTGTTCACCTACGCGAGCTGTCGCTGGAGCAGGTCTCGGCCGCTATCGAGCGCATGTCTGTGTTGGACGCGGAAGGCATCGCCGCGCTGCCGGGTGTACAGCCCAAACGCGCGGGCGTGATCTTGGCTGGCGCCGTGGTGATCCGCGAACTCATGCGTGCCGGCGGCTACAAGACGCTCACCGTAAGCGAGAACAGCCTGCTCGCCGGTATGGCCGCCACCATCAACGAGACCCTCGACGGCGCGACCCCCACCATCGGCTGGACCCCCAGCCTCAGCGCCCTCTAAATAATAAGTTGCGGTGAAATACGGACTAAAATCGCCCTTTCGGGCACCAAACAGTCCCTATTCCACCGCAACTTAGAGGCTTAACGGCATCCAGAAGAAACGAGCCCGCATCCCCAGGGGGCACGGGCCCGTAAAACCAAATGGTAGGGGCGGTGGGACGTCTGCGCATTTGCTGCGCAAATCCGCACCGGCTTCGGACGCCTGCCGGCGCCCTCGCCGGCTCGCTGCGGACGCTGCGCGTCCGCTTGACGCTCGCCCCCTCGCGGGTTCGAGTCCCACCGGCATCTTAAAGAAACGAGCCCGCATCCCTTGGGGACACAGGCTCGAAAGCTCCATATGGTAGGGGCGGTGGGACTCGAACCCACAATCCTTGCGGCGAGAGATTTTAAGTCTCCTGCGTATGCCAATTCCGCCACGCCCCCGTGAGACTAGAAGTCTAGCACAAGCCGTCCGTTACGCGTTGACGGCCATCGAGTGTTGGCCCGACTTCTCCAGGAACTCCTGGAACTTGGCTTCGTCGCCTTTGTTCTTGTACTGCAGGGCCAGCAGGTATTCCAGGCGGCAGCTCTTGACCTTGTCGTCACCGGCATCCTTGAGCATGCGCTCCAGCTCGGGAATGTCGTTGTGGCGCTTGAGGATCATCGTGTCGTACATCAGCTGGCACTCGTGCGCGACCGCCTCGGCCTGACCGCCCTCAAAGCCCTTGATCTCGTGCAGAAGCTCCTTGGACTTTTTGCGGTCCTCCTGGCCAACGTAGTAGTTAAAGGCCTTAATGACCAGGTCGACGCGCTGCATCTTGGGGAGGTTGAGCCCCAGCAGCAGGTCGAACATCTCGCTGGCGCGCTCGTGGTCCTCGCGCAGCAGATAGGAGTTCAGACGCAGGTAGTCGCGGTTGTAGCGCGGGTACAGCATGCTGGTGAGTTTGCCGTCGAGCAAACGATCGAACTCGTCCCACTGCTTGGCAGCCATAAGCTGTTGCAGGCGCTTAAACGTGGTGCGTTTTTTTACGCTAAAGAACACCGATATGGCGATACAAATAATGACGACGGCGGTCCAGAGGGTGCGGGAATCGGGCATTTTAGAGTCCTTAGTCGCTCGTAAAGCGAGCGGTATGACAACACGTGCTAGATGTATTATACGCGGCGTGCAAGCAAACTGGCATAAAAGCGCATCGAGGCCGAGCGCCATCGCTCGCTGCGGTACACTTACCTAAAGTAAACCATGAAGGGAGACATTACCTATGAAGAAGATTGTTTTGGCTTGCGGTGCTGGCGCTGCTACTTCCACGCTCGTTGCCCAGAAGGTCGCCACCCTGCTCGACGCCAACGGTTACGCCGACAAGTACGAGATCGTGCAGTGCGCCATCTCCGAGGCCAAGGACGTTTGCGACGAGGGCGCCGATCTGCTGATCGCCACCACCGTTGCCCCCGAGGGCCTTACCTGCCCGTACGTGAGCGGCGTGCCCTTCATGACCGGCATGAACCGCGTCGCTGCCGAGAAGGCCGTTCTTGACGTCATGGCTCAGTAGGCGCTGACTGCATGAGTGAGCAGAACGCCAATCCGGTCGAGCTCTTTGGCATGCGCGTTGCCCATGTGGGCATTAACGCCACCGACCCGGCAGACGCCCTGGAGATCGCGGAGCTGTTCTCGACGATGATGGGTCTGCCCGTTATCGAGACCCCGGTTTCGTACTTTAACGATTCGCTGGTCGAGGTCATGAAGCAGAATGGTCGTGGCACCAAGGGCCACATCGGCTTTGCC
>UROR01000020.1 GCA_900549535.1 uncultured Collinsella sp. | reverse complement strand
ATTCCGATTTCTACAAGGCTGCGTCGAACGCCGATGAGCTCAAGAAGGTGTTTGATGATATCTCGAGCTCTATCACCTCGGGCAAGGGCTCTCCCACTCAGATCGAGGATGGTTACGACGAGAGCAAGTCCGGCTACATCACCTTTAGTGATGAGCTGGGCGACTTTATGCAGGTCGATACGTTTGTCAGCGCTCAGATTAATGGCGTCCCCTTTGATGAAGTGACCAAGACAACCAAGGGCAATACGGACACGTACGAGTTTTCGGGCGTGGCCAAGGACCTGGTCATCACCGTCGAGCGCTCTGCCAATGCGCAGCAGGGCGATATCGTGACGGTCAAGATTCCCGCATCACTGATTCCGCTGATCCGCTATCACGTGGACATGGAAAACGGGATCTTTGAGCGCACGTCGCTCAATGACATCAAGCCTATTCAGATTAAATACACCTCGAGCGTCAAGGACGCCGCGCGTAACAACCTGTTTACGCCCGATGACGGACTCAAGAAGTATATCGAGAAACATAAGGGTGCCGACAACCAGACGGTCTACTTCCTGGCCAACAAGTGGTCGGGCGGCGAGCTGGGCGATGTTGTCGCCGAGTTTGAGCCCGCCGATACCAACAGCTACTATTACTTCCAAAAAATCACGCCTATCTACACGGACAAGGAATGCACCCAGCGCGCGACGGTAAAGCCGCAGGGCAACGACGTCTATTACTACAAGGACGAGTTTGTGGCGATGGGCGCAAACGGCAAGCCGAAGGACGACTATGCCGTTGTGGAGTTTGAGGGGCACGAGATCGCCAGCTACGACGGCGCTCTGGTCAAAGATGACGGCTATTGGTCCTTTAATAAGGGAACCGCGCGCTTGGCCTATATCGACCAGCTGCATACCACCAAGGACGATGTGGAGGCGAACGGCAACAAGACCGAGACCGCGCGCGACGTGCTTAACCCCAGGTGGAATGACCTTTCCTCCGTTGCGACTTCCACGCACGTGCATTCGCACCTGGGCAACAACGGCAAGATTATCTTTAGCCTTGCAACCAAGCCGACAACGGTTGATACCAAGACTGACTTTGGTCTGACCAAGGTGCTCGAGGGCCGCAAGTGGGCGGATACGGATGCGTTTGAGTTTGAGCTCTCCGCGACGTCCGACAACAATGCCCCGATGCCCGACCCCGCGACCGTAACTGTGACCAATGCCGATCTCGACAAGGGCAAGGCAGCCATTAACTTTGGCAAGATTACTTATGCCGAGCCGGGCGAGTACACCTATGAGGTCCGCGAGGTCAAGGGCGACGCCGGTGGCATTACCTACAGCAAGAACGTTGCCACGTTCAAGGTGACTGTGACGGTTAACGCCAAGGGCGAGCTTAAGGCCGACGTTGAAAAGACCTCGGGCGAGACCGAGTTCAAGAACACCTATAGCGTGAAGCCTGTCGAGGACCAGATCACCGCGACCAAGGTCCTGACCGGGCGCGACCTCAAGGAAGGCGAGTTCTCCTTCGAGCTCGTCGAGGACGGCGAGGTCGTCGCTACCGGCACCAACGCCGCCGACGGCAAGATCACGATGTGCGCCGACAAGTACGACAAACCCGGCAAGCACACCTACACACTGCGCGAGGTCAACGGCGGAACCACCGGCAAGGGCGTCACCTACAGCGATGCCAAGTTCACCATCGTGACCACCATCACGGACAACGGCGACGGCACCCTCAAGGCGGAGCATGTCCTGAAGGACGCGAAGGACGCCACGGCTGCGACCTTCGAGAACGCCTACAACGTGACCCCGACCGATGCAGACCTCGACTTTGGTCTGAGCAAGGCCATCGACGGTCGCGAGTGGACGGATGGGGACGAGTTCAGCTTTACCATCACCGCCCCCGACGGCACCCCGCTGCCCGATCCTGCAACCGTAACCGTGAGCAAGCGCGACGCGAAGGACGGCATCGCTGAAATCAAGTTCGGCAAGATTCGCTACACGGCTGCCGGAACCTACAAGTACGAGATCCGCGAGAACGCGGGCAGCACGGTCGGCATGACGTATGACGCGCATGTCGCAACCGCCGAAGTGACCGTGACCGAGGACAGCGATGGCACCCTGACCGCCAACGTCACTAAGAAGGAAAACGGACGCTTTACCAACACGTACCGCACTGAGCTCGATTACGCCGCGGCCGGCGGTCTCAAGCTCAGCAAGACCCTCTACGGACGCCCCATGACCGAGGGCCAGTTCACCTTTACCGTGACGCCCGCCGATGCGGCTTCTGCCACCGCGCTCGGCCTGCACGAGGGCGCCAACGTGTACAAGTCCCCTGCGACGGCAGAGGCAACGGTCGGTCGGATTGACATTCTGGCGGGCCATGAGGTCAAGTTTACGCAGGCTGACGCGGGTAAGACCTTTACATACACCGTTGCCGAGAAGAATGACGGCCAGCCCGGTTACACCTACGACGATGCCGAGCGCACCGTGACGATCGCTATCGCCGACGACACCGCCGGTACGCTCACCGCCACGACGACCGTCTCCGGCGGTCCCGAGGGCACGCTGGTGACCGAGTACAAGACCGGCGCGGCTGCGGTCGAGAGCGCCGTGGTCCCGTTCGTCAACAGCTATAGCGCTACGACCGATGCACCTGGTGGCACCGCTGCTCAGGTCGTTGCCGCCAAGACCCTGACCGGTCGCCCGATGGCCGACGGCGAGTTCTACTTTGGCATCGCCTATGCGGGCGAGACGGAAGCCATCGAGGGTACGTGCGTTACCAACGTTAACGGCCAAGTGAGTTTTGGTGCTCTGCATTACACGACCGAGATGCTCGCCGACCTGGTAAACGCCAACCGCGCCATCCGTACCGACACGGATGCCAAGCTTGCATGGACCATCAACTACACGGCCTTCGAGTACACGTCTCCGCTCGCAGCAAAGGGCATTACCGCCGCAAAGCCGAGCTTTAGCTTTAAGGTCATCGTCGTCGACAACGGTGACGGGACTCTGACGGCGACGCCCGCCTACGACGGAATTCAACCCTTGTTCGAGAACGTTTACGGCGCCGATGCCGTTGATGCCGCGCTTGCTGGCACCAAGAAGCTCCAGGTAGCTGAGGGCCTGACCCCGGCAGACATTGCGGGCAAGTTCACCTTTACCGTGACCGCTGACGAGGCGGGCGCCCCGATGCCCGAGCGCGCGACCGCAACCAACGACGCGGCCGGCAACGTGGACTTTGGCAAGATCCACTTTACGCTCGAGGACCTCAACCGCGCCCTGGGCGTGACGGACGATGCGACCGATAAGGCCGAGGCAGACGAAGCTGACGAGGCCGAGGCCGACGAGGCAGAGGCTGAAGAGGCCGACGCCGACGCTGATGTCAACGCCGACGAGCCCAGCGACGAGTCCGAGCCCGCAGCCCCCACCGCCCCGCGCTCGCACACCTTTACCTACACGGTGACCGAGTCCGGTAGCGCCTCTGGCGTGACCAACGACGTCAACGCCACGCGCAAGGTTTCCTACACCGTGACTGACGACGGCGCTGGGCACCTGAGCGTCAAGCGCGACGGCGGCGACGGTGCGGACTTTACGTTCACCAACACCTACAGCGTGACGCCTACCGATTCTGTCGTGACCGATCAGGTCAAGACGGTCAAGCGTCTGACCGGACGCGACCTTGCAGCTGGCGAGTTCACGTTTGATCTGCTCGAGGACGGCGTCGTTGTCGCCAGCGGCACCAACGACGCCAGCGGCAACGTTACGCTGAGCCCGATCCGCTACGAGGCACCCGGTACGCACACGTACACGCTGCGCGAGGCTTGCCCCAACGCGCTCGGCCTGTACAAGGGCGTCACCTATGACGGTACGACCTACACCGTCGTGACCACCGTCTCTGACAACGGCGATGGCACGCTGACCGCGACGCACAAGCTCGAGGGAACCACCGAGTCGGCTGGCTTTACCAACAAGTATCACGCCATGCCCACTCAGGTCTCCATCGGCGCCATCAAGGTGCTCGAGGGACGCGAGCTCAAGAAGGACGAGTTCAGCTTTAAGCTCGTTGGCGAGGGCATCGAGTCCACCGTCACCAACGATGCCGACGGCAAGATCAACTTCGACAAGTTCGAGTACGACGAGCCCGGTACGCACGTCTACACCATCAGCGAGGTCAAGGGCGACGAGGCCGGTATGACCTATGACAAGTCCGTCTTTACCGTGACCGTCAACGTGGTCGATGACGGCGAGGGCAACCTCAAGGCGAACGTTGCCTTTACCAAGGGCGACAAGAGCGTCGAGGGTATCGTGTTCAACAACACGTACAAGAAGCCCGAGACGCCCGTGCCGACGCCCGACCCCGGCACGCCCAAGACCGTGACGAACATCGTCAAGACGGTCAAGGGTTTCCTGCCCACCACGGGTGACCAACAGGCCGCCGCACTGCTCATGGCATTTGTTATTGCCATGGCCGGTGTCGGTGCCCTGGTCTGGGGTATCCGTAAGCGCTAGGCACGCTGGCAGCGCCCGGGGCCAAAAGGCCCCGGGCGGCCGGCGGGGAGCCAGAACATAGCCCCACCCCCAGCCCCAGCCGCCACGGAGGTATCTCCCTCCTCCGTGGCGGCGCTTTTGTGCGTAGGCGAGAAGGGCCTGCCACGAAACCGGCCCATCTACTACGTTTAGCCCCTTACCCCCAACCATGCCAAAAAGCGCGAAAACAAAACCGCAGGTAGAACGCCTGCGGTTTTGTTCAAAACGAAGGTATGGTCAGGGGTATCGAGTCAAACGTAGTAGATGGGCCGATTTCGTGGCGGGCGCCGTCAGTCGATCTCCGCGGGCGGAAGAAAACGGATCATTTTGGTCCCGCGAGGCTGGCGGAGACACTCGTGCAGGGCCGCCCGAACAAAACTATGCCGGTTTACTACGATGAATCCGAGATTCCTGACCACACCCGCATTTTTGCAAATATCGCAAGTGTTCTACCTGCGGTTTTGTAAGTGCGCAATTTGCCGTGGTCGGAGATATGCGGTTCATCGTAGTAAATCGGCATAGTTTTGAAATGGCATCAAATTGGCGGCAGCCAGCGGCTAGCCTCGCAGATAGGCGATGGCGATTTGGGTGCGGTTGCGCAGGCCCATTTTGGCAAGGATTGAGCTGATGTGGTTGCGCACCGTGCCTTCTCCCATATAAGCCGTGGCGGCAATCTCCTTGTTATCGAGGCCGCGGGCGATGAGCTCGGCGACTTCGAACTCGCGGTCGGTCAGACCGGCAAAGGCCGCGGGCCGGCGAGTCGCACCGGCCTCAGCGTTCGCCCCATCAAAATCGACATCTTCGATCGCCTTGCCCTCGAGCACGCGTTTGCCGTCCATGACCTGCGCCAACGCTGGCGGAATGGCGGCGACATCGGTTTTGATCAGGTAGCCGCGGGCGCCCAGTTTGAGCGCCGACACAATGTACTCGTCATCCGAGAATGTCGTCAGAAACACCACGCGTGCCGCAGGGTTGCGCTCAAGGATCTCGCGTGCCGCCGAAAGGCCGTCGCGCCCCGGCATCTGGATGTCGAGCAGCGCGATGTCGGGTGCGTGTTCGGCGTAGAGCGAAACCGCGTCGTTGCCGTTGGCGCCGGTACCAACCACCTCGATCTGCGGCTGGGCGCCCAGGATAATCTTGAGCGAATCGACTACCAAACGGTCGTCGTCGACAACGATGAGCCTCATCGGTCCTCATCTCCTTGCTGTTTGGGAACGGTGGCAAACACGCGCCAGCCGCCGGCGCCGGCGCGCGGACCGGCGGTGAAGGTGCCGCCAAGCGCCTCGATGCGCTCGCGCATGGAGGCGAGCCCCATGCCCCCCGCGGCGCCACGGCCGATTGCTTGGACCCCGCCCACGCCATCGTCGGTAACGATGAGCTGGTAAAACGACGGATGCTCCATGCATCGTACGGTGACGGTCTGGGCGCAAGCGTGGCGCATGGTGTTGGAGAGCGCCTCGCGCAGGACCGCCGCAAAGCAGTTCGCGACGTTTGCGGGCGCATGCTCGGTCATAACTTCAAGCTCAATCTGCGGGCCGCTGTCCGAGCGCGCGCCTTCAACAATGCGCTCGAGCTGCACGGAGAGGTCAGTCGCATTGTCGTTGAGCGCGTGGACGCTGGCGCGCACGAGCTGGAGCGCCTCGTCAACCGTGCGTTTGACGTCGGCGAAATCAGCGGCGACGCCGGGCTCATCGGCATGGACCACGCGCAGGGCCTCGGCTTGAAGCGAGGCGCGCGTGAGCTGGTGGCCCACGTTATCGTGGATCTCGCGCGCGATACGGGCGCGTTCGGCGAGTGTCGCGAGCTCGACTTCGTAGTCCTGGCGGTCGGCGAGGTCGCGGTTGCGTGCCTCGAGTGCCAGGGCGCGTTCTTGCAGCTTGTCGCGGGTGCGGCGCATGCGTTCCTGTTCGCGCTCCAGCTGCGCGGTGCGCAGCGACAGCAACGTGGCGGCGACCGAAAGGATGGCGGTTAGCAGCAGTGTTCGGGTGGTGAGCGCGCCGCCGCGAAGGTCCGCGACGAGCGCAAAGGCAAAAGCGGAGCCAATGCCCAGCGCGACCCAGGCGTGCTCACGGCGCACGCACCGCGCGATGTCATAGAGAGCGAGAGGTGCGAACGGCACAAACGGCGGCACGAAGACGGCCGCGATGATGTAAGCGTAACTTGCGGCCTCGCTGGCGCGACGGGTGCGTTCTCCCTGCGCGACCTCGGCCAGCGAGGTGGCGATAACTCCAAGGCAAAACGCCGCGACCAGGCGAGCGTCCACAGCAAGGCCCATGGCGGCCGCAATGCAGCACGCCAGCACGATCGATTTGTCGAAAAGCCTGTTCATACGGGTATTGTACGCGAAGCCGCGCGTGGTGGAGGGGCCGCCTGGCGCAACCGTGACATTCCTCCCGCGCGGCAAAGCGTCGTCGATCGCTCGCGCAAGCGGGGGTTTCGCCTCCGCCCCCTCGCACTCGTGACAAAGCTCACTGGTGCGCGCCGTCCGCTCCTGCGATGATGCAATCGTACCGGGCCGCAAGCAACAGAGGGGCCGCCTCATGACAGACATCGTCCACGTCGAAAACCTCGTCAAGCGCTATGACGACCTTATTGCGCTCGACCACTTTAACCTGAGCATCGCCCCCGGCGAGATCTTTGGCCTGCTGGGCCCCAACGGCTCGGGCAAGACCACGTCCATCAACTGCATTTTGCAGCTACTTGCCTACGACAAAGGCACCATCGAGCTGTTCGGCGAGCCCATGACGCCCGCCCGCTACGACCTCAAGCGCCGCATCGGCGTGGTGCCGCAGCAGGTGGCGGTGTTTGACGAGCTTACGGTGCGCGAGAATATAGACTATTTCTGCAGCCTTTACGTCAGCGACCGCAAGCGCCGCCGTGCGCTGGTAGACGAGGCGATCGACTTTGTCGGGCTGGGCGACTTTGCCAAGTTCCGCCCCGGTAAGCTCTCGGGCGGCCTGGCGCGTCGCCTCAACATCGCCTGCGGCATCGCGCACAAGCCCGAGCTCATCTTCTTTGACGAGCCCACGGTGGCGGTCGACCCGCAGAGTCGCAACGCCATCCTGGAGGGCATCTGCCGCCTGCGCGACGAGGGCGCCACGGTGGTGTATACCAGCCATTATATGGAGGAAGTCGAGCAGATCTGCAGCCGCATCATGATCATGGACGGCGGGCGCGTGCTGGCGCAGGGCACCAACGACGAACTCAAGCGCATGATTCAGATGGGCGAGAAGATCGTGATCGAGGTCGGCGAGGTGCCGAGCGCGGCGCTCGGTGCCGTCGCGAGCCTGCCGCATGTCCTGGACCTGTCGGCGACGGCGGGCCAGCTCACGTTTTCGTGCGAGGCGAGCCCGCATAACCTGACGGACATTCTCGATGCGCTGCGCTCGCATGACGTGGCGCTCGGCCGCATTTATTCCGAACCGCCGACCCTCAACGACGTGTTCCTCGAGATCACCGGCCGCGAGCTGCGCGACTAGGGGGCGGTCATGTTCAACACCATCATCACTACGGTCAAGACACTGCTGCGCCGGCCGAGCACGTGGGTCTGGGGCGCTCTCTTTCCCATCGCGCTTTCCACGATGTTCATGTTTATGTTTGCGAACCTCAGCTCCGACGGCAAGATCGACCCCGTGCCGGTGGCCGTCGTAGCGGATGAGGTCTGGGACGCCTCGACCTTTAAGGGCGTGGCGACGTCGCTTGCCAAGGAAGGCGACGATCAGCTGCTCGAGATCCACGAGCTCGACGACGCAGCCGATGCGAACCGTGCGCTTAAGGCCGGCGAGGTTGCGGGCATCTATACGGTCGACGACGCAGGCGTACCCAAGCTCACACTGCTATCGAGCTACGACAGCTCGCGCGCATCATCGGTGCTCACCGATCGCAGCATCCTGGAGACGGTGGCAAGCTCGTATACACAAAATGCCGAGCTCATGTCCCAGATTGCCCAGGACAACCCGGCGGCGCTCGCCGACCAAGAGGCGGTTGCGCGCGCCCTGTCGCTCGAGGGCGGCACCCGCCGCGTAAGCCTGACGCGCACCACGCCCGACGGCACGACCATTTACTACTACGCGCTCTTTGGCCTGGTCGCGATGATGTCTGCCGAGTTTGCCGCTTTGAGCGTCGTCGACCTGCAGCCCAATCTGTCGGGCCTTGGCGCGCGCCGCTGCGTGGGTGGCCTTTCCAAGACGGCGTCGCTAGCCGGCATCTTTGTCGGCTCGTGGCTGGTTTCCTTTGCCTCGATGGCGGTTGCGATTGGCTACGTGCGCCTAGTCGTTGGCGTCGACTTTGGCGGGCGCGAGGGGCTGTGCCTGCTGGGCGGTGCTGCATCCGCGCTAGCCGCCACGGGCCTGGGGCTCTTTGTGGGCACGCTTCCCGTTAAGGGTGGCAAGGCGTCCAAGTCGGGCACCCTCACGGGCTTTGCCACCACGTGCGCCCTGTTCGCCGGCCTCTACGGCGAGCCGGCGATGGCGCTTGCCGACGACGTCGCCCGCGCCTGCCCGGCCGAGTGCTGGCTCAACCCCGTCAAGCTCATCTGCGACATGTTCAATCGCCTGTATTTCTTTGAGGACCTGGGGCCGTTTGCCGTTCGCGCCGGCGCGCTCGTCCTCATGTCCCTGCTGTTCGTTGCCGCCGCCACGCTGATCTTTGGAAGGAGCCGCTATGAGCACCTTTAAGACCGCGCTTCGCATGGCGCTGGCGCACCCGTTCTACCTGCTCATCTATACGGTGTTCATCTCGCTCATGGGCGTATTCATCGCGGCCTCGGTGAGCTGGAACTCGTCGCAGCTTACCGAGTACAAGCCCTACGACACCAACGTGATTGTGGTCGACCGCGACAATAGCGACCTTTCGCGGGCGCTTACCAAGCATCTGAGCTCACGCTTTGACCTGGTCACGGGCGTTGGTGACGACACGTACGACCTTGCGGATGCGCTCTCCAAGAGCAATAGCGCCAAGGGCAGCGCCGACTGCGTGTTTTTTATCCCGGAGGGGTTCGAGGACGACCTGATCGCGGCCGCCCGTGCGGGGGAGACCTTGCCCAAGCTCGACGTGACGTACGGCTCCGGCACCATGGCGGCGGCGCTTTCGTCTGCCGAGGCCTCGCGCTGGATCTCGCTCGCGGGCGCTGCGGCGGCACTTGAGCCCGCTGCCTCCGACGGCGACGTGGCCAAAGCGGCCGAGCATGCCGCTGCCAAGCGTGCCGAGGTCCAGATCGAGCAGGTCAAGGTCGACTCGACTGCCGCCGCCACGCTCGAGTCGTACTTCAACTTTGGCGCGTACGCGATCATCTCGTCGGTCATCGTGTCGGTAGGACTGGTGTTCTCGGGCATGAATGAGCCCGAGCGCGTGCGCCGCATGGATGCCGGCCCGGTCTCCGAGCGCCAGCGCTCGCTTGCCGTGTTCGCGGCCGCCGCCGTGCTCACCGTCTGCATCTGGTTTGTGTCGAGCATGATGGGTGTCGTGGGCTTTGCCGACGCGGTTGCCGAGGTCGGTGTGGGCCGCGTGTGCCTGGCGCTGGCGGCGACGTTTGCCCTGGCGTGCACGCCGCTGGCCGTTGGCTTTGCGCTGTCGAGCCTGGGCGCGCGCGAGGAGCTGCTCAATGGCGTTGGCAACCTGCTCGGCATGCTCATGACGTTTTTGGGCGGCGCTTGGATGCCGCTGTCGCTCATGGGCTCGGCCGTGCAGACCGTGGCGCACTTTGTGCCGACGTATTGGGTAAACGATGCGATCGGCAAGGCGCTCGCGTCGGACCTGACGTCTGCCGTGCTGGGCGACATCGCCTGCGACCTGGGCGTCACGGTGCTCTTCGCCGCCGCCATCGCCGCCGTAGGCCTAGCCCTCGCCCACAACAAATCCCACGCCTAGCCACCTAGTCATTGGGGACAGTCTTTGCCGATTCGCCGGCAGGGCTGGCAGGGACTGTCCCAATGAGTAGGTTGGAAAAAAGCCGTGCACGTCGCTTAAAAATAGTTCGCCCGGGTTTACTATTAGCCTAGAAAAGTAGCAGAAGGCTAACAACGGGGGATAGCATGGCGACAAAGCGTGCCTACGTCCAGGTCAACGGACTCAAGAAACACTATGGCGACGGTGATGCACACCTGACGGTGCTCGACGGCATCGACACGTCCATCAACCGCGGCGAGATCTGCGTCATGCTGGGGCCCTCGGGCTCGGGCAAGTCGACCTTTCTCAACCTGATCGGCGGCCTGGAGGATGCCGACGGCGGCTCCATCATGGTGGACGGCTGCGATCTCACGGCGCTCAAGCCCGCCGATCTGGGCGAGTACCGACGCCGCGAGCTGGGCTTTGTCTTCCAGTTCTACAACCTGGTGCCCGACCTTACCATCAAGGAAAACATCGAGGTCACGGCGCACCTGTCCAAAAACCCGCTCAATGTCGACGATCTGCTGCGCTCGCTGGGCCTCTACGAGCACCGCAACAAGTTCCCGCGCCAGGTCTCGGGCGGTCAGCAGCAGCGCTGCGCCATCGGCCGCGCGCTCGTCAAAAACCCGGGCCTGCTGCTGTGCGACGAGCCTACGGGCGCGCTCGACTACAAGACGTCCAAGGAAATCCTGCAGCTTATGGAGGACGTCAACCGCACCTACGGCTGCACCATCATCATCGTCACCCACAACGCCGCCATCGCCCGCATGGCCAACCGCGTGCTGCGCCTGCGCGACGGGCACATCGTGGAGGACGAGCTCAACCCGGAGCCCGTCGCGGCCGCCGAGCTCGATTGGTAGGCGGCGCCATGTCACCTCTCGCAAAACGACTCCCGCGCGAGCTGCGCCGCAATATCGGTAAGTACCTGGGCATCTTTCTGCTTATGTGCGGAAGCATTGCCCTCACGTCGGGCTTTTTGCTCGCCGCGCACTCAATCGGCCGCCTCATCGATGACATGCACGATGAGTACACGATTGAGGACGGCCGTCTGACCACGGCGTTCGAAGCCACCGACGACCAGCTCAAAGCCGCCGAGGATGCGGCCGAGGAGGTCGGCGGCGTTACGCTCTACAAGAACTTCTCCATCGATGCCATCATCAAAAAGGCGTCCGGCGACGACGGTACCAAGCGCACCCTGCGCACTTACGCGCGCCGTACCAAGGTAGATATCGCGTCCTACTGCGAAGGCAAGCAGCCCCGCGCGGACGACGAAGTGGCCATCGACCGTGTCTTTGCAACCAACAACGATCTTGCCGTGGGCGATAAGGTCGAGCTCGAGGGCCGCACCTACACCATCTGCGGCATCATGACCCAGCCCGATAGCCAGGCGCTGTTCCTCAACAACTCGGACTTTACGGTCAACACCATCACCTATGGTGTGGCCGAAGTGACCGACGCCGGCTTTGCCGCGCTCGAGGACGCCGGCGGCGCGCCCGCCTACACCTATTCTTTTACCTTTGACGACCGCGACCTCTCCACCGCGGACCGTATCGATGCCGAGCAGGATATGGTCGAGGCGCTGACGGATGCCGATGCGCGCGTGGACGACCTGACCGATGCCGATTCCAACCAGGGCATTGGCTATGCGCGCGACGATGTGGACGGCGACTCTATGATGTGGACGACGCTGCTCGACATCATCATCGTGATCATGGCGTTTGTCTTTGTGGTCCTTACCGACGCCACCATCGAGGAGGAGAGCGCCATCATCGGCACGCTGCTCGCCAGCGGCTATCGCCGTCGCGAGATCGTGCTGCACTACCTTGCGCTTCCCGCCATCGTGGGTGTGCTCGCATCGCTGCTGGGCACCGCGCTCGGCGTCGCGTTCTTTACCGAGCCCATGCGCGGCCTCTATTACGGCTCGTACAGCCTGCCGCCCTTCCAGGTGTACTGGAGCTGGGAAATCTTTGTAAAGTGCGCCGTGGTTCCCGCCTCCGCGCTCATCCTCATTACGTTGGTGGGCCTGCTTCGCAAGATGGGAAAGACCCCGCTGCAGTTTCTCCGTCACGAGGCGGGCGGCAGGTCAGGCACCAAGCGCGGTTTTCAGCTGCCGGAGCGCATGGGTTTCGTCTCTCGCTTCCGCCTACGCATCTTCCTGCGCAACCTGGGCAATTTCGCCACGCTCATCGTGGGTATCGCGTTTGCGTCGCTGCTGCTGCTCTTTGGCCTGGCGATTCTGCCCACGATGACCCACTACGCGGACAACTTGGAGACGAGTCTGGTCGCCGAGCACCAGTACACGCTCAAGGCTCCGCTGGAGCTTGAAGGCACCGCCGAGGAGCGCGAACAGTGGTCGGCGCTTGAGCGCTTGCAGTCGGTGGACGGTGCGCTCCTCACCGCCGCCCAGGATGCGGATGACGAGCTTGACGACGCGGTCGATGCCGCGCAGACGGCAGCAAATGCCGCGACCAGCTCTCCGTCTGCCGAGAGCTTGTCCGCAGCGCAGGACGCGCTCGCAGCGGTTCAGGATAAAAAGGACGCTCTCTGTGCGCGCCTCGACGATCTGGCCGACGCGCTTGGCTGCGACCGTGACGAGACCATCGACTTGATTGAAAGGGCCTCGAAGATCGATACCGACAACGACGACATCCATCCCATCAATACGACCGACAACGGTGCGGACAAGATTGCGCAGGCCGAGAAATACGCCGTTTACCAGCTGCAATACGACCGCGGCGACGGAAATGGGCAGGAGACGATCTCCATCTATGGTGTCTCGCCTGATTCGCGCTACTGGAAAGGGCTGGATGTGGGCGACGGACGCGTCGTCTTTGGCGGCGGCCTGCTCGACAAGTTTGGCTGGAACGAGGGGCAGAAGGTCACGCTCCACGACAAATACGAGGGCAAGGACTATTCCCTGGAGTACGCGGGCAAGGACGCTACCTGGGGCTCCAAGTCGGACATGAATATCTATATGAGCATCGATGACTTTAACGAGCTGTTCGGCAACGACGCCGCCTACTTTAACGGTTACGTGAGCGACGAGAAGCTCGACCTCGACGCGCGATACTTTGCCGGCGACACCACACCCGACGACATGCGCGCCGTGGGTGACCAGTTTATCGGCATGATGAGCGACATGATCGGCATGATGGTCGGGCTCGCGGTGTTCATCTTCCTGCTGTTTATGTACCTGCTGACCAAGGCGGTTATCGATCACAGCGCCCGCTCGATTAGCTACATGAAGGTCTTTGGCTATCGCGACAGCGAGATCTCGCATCTGTACATTCGCTCGATTACGCTGTGCGTGGCGGCGTCGCTTGTGCTGAGCCTGCCCGTGATCATCGGCTCGCTTACGGCTATCTTCCGCTCGATGCTGCTCGCCTACAACGGCAATATCGAGATCTACGTGCCCGCTTGGTCCATGGCGGCGTGTGTCGGCATTGGCTTTGCGACCTACCTGGTCGTAGCGCTGCTGCACACACGCTCCATCAAGCGCGTCCCCCTGGCTGAGGCGCTCAAAGTCCAAGAGTAGTCATTGGGGACAGGCTTAAACGACCAAAAGTGGTTATTGGGGACAGGCTTAAATGACTAGTCATCGGGGACAGGCTTAAATGACTAGTCATCGGGGACAGGCTTTGCCGATCAACCGGTTCGCCGGCAGGGTTGGCAAGGACTGTCCCCAACTGCCGGCAGGAAAGGAACGTCCCTAACTGCCGGGTAGCCCGTTGCTGCGCTTGACTTTGACCCCACTCCAACGGGTACCATCCTCTATGTCTGTAACGCCATATAGACCGAGGGGATAGATCTATGACCGCAACCGCACCCGCAGCACCGGCAAAGGTGTACTTCACCAACCTGCGCACGCATGCTCGCGAGAGCCAGCTCGACAAGCTCAAGCGCCTCATCCGCCGCGCTGGTATCGAGCGGATCGACTTTGAGAACAAGTTTGTCGCCATCAAGATTCACTTTGGTGAGCTGGGCAACCTGAGCTTTTTGCGCCCCAACTACGCCCGAGCCGTCGCGGACGTCGTGAAGGAGCTGGGCGGCAAGCCCTTCCTTACCGACTGCAACACGCTCTATGTGGGTAGCCGCAAAAATGCGCTCGAGCACATCGACACCGCCTACCAGAACGGCTTTACCCCGTACGCCACGGGCTGCCAGATCATCATCGCCGACGGCCTCAAGGGCACCGACGAGGCGCTCGTCCCGGTCGAGGGCGGTGAGTACGTGCGCGAGGCAAAGATCGGTCAGGCACTCATGGATGCCGACATCGTGATCAGCCTCACCCACTTTAAGGGCCATGAGCAGGCCGGCTTTGGCGGTGCCATGAAGAACCTGGGTATGGGCGGCGGCAGCCGTGCCGGCAAGATGGAGCAGCACGCCGCTGGCAAGCCGAGCGTCGATACCACCAACTGCGTAGGTTGCCGTGCCTGCGAGAAGATATGCGCGCACAGCGCCATCACGTTTGACGGTACGCGTGAGCGCGAGCTTGCCAACGGCAACACTCGCACGGTTCACGTGGCTGCCATCGACCACGATCGCTGCGTGGGCTGCGGACGCTGCATTGCGGCGTGCAACCAGGACTGCATCAAGCCCGACTATGATGCCGCGGCCGACGTACTCAACTACAAGATCGCCGAGTACACCAAAGCCGTCGTCGACGGCCGCCCAAGCTTCCACATCTCGCTTGCCATGGATATCAGCCCCAACTGCGACTGCCATCCCGAAAACGACACGCCTATCGTCAGCGATATCGGCATGTTCGCGAGCTTCGACCCGGTCGCCATCGATCAGGCCTGTGCCGATGCCGTCCTGGCATCCGAGCCGCTGCCTAACACCGAGCTTACCGACAGCGCGGCCAAGATGGAGCATAATCACGAGCATCTGGAGGGCGAGCAGGCCAAGGATCCCTTCTGCATCACGCATCCCGACACCGACTGGCGCGCGTGCATCGCGCATGCCGAGAAGATCGGCCTGGGCACGAGCAAGTACGAGCTCATCGAGGTCAAATAGCACCTAGTTATTGGACATATCAAGCGCATTCGTGGCTTAATTCAAGCAAAATCCGCCCGCGAGCACAGCGCTCGCGGGCGGATTTTCGGAAGTGCTAGGGGTCAGATAGACCAGTAAACCGTACTATTCGCCTAAAAATACTCGTCGAGGAAGTTGTTGACCGTGTTCCAGTAGAGCTCGGGGTCAACTTGCGCACTCTTGGCGTGGGTGGCGCCATGGATGGTGAGCTTTTGCTTGACCTTGCTGGCGCACGCATCGTAGTTTTGGTCGAGCATGTCGTACGGCACAAAGGTGTCCTTGTCGCCGTGGATAAACAGCATGGGAACCGTCGCGTGTTTGAGTTGCTCCACACTGCTCGCCTTATGAAAGTCGTAGCCCGCGCGCACATTGCACACGAAGTTTGCTACATCGAGCAAGGGAAAGCTGGGCAGGCCGAACACGTCCTTGAGTTGCAGGGAAAACTCGTCCCAAACACTCGTATAACCGCAGTCCTCGATAATGCATTTCACGTTTGCGGGCAGAGATTCCCCCGCGACGTTCATGGCGGTTGCCGCACCCATCGACTCGCCAAAGACCAGGATGCGCGCCTCGGGATCAGCCTGAACGATTCGCTCGATCCACGCGACGACATCGAGGCGCTCGGGCCAGCCCATGCCGATATAGTCGCCGCCGGAGCGCTCGTGGGCGCGGGCGGCGGGTGCGAGTACGTTCATGCCGCGGTCGTGGAAGCGCTTGGTGTATCGGGCCATGCCGATGGGCTCGTTGGTATATCCATGCAGGCAGACGGCGTAATCGTGGGTGTTCTCCGAGGCGGCAAAAAACCAAGCGGCGAGCTCGGTTCCGTCATCTGCGGTGAGGCTGCTGCTCTTGCGGTTTTCTTTAAACCATGCCCGCGCCTCGGTGTCCTCGGCATCCGGCTGCTCGCCTTCTTTGTCGTTCTTGCTATCCTGCATCATCTTCATGGTGTACGGCGCTTGGGGGTTTAGGGCAAAGTCGAACAAGAAGTTGCCGGCAAACCCCAATAGGGCGACAACGAGCACCGCGGCAACGGCCAGGCCGATCTTGAGCCCTCGGTGGGGGCGTGTATTTTGAGCCATAATCGCTCTCCTATAAGATGTTTATATGTCAACATTTAATGCAAGCGCATTATGGACGTTTACCGTTGATGCGTCAACAAGCAAAGATTGGGTAAACAGAGGGTCACGTATAGTGCAAATTTCGCACGTACCCAGACGCTTTGATATAGTGTTGAGAACTATTTACGTTGGAGGATGTAACCGGCATGTCCGATTCGAGCGACAGTTCCAAGCCGCGACCTAAGGCCGCGGCCGTTCCGCAGTACACGGTGGGCGAGGAGATCATGAACTCCGTCACCCATGGTGTCGGATGCCTGCTGGGTATCGCAGGTCTCGTGCTTCTGATCGTATTCGCCGCCCTGCGCGACGGCGGGCCGGCACACATGGCCGCGGCCATCGTCTACGGCGTCAGCATCATTCTCGAATATCTGGCCTCCACGCTCTACCACGCGATTCAGCCCGCGGGTGCCAAGCGCGTGTTCCGCATCATCGACCATAGCTGCATCTACCTGCTCATCGCGGGCAGCTACACGCCGTTTTGCCTCATTACGCTCGCAAACGACGGCGGCCCCGTGCTGTTCTTTGCCGTGTGGGCCATCGCCATCATCGGCATCGCTCTCGAGTGCTTTATGCGCGAGCGCCAGCCGCACTGGGTAAGCGGCTTGGTCTACCTGCTGATGGGCTGGCTCGTTGTCTTTAAGCTGCCCGCGCTCGTGGCACTGTTGAACCCCGTCGCGTTGGCGCTGCTCGCCGTCGGCGGCGTGTGCTACACCGCGGGCGTGCCGTTCTACATCGCCAAAAACGTGCGCTACCTGCACAGCGTGTTTCACCTGTGGGTGCTCGCCGGTAGCATCTTCCAGTTCATGGCGGTGATCCTCTTCGTAATCTAGCGACCGCGCCTGTGCCCGCGGCCCATCCAGATGGCCGCTGGGCGCAATTGCCCTATCCGCCGCCTATGTCTCCTGCCAACGTCCCGAATCTTGGAGGTTCGAGAAACTCCCGATGGACATAACCATCTCTCTTATTACCACGCTCGTTCTGACCCTCATCAATGGCTACTTCTCTATGTCCGAGATGGCCCTCACCACGGCCAAGCGCGCCGTGCTGGAGCACGATGCCGAGGAGGGCGACAAGCGCGCCGAGCACGCCATTAAGCTTGCCGCCGATTCCGACCAGCTGCTGGCCACCATCCAGGTCGCCATCACGCTCGTGGGTTTCGCCTCGTCTGCCGTTGCCTCGACGAGCCTGTCCGACCCGCTCGCCACGTGGCTCATGAGCTTTGGCATCGCGCCGCTCTCCGCCATCGCGCGCGGCCTGGCGCCGGTCATCATCACCGTCGCCGTCGCCTTCGTGTCCATCGTGATCGGCGAGCTCGTGCCCAAGCGCATCGGGCTCGCTAACGCCGAGGGCGTGTCCAAGCAGGTCGTGGGACCGCTTTCGGTGTTTCAAAAGATCGCCCGTCCGCTCGTGTGGCTGACCGGTGCCTGCTCCGACGGCCTGGCCCGCATCCTGCGCATCAAGAGCGCCGATGACCGCCAGAACGTCTCGGAGGAAGAGATCAAGTACATGGTCTCGGAGCAGGATGACCTGCTCGACGAGGAAAAGCGCATGATCCACGAGATCTTCGACCTGGGCGACACCGTTGCCCGCGAGGTCATGGTGCCGCGCGTGGACACCACCATGTGTGAGGACGACGAGACGGTCGCCGGCGTGCTGTCCACCATGCGCCAGACCGGCTTCAGCCGCATCCCCGTGTATCACGAGGATCCCGACAACGTCGCGGGCATCGCGCACATCAAGGACCTGATCCAGCCCGCGCTCGACGGCAAGGGCGACCAGCCCATCGCCAGCTATTTGCGCGATGCCACCTTTGTGCCCGATACCAAGGACATCCTGCCGCTGCTGTCCGAGATGCAGACCTCGCACGACCAGATCGTGGTCGTCGTGGACGAGTACGGCGGCACGGCCGGCATCATCACCATCGAGGACATCGTCGAGGAGATCGTCGGCGAAATCGAGGACGAGTTCGACCCCGACAACAAGTACCTCACGCGCCTTTCGCGCCGCGAGTGGCTCGTCGATGGGCGTTTTTCGTGCGATGACGCGATTGAGCTTGGTTGGCCACTCGAGGAAAGCGATGATTATGAGACCATCGCCGGCTGGATTTTAGAACTTTGCGACTCGGTGCCCGACATCGGAGAGGTATTTGAGGTCGCAGGGTACAAGTTCAAGGTACAGTCGATGCGTGGCCAGCGCATCTCGCTCATTCGCGTGATCGCTCCGGCCGAAACCGATAAGAAGGATTCCGAGTCCTCGGCAGAGAAGCCGGCGGCGTCGGGTGCGGGCTCTGTGGATCCGCACGATGGCGACGAGTAGGGCAAGGACGAGTAGGGGAGAGTTATGGCAGGCCTGTTCAACATCCTTAAGGTCACCGTCAGCGAGGACAAGATTTGCGCGCACGTGCTGGTGAACCCCGGCATGCCGCTCATGACCTCGGAGGATATCGAGGCCACGGCGCGCGTGTACTACCTGGTGCCGGCGATTGCCAAGCACCTGTGCCTGGGCGATTCGGGTCGCGAGTTCCAGGACTGCATGGGCCAGACCGAGCTTTGCCACCTGCTGGAGCACGTGACGGTCGAGCTCATGAACGAGACCGGTCTTGCGGGCAGCATCTCGTGCGGCCGCACGCGCGTGAGCGAGCACGACGAGCGCGTCTTTGAGGTTGAGCTTTCGTGTCCCGATGACGCGTTGGCCATTGGCGCGCTGTCGTCGGCGACCTTTATGATGGATTGGGCCTACCTGCATGCCGACCAGTCCGCTCCCGATGTGGACGGTACGGTCGCGGGCCTGCGCAACCTGGTGCTGGGCATGCGTGCCGAGGCCGAGGGCAAGGACCCGCACGAGGCCGTCGCCGCCGCGAACGCCGAAGACGAGGCCGGGGACACGACCGAGGGCGAGGCGCCTGCCGAGGCTGCCGTCGAGCCTGCCGAGCCCGTCGACGAGGTGCCTGCCGAGGCGGCTTCCGAGCCCGAGTCCGCGGAGCCCCAGGGCGTCCCGAGCTTTGACGACGAACCGCAGGAGGCAATCGATACCGAGGGCGCGACCGCCGAAAGCCACGAGGCCCCCGCTGCCGTCTACGGTGGCGCGGCGACGGCTCCGGCTGCCCCCGCGCACGAGGGAGCGCTGCCGCTCGTTGACGGCGCCGGCGAGGACCCGGGCGCTACAGTGGCCATGCCTGCCATGCCGCAGGAGTAGGCTCACCCGCTTATCACCATCATGTACCTGCGCCTTTACCGTACGCAGATGAGCAAGACGGCAAGCGCTGTGCTGCGGGTATAATGGACAGCATTCAAACGGTGGGCGCCGAGGTGCCCGCAGGAGAGGAATGAACATGGGTAAGACTTTCAACTTTATCTCGGGTGCGCTCTTCGGTGCCGCCGCCGGCGCCATCATCGGCGTCGCCCTGGCTCCGCGCTCGGGCGCCGAGACCCGCGCCATGGCTGCCGATATCGCCAATGACGCCTGGGATAACATGCGCGACACCTACGAGCACGGTGCCGAGGAGGCCCGCGCTGCGGTCAACGATTTTGGCCCGATGGTCGACGCCAAGACCGATGACCTGCGTGCCAAGGTTGACCTTGCCCGCGAGCGCATGGACCAGCTGCGCGAGCAGCTCAACGACGCCATCTCGGGCGGCAACGTGACGCCCGCCGCCGATGTCGTGGTCGAAAACGCCGTCGAGGCCGACGCCGAGGCCGCGGAGCCTTCGACCGAGGCATAATGCGCGCCGGGGATTTTGTCGGCGCCAAGATCTATCGCAAGCCTACCGAGGATAAGCGCACCAAAAAGGACGGCACGCCGCGCAGCCCTAAAAAGCTCGGCAAGATTCACTTTCCGGTCTTTACCCCGGGCGGTACGCGTGTGGTGGGCTTTATGGTTCGCCAGTCCGATATCGCGGGCATGATCGAGCGCCCCGACCGGTTTGTGGCGCTCGATGCCATTGGTGTCTACGAGGGCGCCATCGCGGTTGATGACGTCAAGGGCACCTACGATGCCGCTGCGGCCAAGCGCCTCGACATCAACCTGGACGATTGCATTATCTGGGTTGGCATGGACGTGCGCACGGAGTCGGGCGATGTCGTCGGCTATTGCTCGGATGTGGAGTTCAAGCCGCGTTCGGGCATCGTGCAGACGTTCTACGTGACCGCTGGCACTGCCTCGAGTGTGCTGGTGGGCGACACGCAGATGCCGCCGACGATGCTGCGCGGCTATGCGGACGGCGCGATGATCGTTTCGGACGAGGTCAAGTCGCTCGGGTATTCGGGCGGCGCCGCCGCAAAGGCTGCCGAGGCAAGCGTCGTGGTGGGCGATAAGGTCAAGAAGGGCGCTAAGGTGCTCGATGACAAGGGTTCGGTCGCCGTGGACAAGGGCAGTCGCGCGCTGGGCAAGCAGCTCGGCAAGACGCGCGGTATGTTCAAGGCCTTTAAGGACGAATATCAAAAGGCGAGCGGGGGCTCGTCAAAAGCTAGCAAATAGCGACGTACCAATTGATGGGAGGCAAGCCGGAGACCTGTTGCTCCGGCTTGCTGTGTTTATGGGGGAGGGCACATGCGCCAAAACGGATCTAACTTAAACGGGCGCTCGGGTGCGCGTCCGACGGCGCGCCGCGACCTGGGGCAGCTGCCCAGCGGTCAGCGCAAGCGTCACCGTAAGCCCGGCGCGATGTATCTCAACCATAGCCGCGGCTTTAGCGACCGCAGCGCTCGCATCGGAAACAGCCGCACGCCCCGTCGTCCGTCTCGCCTGCCCTATGCGCTCATCGCCGTGGGCTGCGCACTCGTGCTGGTTATCGCTGCCGTCGTGGGCTACGTCAACCGCAGCGTGGATGTCGTCCTCAACGGCCAGGAGACTGCGGTGCGCGTCGGATCTACGCTGCAAAATCTCATCGACGACCAGGAGCTGACCGATACCTACGACGCCGGGGACTTGCTGGCCGTTGACGACAGCGTGCTTACTCGCCATGGCGGCGAAAAGCTGTCGGTAAAAGTGGACGGCAAGCGCATAAAACAGGGCAAGTGGAAAAGCCGCGAGCTTACGGGCGGCGAGAAGGTGACGGTCAAAGACGGCCGCGACACGTATGAGAAGCATGAGGTCCAGGCGACGGTTATCGAGCCCAAGCTCAAGGTCGAGGGCACGGGTGCTATCGAGTACGTTAAGACGTGGGGTATCCAGGGTCGCTCTGAGGTGTGGGTCGGCGAGCAGTCGGGCAAGACGCAGGACCGCGGCGAGGTCGTGCCCGCCACCGATTGCGTGGTCGAGTGCGCGAGCGTGGCGCCCAAGGGCAACGAAAAGTACGTGGCGCTGACGTTTGATGAGGGCCCGAGCGGAGCGACCAAGCAGATCTTGCAGGTGCTCAAGGAAAAGGGCGTCACCGCGACGTTCTTCCTGTCGGGCGATGCGGCCGAGGCCTCGCCCGCCACGGCCAAGGCGATTGTCGATGCCGGCTGCGAGGTCGGCTCCAACAGTTACAGCGACGAATCGCTCAAGGGCCAGGACCGCGATGCGGTGCGCGAGCAGGTTTCGAAGGGTACCGAGGCGATCAAGTCCGCGACCGGAACGTCGACGATGCTTTTGCGTGCTCCCTACGCAGCCTTTGACGAGCAAAACTGGATTGATGCGATGGACCTGGTGTCTGCTGTGGTCTCGTGGAATATCGATTCGGGCGACTGGCTGCTCAACGGTGCCGACGAGCAGGTCTCGACGGTGCTCGATTCGGTGACGCCGGGCAACATTGTGCTGCTGACCGATAACGATGAATGCGCCGAGCAGACGCTCGAGGCGCTGCCGCAGATTATCGACGGGCTTATTGCCGACGGCTACAAAATCGTGACGCTCAGCGATCTGGTCAAGACGGATACATCGCTGAGCAAAAAGCTCACCTCGCTGACGAAGGTCACCATGCACAAAAACGCCGTGTTCCCCCAGCTCGCCGAAGATGACGACACCACAGACTAGTCATGTAAGAACGTCCCCAATGATTATGTCACGGATGCGTCAGCGTTTGGTATGCCTGCGATGTTTGGAGCATAAATTTGGCGCCACGGCGCGATGCTGATGCTATAGTTACTGCGGATAACAAGGGTCAAGAGAAAGGTTACAGGTGAAATCCAAACCTCGACCATACAGTCGATGACCCCATGCAGGTGCTTTCTGCGCGTGCACGGGGTGTGAGCGCCGAGCGGCGTGCCGCCCGCGCATGCGTATACATATCTAAAAGTCCACGGATTGCGTGCCGGCATGGTCGCGCGGTCCGCAGGAATAATGATGGGGAGCACCATTGAATTATCTGAGTGAGATGCTCAAATTGCCGGTCTTGGACGTCGACGGCGAAAAGCTCGGCGTGGTTAACGATTTTGGCATTGCAACCGGCGAAGTTTTTCCGCACGTGACGTCGCTCGCGTTCCGTGGTCCCGGCAAGACGCCGTTTATGATCAGCTGGCGCAAATGGGTCGACCGTATCGACGAGACGGGTGTACACCTTAAGACGTCGGCCACCGAAATCCGTTTTTCGTATCTGCAGCCGACCGAACTCTTGCTTGCCCGCGACGTGCTTAACAAGCAGATTGTCGACACGCAAGGCATGAAGGTCGTGCGCGTAAACGACATCAAGTTTTCCATGTCGGGCGAAAATCAACTGCGCCTGCTGGGTGCCGAAGTTGGCGCCCGCGGTCTGCTGCGTGCAATCAGCCCCGCGCTCGAGCACGTCGTCGAGGGCTTTATGAAGCACCTGGGCAAGCCGCTCAGCGAGGACATTATCGCCTGGTCTTACATGGACCTGCTCGATCGCTCAACTAAGAACATCCAGCTCTCGGTGTCGCACAAGACGCTTGGCGAGCTGCATCCTGCCGACATCGCTGACATCATCGAACAGCTCGACCCGCGCCTGCGCGCGCAGGTGTTCGCACAGCTCGACACCGCCCAGGCCGCCGAGGCCATCTCGGAGTTCGATGACGACGAGCTCATGACCGAGATGCTCGAAGGCCTGTCCGATACCGACGCATCGTCGATGCTGGCCATGATGGACCCGGACGACGCTGCCGACCTGATCGACGAGCTCGATTACGAGAAGGCCGAGAAGCTCCTGCGCCTGATGGGCGTCAAGGAGGAGAAGGCGATTCGTAATCTGCTGGGCTACGAGGACAACACCGCCGGCCGCATCATGACCTCGGAGTTTGTCTCCCTGCCCGCCACGGCGACGGTCGGCGATGCCATCGAGGCGATTCGCAAACTCGACGAGGACTTTGAGAGCGTCTACTACGTCTATACCGAGGATCCGAGTGGCATGCTGACGGGCGTGCTTTCGCTGCGCACGCTGATCGTGGCCGACCGCGACGCCACGCTGGGCCAGCTCGCCTATCGCGATCTGGTCTACGTGTCGCCCGACGAGGACCAGGAAGACGTGACGGACGAGATGACCAAGTACGACCTGGTTGCCATCCCTGTCTGCGACGAGAACCGTCATATCCTAGGCATCGTGACCTTCGACGACGCCATGGACGTTATCGCCGAGGAGCATCAGGAGGACCTGCAGATCGCCGGTGTCGGCTCGGGCGATAGCGCGTCGGACGACTCGACGAACGTGCTCAGCTGGTTCGTGCATCGTCAGTACTGGGTCGTCGTGTGGGGCATCGCCTCGTGCATTATGGCGACCGTGCTGGGGACGGCGCTGGGCTCCGCGCATCTGGTGGTGTTCCCCATGTGCGCCATGCCGCTCGTGCTGCTGGCTGCCTCGCGCATGGTGTCGTTCGTCAAGAACTACTTCCTCGAGTACGACGGTCACGACGACGAGCCCAAACCGTACCTGGGATTCTTCTTCCAGAGCACGGGTATGGGCCTGATCCTTTCGCTCGTGACCTACCTGTGCGCGCAGCTGGTGCGCACCGCCGCGTTCCCCGATGCCACTATGTTTGAGGAGCAGCTCTTTACCGGCTGCTTTAACATTGCCGCCATCATCTGTCTGGTGGGCAACATGAGTGCCGTGATTTACCTGATGGTGCTGTTCTGGCGTGACGAGCACGACCTCAATACGTCGGGTACCGCCATGAACGTCATCGCCGTCATGATCTCGTGTGTGGCGTACTGTGCTGCTGCGGTGCTGCTCACCATGTCGGTCATGGGATAGGTGGTCGCGTGCAAAATACCAAGCAAAAGTCGGGCACCAAGCAAAAGTCGGGCACCAAGCAAAAGTTGACCATCGCGGCCATCTTTGGCGCTATGGGTCCCGGTCTGCTGGCGGCGCTTTCGGGCAATGACGCCGGCGGCATTGCAA
>UROR01000019.1 GCA_900549535.1 uncultured Collinsella sp. | reverse complement strand
CCTTTTCTTTGTTTTTGGGGGGGGGGGTTTTTTTTTGGTCCCGACGGCTCGCTCTGCCGCGGCCGTGCTTTTGTCTGGTGGGATTTCGCTGAAGCAAAGCCTTGCCTTCGGCGGGCGTGGTAGCCTTTGTCGTTGATTGAACTATTTATGTAACGGAGGATAGATATGGCAGCTGCACAGCCGCTTAAGATTCGCATGGTTGCTGGGCTTGGCAACCCTGGCGAAGAATATGCCGAGACCCGCCACAACGCCGGCTTTAGGGCGATCGACGAGCTGGCCCGTCAGGCCGGCGTCACGTACTGGAAAAACCAGGCCGGCGCCGAGGTCGCGCTCATCAACATCAACGACCCCGAGGAGGAAGGCGGCAAGCGCCAGATTGTGCTGGTCAAGCCGCAGTCGTACATGAACACCTCGGGCGGTCCCATCTCCAAGCTCTGCCGCGAGTACAAAATCAAGGCCGAGGAGCTGCTCGTAATCCACGACGAGCTCGATATTCCCGCCGGCGATGTGCGCGTCAAGGTGGGCGGCGGCCATGCCGGCCACAACGGCCTGCGCTCCATCATCGACAAGATGGGCAGTCGCGACTTTAGCCGCATCCGCACCGGCATCGGCAACCCTCCCGGCAAGATGGCAGTCGCCGACTACGTGCTTAAGCAGCTGCGCGCCCGCGAAGCCGAGGATTTTCAGGACACTTGCGCCCGCGCCGCCGACGCCGCCGGCCTGGCGATCGTGCACGGCGTGGTCTATGCCCGCGACCACGTCAACGGCGCCGCCTCCGCCAACGGCAAGCACTAAACCTGCCATTTAGGGACAGGTTTATTTTGGCAGGTTTTATCTGCGGAAACGCCACAACGGCCGCATCGCAATAAGCAACCCGCCGCCATACATACGCAACGCCCCAAAGGGGGCCGGCCTCACCGCATACGCGAGGCCGGCCCCCTTTGCCGTTTTGCCTGATAAAACCGACCAAAATAAACCTGTCCCTTTTTGGTTGGTCAGACGGGATAATCCCTTTTCCCACCCGCCGAAGACACACGTACGCGACATGTCCATGAGGGTATAATTTGCACCGTATGTCTGCACAACGCCTGTGCACGTACGGTTTTATTCGGGCTACCGTCCATTTCCGTGGAGGCACGGTTCGGCAGCCCTAACAAGAGAGGGGTTCTATGTATAAGATCCTGGAGAAGACGCAGTTCTCGGAGAAGGTGTTCAAGTTCCGCATCGAGGCGCCTGCAATCGCCAAACATGCGCACGCTGGACAGTTCCTCATGGTTCGCGCCAACGAGACGGGCGAGCGCGTCCCGTTTACCCTGGCCGGATGGAATGGTGACGAGGGCTGGGTCGAGTTCATCTTCATGGTGATCGGCAAGACCACCGAGATGCTGTCCACCTACGAGGCCGGCGAGTCGCTGCGCGACGTCGTGGGCCCGCTGGGCGTTCCCACCGAGATGGCCGAGGGCCCCTGCGCCGTCATTGGCGGCGGCGTCGGCCTGGCAATTGCCTTCCCGGTCGCCAAGCACCTGGTCGAGACCGGCCACGAGGTGCACGCCATCATGGGCGCCCGCACCAAGGACCTCCTGCTCATGGAGGACCAGTTCCGCGAGCTCCTCGACGAGGACCACATCCACATCACCACCGACGACGGCTCCTACGGCGAGCAGGGCGTTGTCACCGCTCCGCTGGAGCGCCTGCTGCAGGACAAGGCCGTGAGCCAGGTCTTCTGCGTCGGCCCCGTTCCGATGATGAAGTTCTCGACCCTCACCGCCCAGAAGTACGACACCCCCATCACCGCGTCGCTCAACCCCATCATGGTTGACGGCACCGGCATGTGCGGCTGCTGCCGCGTCGAGGTGGGCGGCGTGACCAAGTTCGCTTGCGTCGACGGCCCCGACTTCGATGCCACCCTGGTCGACTGGGATGACCTTCGTGCCCGCCAGGCCGCTTACCGTTCCGAAGAGGGCGAGTCCCTCAAGGCCTATGAGGAAAAGAGCTGCGCATGCCACTAGTTAACGGTCGTTTCGTTGCCGATATGAAGTCGCCCCGCACCCCCGATAACGAGGAGCCGGCTGCCGAGCGCGCCTGCGACTTCCGCCCCGTCGACAAGGGCTTCACCGAGGAGATGGCGCTGGCCGAGGCCGAGCGCTGCCTCAACTGCAAGAAGCCGTTCTGTGTTGAGGGCTGCCCCGTCAACATCAACATCCCCCGCTTTATCGAGCAGATCCGCGCGAAGGACTTCGGCGGCGCTCTCGATACCATCCGCGAGGACTCCATGCTTCCCGCCATCTGCGGCCGCGTCTGCCCGCAGGAGAACCAGTGCGAGGGCAAGTGCATCCGCGGCAAGAAGTCCGAGCCCGTGGCCATCGGCCAGCTCGAGCGCTTCCTGGGTGACCGCCCCGAGCTCGCCTCCACGCCCAAGATGGCCCCCAAGAACGGCAAGAAGGTCGCCGTCGTCGGCTCCGGCCCGTCCGGCATCACCTGCGCCGGCGAGCTCGCCCGTAACGGCTTTGACGTCACCGTCTTCGAGGCTTTCTTCACCGGCGGCGGCGTGCTGGTCTACGGCATCCCCGAGTTCCGTCTGCCCAAGGCAGTCGTCAAGCGCGAGATCGACGGCCTGGAGGATATGGGCGTCAAGTTTGAGTACAACTCCGTCGTGGGCAACATGGCCACGGCCGAGGAGCTGTTCGAGCAGGGCTTCGACGCCATCTACGTGGCGACCGGTGCTGGCCTGCCCAAGTTCCTCAACGTCCCCGGCGAGAACCTGCCCAACGTCTTCTTCGCCAACGAGTACCTCACCCGCGTGAACCTGATGAAGGCCAACAAGTTCCCCGAGTACGACACCCCCACCAAGCACGGCAAGAACGTCGTCGTCTTCGGTGGCGGCAACGTGGCTATGGACGCCGTCCGTACCGCCAAGCGCCTGGGTGCCGAGCACGCCATCATCGCCTACCGCCGTACCGAGGACGAGATGCCCTGCCGTCGCGCCGAGCTGCATCACGCCAAGGCCGAGGGCGTCGAGGTCCTGCCGCTCGTCTCCCCGCTCGAGTTTGTCGCTGGCGAGGACGGCTCCGTGTGCGCCGTCAAGGTCCAGAAGATGGAGCTTGGCGAGCCCGACGAGTCCGGCCGTCGTCGCCCGGTGCCCATCGAGGGCGCCATCGAGGAGATCCCCTGCGACGTCGCGATCTCGGCTATCGGCACCAACGCCAACCCCTTCGCAAAGAAGATCGGCGGCAAGATGGAGCTCAACAAGTGGGGCTACATCGTCGCCGACGAGGAGACCGGTCAGACCACCGATCCCCGCATCTGGGCCGGCGGCGACATCGTCACCGGTGCCGCTACGGTCATTCTGGCGATGGGCGCCGGCAAGAAGGCCGCCGCTTCCATCACCAAGAGCCTGCTGGGCGAGTAATCACCCGCAGCGCTAGCCATCAAAACGGCAAAGTCCCCGTCGAGCACACGCCCGGCGGGGACTTTTTCTATACCGGCCGCCCGAAACGCCACAAAGGTGCCTGTCTCCTTTGTGGTGGTTTTGGTCGCTTAGCCTTCGAGCTGCGCTACCTTGTAGCGGTAGGCAGCGGCGATGACGTCTTTGCAGCCTTCGCGGCCCAGTTTGGCGCGGTTGACGACGATGTCCTTGCCACTCGTCATCTTCCACTTTCCGGCGCTGTAGCGCTTATAGAACGCCTCGCGCGCCTTCTGCTGCTGCTTGACCAGCTTGGCGCCCTTCTTTTTGTTGAGGCCACGCTTCTTGCGCACGATCTCGACGCGGTCCTCAAAGGGAGCGGTCACCAACACGGCAATGTGGTTGGGGTTGTTGCGCAGCAGGTAATCGGACAGACGGCCTTCGATAATGCAACTCTCGGTCTCGCCCAGATCCAAAATCACCTGGCTCATCTTTTGGAACAACCTATCCGAGTACGAACGCGCATCGTAGCGGTCGGGCAGAAACGCCATGTTCTCCACGGCCAGGCGCTCGTCGTAGGCGGCCATCTTGTCGAGCGACTCGCCCGCGCGCAGCGACGCACGCACCAGCAGCTCGTTATCGTACAGCGGAATCCCCAACTCGTCGGCAAGCAAGCGACCAATCTCGTGGCCCTCGGCGCCAAAGTCGCGCGCGATGGTAATGACCACAGGATTCTTCTTGTTCTCCAGATCGCTCATCGCGATTCCTTTCTCTATGTGGCAAAGGGGCTGTCCCTTTGCCACATTCTACGCTGCCACCATTCGCCTCTGATATGCGCGAACCAGCAGCGAGATACCAAAGTTGAGCACAAAGTACATCGCAAACACCAGGCCGTAGAGCATAAGCACCTGCGACAGATCGATCGCGTGGGCCATCACGACGTTGGCCGTGTACATGAGCTCGGCCACGTTAATGCCCGAAAGATACGAGCTGTCCTTAATAACGGTCGTGCACTGGCTAAACAGCGCCGGAATGATCGTCTTAAACGTCTGCGGCAGAATGATGTAGCGCATGGTGGCAAAGAAGCCGAAGCCCTGGCTCTGCGCTGCCTCAAACTGGCCGCGCGGAATCGAGTTGAGGCCGCCGCGCACAATCTCGGCCATAACAGCGCTGGTAAACAGCGTAAAGGCGATGGTCGAAATCACAATGTCCAAACCCTGCACCGTAAAGTAGATAAACAGAATCCACAGCAGGTTCGGCGTGCAACGGAACAGCTCGATATAAGCGCTCACCAAAATACGGAACGGGCGGGGCGCATAGCTCTTAACGAGCGCCAGCACCGTGCCAAAGATGAGCGAGAAAAAGATCGACAGCGCCGAGATCTCGATTGTCTTAACAAAGCCGCCCCAGATGTAGAGCAGGTTCGTCGCGTTGAAGATTTCCATGCGCTAGGCCTCCTCTACGTTGTCGAGCCCCAGCTCGGCCAGGCTCACGCCGCGCGGACGCTCCTTGGAGCGGCGCTCGAGCCACTGCACCAACATGGCGAGCGGAAAGCAGATGATGAAGTACATAAGGCAGCAGACGATGTATCCCTGCAGGTAACCGTACAGACTCACAAAGTTGTCGGAACGGTACATAAGGTCGCCGCCGGCCACAAGTGCCAGCACCGACGTGTTCTTGACCAGGTTGAGCGCCTGGTTACACAGCGGCGGCAGAATGATCTTGAATGTCTGGGGCAGCACGATGTACCAGTACGCCTGCGTACGGGTGAAGCCCTGGCTCTGGGCCGCCTCCATCTGACCGCGCGGAACCGCCTCGATACCGGTGCGGATGACCTCCGAAATGTAGGCCGCGTGATACAGGCCCACGCCCAAGAAGCCCAGTACGAACGGCGCGATGCGCACCGGCTGGTCGGCACCGGTTATGGCCTGCAAAAACTGCGGACCGGCCATGTACATAAAGAGCACCTGCACGGGCAGCGGGGTGTTCTGGTAAAACTCCACGTACACGCGGCTTATGGCGCGCAGCACGCGCGAACGAGTGGTAGAGAACACGCCCAGCAGCGTGCCCAGCACCAGCGACAGCAGCAGGCCGGCAACGACCACCTGCAGCGTCACGCCAAAGCCCTCCCAGAAGGGCCCCATGTTTTGAAATGTCGTCGACCAACGGTCGGCGTCAAATAATCCTTCGAGCATTTGATTCCTTCCTTGGACGATGCGCCTATACAAGACCCCAGGTCTTGACCTCTTGGTCGAGCCAGCCGTCGGCCAGGCGATCGCAAATCACCTGATCGACCACGGCCGAAAGGTCGCAGCCCTTCTTGGTCGCCACGCCGTAGCCCTGCTCGCCAAACTTGACCTCGGGCTGCAGCAGCTCAACGGTCTCGTTCATGTAACCGGCCAGCGTGGAGCGGTCCATGGCAAAGACGTCGATATTGCCGGCGTCGAGCGAACTCTTAATGATGGGGTAGCCGCTAAAGGCCCTAAACTCGGGCTTGCAGCTAAAGCCGTTGTCCTTGATCATCTGCTCGATCAGGCCCTGCGTGGTAGCACCCTGGCTCACGCCGATGACCTTGCCGTCCAGGTCCTCAATCGAGGTAAAGCCCGAACGCTTCTTGACCATGAGTCCAACGTAGTCGGTGCGGTACGGCGTCGAGAAGTCCCAGCTCTTCTTGCGCTCGTCGGTGATGGTGTAGGTCGCCGCGACCACATCGAGCTGGCCGTTATCGATCAGCGGGCCGCGCGTCTTGGGCGTTACATCGGTAAACTCGACAAGCTCCTGGACGCGAGCATCCTTGTAGCTCACGCCAAAGACGGCAGCGGCGATCTGGTAGCACAAATCGACTTCCATACCCTCAAAGCGGCCCTTGGCGGTGTCGTAATAGCCGTAGCCGGGAACATCCTTCTTAACGCCGGCATTCAGATGTCCACGCGACTTAATGGTTGCAAGCTTGGACCCCTTGTCGGAGCCCTCGCCGCTGGTGGAGTTGCCGCAACCGGTAAGCGCGGTCCCCGTCAGCGCAAGCATGCCGGCACCCGCCAGCTGCAAAAAGTGGCGGCGCGACACGGCCGCCCTCGTCATATCCGTCATGTCCATCACCGCGCCTAGTGCAGAATCTTGGACAGGAACTCGCGGCAGCGCGGGTTCTCGGGGTTATCGAAAAAGTGCTCGGGCGTGCCCTCCTCCAGAATGCGGCCGTCCTCCATAAAGATGACGCGGTCGGCCACCTGGCGCGCAAAGCCCATCTCGTGCGTCACGCAGATCATGGTGATGTCCTCCTGCGCGAGCTCAATCATAACGTCCAGAACCTCCTGGACCATCTCGGGGTCGAGCGCCGAGGTCGGCTCGTCAAACAGGATGATGGGCTGCTTGGTGCACAGGGCACGGGCAATGGCGATGCGCTGCTGCTGACCACCCGAGAGGTTCTGCGGATACTCGCCGGCCTTATGCGCCATGCCGACGCGCTTGAGCGCGGCGATGGCGATCTCGGTCGCCTCCTCCTTGCTCTTCTTTTGCAGCTTGATGGGTGCGAGCGTCAGGTTGCCCAGCACCGTCATGTTGGGATACAGGTTGAACTGCTGAAACACCATGGAACTATACTTGCGAGCCATCTCCAGGCGATTCTTTTTGGTGAGCGGCGTACCGTCGATGACGACCTCGCCCGACGTGGGCTCCTCCAGATAATCGACGCAACGGATGAGCGTCGACTTACCCGAGCCGGAAGGCCCGATCATTACGAGCTTCTCGCCGCGCTTGACGGTGAGATTGATATCTTTGAGCACATGCAGGTCGCCAAAGTACTTGTTGAGATGCTTGATCTCGATCATGTCTGCCATGAATGTCCCTTCCCTGCGTTTACACGAGTTGAACTATTGTACGGAAAGAACCACGTTTCCGCAGCCCACACTACATTCCCGTAAAGAACCCGCAACCTTCCACCCACTCATTGGGGACAGACTTAAATGAGTACCCGCTCATTGGGTACTCATTTAAGTCTGTCCCCAATGAGTACCCAGCCAAAAAAAGGGGCGCGACCGCAATGGTCACGCCCCCTCAACATCAACTATGTACCGCTCGGCCCCTACACGAGTTTGCCGCCAACAATCTTGGCTGCTGCCGGCTTATCGAAGTTGCCGCCGGTGGCCTTGCCCAGAGCACCCATGACCTGGCCCATCTGCTTCTTAGAGGTCGCACCCAGCTCGGCGATAACCTGCTCGATCAGGGCCTCGAGCTCCTCGCCCGAAACCTGCGCGGGCAGCAGGCTCTCCAGAATCTTGACCTGCTCGGTCAGGTTGTCGGTACGCTCCTGGTCGGTACCAGCCTTAATGGACATCTCCAGCGTCTCGCTCGTCTGCTTAATCAGACGCTTGATCATGCTGTTGACGTCTTCCTCGGTCACATCGCGGCGCTCGTTGACCTCGATGTTCTTCACCTCGGCCTTAACCTGGCGAATGATAGACAGGCGAACCTTGTCCTTGGCCTTCATGGCGGCGATCATTTCCTTCTGCAGCTCTTCGTTGGTCATCTGTAAATCCTCCTCAATAGTGCGGGCGGCACTCGTACGAGCACCGTCCCATGATTACTCAGTCGTCGACGAATCGTCGGTCGAGCTCTTGGTTACGCCCTTCAGGCTCACGTTGTAGGGCACATCCTTGGGCATGGGGTTGACGGTAATGTCGGCGTCCTTCTTGTACTGCTCCAGCCACTCGCTGTACGCAGTGCTCTCTGTCTGCGTCTTCACCACGTTGGAAACGTACTTTTTGATGGCCTTGGGCACCTGGTTGATGTCATCAACCAGGCTATCGACATGGAAGTAGTCGGTGCACTTGATGACATGGTAGCCGTACGTCGACTCGACCACGTCGCTCACATCGCCCTTGTTGAGCCCCTCGAGCGCCGTCTGGTAGCTGTCGACGAAGGTAGTGAGCTTATCCCAGCCCACATCGCCCTTCTTCTCCTTGGAGCCGGTGTCGTCGGAATACTGCTCAACGGCGTCCTCGAAGCTCAGCTCGCCGGAGTTAATCTTGTCCAGGCACTCCTGCGCCTTGGCCTTGGCGGCAGCCTTGTCCTCGTCAGATGCGTCGGAAGCGACCTTGATCAGGATATTCGACGAACGACGGGCATCGTTGTAGTTGGACAGGTTCTCATTGATGTAATCGACAATCTCGCTGTCCTTGGGCTTGTTGGTGGGTGCCACGGCATCCTTGAGCTTCTGCTGCGCCAGGCTCTCCTTGAGCGAATCCTTGTAGGTGTCCTCGGTGTAGCCGTAGGTCTTAAGGGTCTTCTTGAAGGCCTTAGCGCCGCCGGCACTCTTGCACGCGTCCTTCCAAGCCTTCTCTACCTCCTCGTCCGACACCGTCACGCCGTTTTCCTTCTGTGCCTGCTGAAGCAGGATCTGCTGCGTGTAGGAGTCGATGAGCTGCTTGCGGTACTTCTTGGGTGTGAGGTCGTTGTCGACCAGGTACTGTGCCCAGTCCTTGTCCTTGGTGTAGCCGTAGGACGTGCGCATGCTCATAATCTGCTTGGTCACGGTGTCCTCGGTGAGGTTGGTGCCGTTGATAGTGGCAGCCACACCACCAGTGAGCTTATAGCCCGAGCTGGCGCTTTCGGTCTGCGACATCAGGCCGGAGCACGCCATGGCCGAGACGGAGAGCAGCATCGCCAGCACGCCGATGACCACCAGGACAATTTTGACGGTCTTGGACACATAGGTCTTGCGCTGCTTCTTGCGAGAGCTGGAGGCGGCGCGGGACCGTTGCTCGGACGCCGGCGCGACCTCGGGGTTCTTTTTCTTGTTTGCCATGTTTGGCCTTTCGCATCACGAATCGAACAAACGCCATTGTGTCACAACGCAGCCCCCGCGACACACCTGGTGCATGGGGGACAGGTTAATCTGCACCATTTTGGTGCAAAGGGGACAGCTCTGGCAGCTGGCAGTTAGGGACGTTCCTTTTCTGCCGGCAGTTAGGGACAGTCCCCAAGTGCCGGCCCTAAAAGTGACGGCGGATGGCATCGACCATGCCTTGGCTTGTGGTCTGGCCGAGTACATCGGCTGCGGCGTCGGCATCCATAAAGATATTCATAAGCGATTGCAGGGCCTCGACCTGGCCGCCCGGCTCGGCGATGCCCAGATTGATGATGATCTGCGCCGGCACGGGGGAACCCATGCCCGCCATAGCATTAAACGTCACGGGCGCCGCGGGCTTCACCACCGCGATATAGGGCTTAGCCACAAACCCCGGATCGGTGTGCGGGATGGCGATGTTGGCCGCCGGCATGGCAAGACCCGTGGGATAGGCATCCTCGCGCGTGCGGACGGCATCGAGCCAACCGGGCGCAATGTAGCCGCGAGGCGCAAGCTCGTCCTCGAGCCGCGCAAACATTTCATCCGGCGTCGCGCACTCCCAATCAAAAAACACCAGCTCGGGCGAGAATAGCATCTCGGCGTTATCCGCCATACCGTCCTCCAAAGTTGCATGAGGTTCACAATGCCCCATATGATAACGAAACGAGGCAGGCAAGGTTAGTCGAGGATTCCAATCACATCGAGTGCGCGGGCAGGCGTCAGGCAAACTTCGGGCATCGCCTCCAGCATGCGCCGGTCACTCGTGACCACGTAGTCAACATCTGCCGTCTCGCCCGAAGCGATGATGAGGTTGTCTTCAAGATCCGGCATACGCTTGCCAAGCATGCGCGCCATCTCGCACTCTGCCAACGAAAGCGGAGAGGCAGCTGCCACCTGCATCATGTGCTCGATGCAGGCCCATGACGCCGAGGCAAACGACACGTTAATCCCATTCACATTCCGCCGGGCTAGTCGCCGAGGCAAAATATAGAACACGTCTTTTGCCGTCGTTGGCGCATACAGAAGGTCGATCTTTCCCGCCTCGGCCAGTTCAACCAATCTTTTCGCTTCGTCGAACGCCCCCTCTTGCAGGTAATAATCGAGCCAAACGTTCGTATCTACCAAGAGATGCTTTGCCTCAATCATCGGCAATTCGCCTCAATGTCAGCAATCATCGCTTCATACATATCATCTCGTACGGCATCCCAGTCTTCCGCAGATGATCCACCTGGCGCAAAATCCGAAGCGCTTAGCCCCAGCGAGGAAAAAACTAGGCCACACCCCTGCTCGGCCAGGCTCTCCGCACGGGGCGCCTCGCGCTTATCCGCCACCATAAATCCCGGCAGCGCTTGATGCTCGACAAGATAGGCCCAAAGCGCGCGAATGGCATCACTCGGCCCCAATCCATTGCGAGTCAGGACCGCATCACCACCAGCCTTGAGCATAGGATCGATTCGTGTGTTGAGCTGCACCATTGCCGTTCCCATAGCGGCTCCTTCCTACTTGCTAGCAGTATAGCAGACATAAAAGGCCACGCAAAAGGGCCCCGTCCACACGCGGACGAGGCCCTGTCAGATTGGTAGTCTCGAGAAAGTTGGTGTAGCGCCCGATCCGAAGCGAGTCGGCCTGTCGTCCAAGAACCTGGAATACGGTTGATGCCCTATGCCGCCGACCGGCACATGAAAGACAGCGGGCCAAAAGCCCCATGGCTTCTAGCCCGCAGAAACATCGATGTTTCCAAATGATCGCAGCTTGTGTTTCAAGCGCTTTTCTACGCTACCGGCGGATGCAAATCCCAATCGGGAAAGCAGTTTGCAAAGCCTGAGAGATTTTGAGTCAAAACATTGTTCTCAGCTTGCTTCAGTCGCTCGTCCTCTTCAAACAGACTATCGAGCTCGCTCAATGCATCGAAGTCCCGCATCGCAGCATCGTTATGGTCGAAATCAGTCACTTCATCAGTCATCTATTTCACTCCATTCATGGTTATCGAGTCAATCCTATCGGCTAGGCAACCTTATCGAGCTTAAGCAGGTCGCTGCGCTCGGCCGCCGCTTCCTTCGCGATCTTCCACTGATTAAGCGCCAGATCGATCTCGGAACAGCCTTCCTGGATGCGTTTGGAGTATTTGGCCTCAATCTCTTCTGCCTCCGCAGCGCGCTGCTTGCCCGAGAGGCTCGTCTTTACTAGACAATAGCCTGCCCCCGCAAGAAGCAGAATGCCAATAACCTGGTTTACAAATGCAAAGAGAGCCACTCCCAAAACAGCGAGGACAACGGCCGCTATCTTGTAGCTCTTGTTGCCCTTCGCGATCTTGACATCAAGCTCAGCGAGCTCCTTTTTCTTCTCTTCACCGACATAGCGAACATAATCGCCGCGCAGCGCATTACCCTCATCGCCGGTAACCGCCCTGCTTGTCCATCCGTCGAAGTCAAGGGTGATCGCCTGCGGAAATTCGGGGACATCGCTCTTGCGATACCGGTTGAAACCACCGTTGATATAGGAACCCAAAAACTGAATCGCGGTCTTCTTTTTATGCACATCCACGGACGCGCTCTGGTCGCGCATCGAGCGTGTCATCTGGTCGATGATGTTCATCGTCTGCTGACGCTTCTCATCGCGCCGACGATTGACGAGCTCTCGGGCGCGGTCCACGTCTCCGCCAAATGCTTTGACCGCAAGAAGATACTCCTCCTGACGACGCAAATTTCGCTCCTTGGAGTCATCGGAGTTAACGAGCTCCATCAAATGCCTGTCAACCTGCTCGGCAAGCGTCCTCTCGTCAACATCAGAAGCCTTGAGGTCGGTGAAGTCATTGGAGATGCTCTCGATTGCCTCGACTTTTCCGAGATACTTATTGATGTAGTCAAACTCCTTGACCACCACCTTGAGCGCCGGATATCTCGAGCTCATATCCTCCTCGTAGCCGGTAAAGTACTCCGCCCATGACTCTGACTGCTCATTCTCGAACTCAGGGCTCTGATTTCTGATCTGCTCGATCCAGCCCGCCATATAGTCATCGCACAGGTGCTTTTCGTCGGTGCCAAAGATACCGTTGATATAGGCATCAATGTAGACCATCGCATCGGCATCAATACGGGCGGCGTTTTGCGTCGAGAAGTAGCGTGCGAGCCATTCGTAGCACGTAGCCGTGCGGTTATTACGTCTGCAAATCAGAGCCATCGCAAGCGACGTGTGCTCGTTGTCACGTTTGACAGCCTCACGTATTGCGCGCTCCGCAAGATCTCGGTTGTTGTTGATCCATGCCGCAAGGGCAACCAGGACAGGCGCCAGCCAGTAGTCCGGGGTAGAAATCATTAACTCCTCGGAGACCGTCGAAATCGTCGCCTTGCGCACGAGCGCTGCATCGGTTGCCTGGAGAATACCGACCATGGTGTTTCGAACCACCGAGTAGTTGCCGAACTTCTTGTCCATCTCCTGCCGGACGCTCACGAGCTCCGTAGTCGCCTGCTCAAGTGCGGCGGTACGACGCTGTTCGAGCATCATCTCGAGAAAGTCCTTTCGGAGCTTTTTAAGGTCCTTCCGCACTTCCTCCATTTGGGATTCGACCTTATCGACCTTCGTGGTCATCTGGTCAACTTTTGTTCCAATAGCGGCGATCCTGCGCTCGATAAGGGCAGTATCTAATCCCGAATCACTCATCTGTACCACCTTTCAGTTTGAACTGTTTAGATCATCCAATAGCTTTCAGCGAGTAAGCACCCGCCATCCGCTTTATTGAGAGGCCATGCTTCGGTATTGCTCGGACACCTGCTGATAGGCCACAAGAAACTTCTGTTTGTATTGGCTTGCCTTCATCGAATTGACGATGCGCCCGACGGGCTCCACATAGTGTTCGAGAAAGTACGAGGTCCTTCTTCGTAACGTAAACGAACCAGTTTTATAGGGGGACCCGGGGTTCTCTCTAATGCCCTTGAGTAGTGCGAGACACGTTTTGGGTATGTTGCAGTTGGCGGCGATATCTTGATAGAAGCTCTCCCGCTCTGCGGTCATAAAGTCTTCCGAAGCATACCGCGCTATGCAGAACGGGCACACAGCATCGATAAAGCTCTCAAGCCGAGACCGATCCTCCATGCTCTGCATATTGGCGACCACGAGCGATACCATCTGAACCTCAAAGTCACGCATGTTGTAGAGCGTCGACTCAAACAAGTCGATCAAGTCACGCACTTCGTCATATTCGAGAGGGATATCTTCGGCCCTTTTAAAGAAAACCGTCATCGAACCCGAAAGACCTTCGCAAAACTCATCGCAGTACGCAACCATAAACTGTGCTGCCGCGTTGTCTTGCATCATATTGAGCACGTCCGCGGCAAATTTGCGGGCCTCCGGGAAGTTGCCACCCTTAAAAAACTTGATGGCATTGTCCTTGGCAAACGCGATTTTGCCCGTGGCCCCCAGACGCGCCCGCGAATAGTACATCTCGCGACCGCACTGGTTGCAATGAACCTTTCGAGTTGCGGGGTCAAACTCGACATCGGTGCTGCCGCAGCCCTCACAAGTTATTCCGTTGATTTCCAATAGCTTCCCCCACTTCAACCATCAAAGTGCCCTGGCAAAAAGCAGCGCGAGCCCTTATTTGACAGCGGTCAGCGCCGCATTGCGCTTTTTCCAGATATTGCGCGCATCATGGACAAGGCCAACCGTAACATCTGCCGGCTCATCGGCACTCATGGAATTCGAGACCGCCTCAAGCGCTGCGGAGAACTGTCGCTCGACCTCTTGAACATGGGGTTGCGACATGTTGGAGCTGAAGGAGATGTCGTCCTTAAGCGCTTTGAGTTCGGCTTTGACCTGAGCGTCCTGCGCCACGGCGAGGAGCTGTCCCACATACGATCCGAACTGCGCCGTTTGAACCGTCTTTGCGGCCACGGCAGCAACCTTTTGGTCAACCTGGCGGCCATTGAAGCCAAGACCCATCTGCACAAGGACAAGCACAGCAAGAAGGACAACGTTTACGACGACTGGAATCGTGCTGCCGCCCCACCCATATGCCGCAAACACAAAGTACGTGTTGGCCAGAAGGGCAACGACAAAGTAGGCACAGCTGGATGCGACCGGCAAATAATGGATTTCGGTCGTGCTTTTGACCGTGGACTGCTTATCGGACATGGCAGCCGAAATCGAAGCCGCCGCAAAAGCCAAAACCCCAAAGCCAAGCGACATAGCAAAGACGATAGGGTTCATCAGCGCGTTTTTGCAGACAAACATGATTACAAGCCACGCCACCAAGACGATTGCCTCGCCCAAAATGACACGTTTAACAGAACCGTTCATCTTTGTTTCTCCTTATTGGATCTTAGTTCCACAATCGGGGCAGAATTTGGTCCCTTCGGGCAACTCGGCTCCGCAGCTCGGGCACCTTGGCGAGATCAACCGGTTCCCGCATTCCAGGCAGAACTTGGCACCGACCGGGTTAAGATGCCCACACGCCAAACACGCAACACCCTGCTCGAGCTTTTGTCCGCATTCCAGGCAGAACTTAGCGCCCATCGGATTAACGTTTCCGCAACTGGGACACACGGGACCGTTTTGCATACCTGCGGACGCGGAAGCCGTTCCAACCATGGGAGCAACAGCGCCCATGGTCTGGTTGGCCAAGTTGGAGAAGCCAGCTCCAAATGCACCGCCCATGCCAACTCCCATACCGAGTCCCATGCCGGCTCCCATGAGGCCCGATGCGGCACTCCCCTCATTGCCCGCAGCACTCTCCATTACGTCCATGCCGCGTTCCTGCTGATAGTTGTAGCCTTCGCGCGCACGCTTCCTGGCAAGTGCCTCGGACTCGATGTCCATCTGGGCAGCGTTACCCTGCGCCTCGAGAATGCTCCGCTTACGCTGGATCTTCATCTCGTTGATGGCGGCAAGATCCTCTTCGAAGGGCTTGATGCTGTTGAACGAGAAGTTATCGAGCGTGAGACCAAACTCATCGAAATAGTTAACGAGCTTGCCCTGCATCTGAGACGAGAAGTCGCTCAGATGCGTCGCAATTTTAAGAACGGAAACCTCCTGGTCAACAATCGCCTTGGCAAGCAGGTCAGGAACATACTCAAGGATTTTTGCCCGCATAAAGGAAGTAAGTTCTTCTCGCGTATAGCGATCTCGCGTGCCCACGACCTTAACGAGGAACTTCCTCACCTGAATGGGAACCAGGCTCGAGTCATTCTGCTCGATATGCGCGCCAAACAAACCGAAGGCGCGAACATGAACGTTGACGTCTTCCTCAGGGTCTTGGACGATGATGGGCTCGGTCGTGCCCCAGCGCAGCTCGTTCATGTAGTTAGTATTGATAAAGTACACAACGGAATGAAACGCCGAGCTACCGCCGGTAAGCGAATGGGCGGCATTGCGGAACGGGGCGAATCGGCTGTCTCCCGTGTCGAGCTTGATCTTGCACGGACCGACAAACACGCTTACCTGAGAATCGCCGGCACCCGTAGCGTCAGTAGAACTGCCCGCCCCCATATTGTTGGTAAAAACGGCAATCTGCGATTGCGCAACCTAAAGATAGGACCCGTTGGGAAAATCCTCGTAGGGATAGCGGAATGAGACAAGCGAGGCATCTTCGTCGTTGCCAGGCTCCCATTTGATATTGTCGACAGAAAAGGCACCGAGAATTCCGCTGTGCTTTTCTTCCTTTTCGTTATCGCTATGGAACAGTGACATGCTGATTCCTTTCGTTAATTCCAAACCACGCGCTCCGCGTGTCTAATAAATTGCGAACTGCCGAGTCGACAGGCACATCGAAAGCCTGTGCGTCTCAATCTGTCCCCAACTTAGCTTGGCTAATTATAGCCCTCAAGTCATCTCATTTAGCCACCCCCGATGAGCGGTAATCATGTCGCACCTTTGGTCAACTGACGAAGAACCGGGAGGGTTCGGACCCCAGATACCCTTTTGGGGCATACCCGCTTTGCGGGCGAGTGCCTTCGGCCTCTCGGTCAGCTCTTCGTAACGGCCGCTTTAGCCGCAACTCAACTCGTCGGATGGAACAAGGGGAAAGGCATAAGAGCTGCGCGCGCTGTAATGCCAAAACGGCTCGGTTAAAGTTACCAGCTCTCGTGATAGGCCATAATCGACCGACATGGGTACCCTTCGGAGCCGCATTCCGCAGACGCTACGACCTTTCCGTCTTTATAAAACTCGACGTACCAAACGTACGTTGCCGCCCCCTCCCAATAGTTTGGCCTATCAGCGACCTTGAACGTAATAGAGGCGTCATCTGGCACAATCAACTCGCGCTTGGCGTTTGCAATGAACGCATCCATGTCGGCGATCACGCCATCGCCGCGTGCAGCGGCCTCCCCATCGTCGCTGCTATCGGATGCCGCTTCAGATGGTGCTTGAGATGCGCCAGCTCGATCGTCCGCAGTGCCAGAACCGTCCTTCAAAGAGCCCTCCGAAGGCTCCACCCCTTTGAATGCCTTCCACATATCGCTGCTTGCGGACGGCATTTCTATGTCGGCCTCCGGATACTTCCCGGCGAGCTCGTCAAGAATTCTGCACGCTTCCTCACGCCCCTGGACCATCGCCTCCTGCGGTTTGCCACCATCCTCAACGGTCCTCACCAAGTAGGCGCCATTCTGCCTATCGAATTCCTTATTTTGAATTTGCACCGCGTCTACGACCTCAGGACCCTTTGCAGTAAGCGAAATATAGAAATCTGCCTGGTTACAATCCTGGCTACAAGTAAATTTAACGATGCCGTCCTTACAGACAGTAATGACTTGGCTCTCACCCTGAGCAATAAAACCGTCATACTGATTCGTCATATTGCTGGAGCCTTCTACCATCTCTGACGAAGGCATAACCGAAACGGCCTCTCCATCAACAAAGCAGTAGGCACCCACAATCGCCGAAATATCGTTCTGCGCATCGACAAACCCAACAAGCAGCTCGTCAATTCCGTCGCCATTCAAATCATCGAAAGCATAGTAGTAGCTTAAAAAGCCGGGGGCAGTTTGGTTGTTATAAACGAATATCTGCCCCAGTCCAGAATCATCACCGCGTCCCTGGGCCCAGTCGTCGTAGCTGGCAGCACCAGCCCCCTTCCGCTCGCAATAGCTCGCAAAGTCCTCGTAACGCGCAACCACGCCCTCGTAAGCCCTGCGTGCTTTCTTGTTTGTTGCCGCGACCTTCTTTTTAGACGACTTCTCCTCGACTGCAGCCGGCTGCTCCTGCTGCTGCGCTTGAGGCAGCACAAAGGCTTCGTAAGCTTTGACCAGGGCGTAAGCGACACCAGCGGTAAAGATGATTGCTGCAAGAATGGTGACAAACGTAGGCACAGCAAAACGGCCGATCTGCCGACGCTGCATCATAAAGGCCGCAAAGGACATATGATCAGAGGGCGCCGGAGAAGGGCCCTCTGCGCGAGATACAGCAGGATCGCTTGTCGCTTTTCTATCAGCAGACGCCTTTGGTGTACCTGAAGGAAGCGGCTGCTGAGCATTCGCCGGCGCATCATCCACATCCAACGGTTTTCCGCATGCAGAACAGAATCGCGCCCCGTCTTTGATCTTTGCCCCGCAGCTTGCACAGTACATAAATCCCCCTAGAACTTCAGCATATCGAAACGATAGCCCACAGCCTGCAAACAGAAAAGGCCCAGGAGCAATTTGCTCGACTGTAAACCTTTTCTTTCACCTTTCAAATTCGCCTGACCCCACGCGGAAGGCATGCGACGGGCTACTTGCTAGGCGCGAGCCATGTGCAGCTTGATTGCCTTGAAGATGATGTTGGCAACCGAGGCGATAGGCCAGAGCGCCACGATCGTCATCGGAACCGATTCGGGAATAACAGGAACCGCCCCGTGAATCACGCTGCCCAACCAGTAAAAAAGCATCAGAACCACGACAGGAAGGCCCACGAGAACCACAAGCTCGATTAGCATAATCGTGATACCGATAATGCCGCTACCATAGACAAAGGGAAGCCTTACACCGCTGCGGTACAGCGAGATAATCACCTTCCAGGGACCAATCAGAAGCAGCGCCAGCGGAATCATATTGTTAAGTCCCAGCGAGCCACCTCCCAGCACGTAATTGAAAAAGAGCACATAGAGCAATGAAATCACCGCTGCTCGCCCAAGCGACCCGATGGACTCGTGAAGCGAATCCTGCAGGCAAGCAGCGGCCTCTGCATCCTCCGCCGCTTGAAACTGAGCCTCGACAGACTGGCTCTCAATCGGCTGGGCCTCGACGTAAATCGCATCCCCCACCGCGCTGGCCGCAGCCGCGACCGTAGGCGTTCCGCACACGCCGCAGAACTTGGCGCCGTCGTTAATCTCTGCTCCACACTGTTTGCAATGCATAATCGGGTCCTTTCTCGTTACCCCTTTTCTTGACGATCACAAGATACGATTTGTCGTTAATCCGATATAGAGATTTTGACCGGGTAATTTTCCTAAACGTGCTACGCTATTAAACCTGCAGCTAGAGACAGGGGTAACAATGTTTGAGTTCTCCCAAACACGCACCGTTGAAGGTTCGATTCCGTTTAAGAAAGTCAACCTCATAGAGAACGAACCCAATAGGCCCGTTGGCGAGGCCCAGCTTGTCTTTGAACTCTACATGCCCACCGAGCTGGCCGGCAACAAAAGCAACGAAGGGCCCGCACACAGCGAGCGCCATGCCGATCTGATCAGGCTGGCATCATGCATCGAACCCACCGCCGTTAAAGAGCAGCCCTTCCGCGCAAGCCTCTTTAACGTACTTGATTACGCCGAACAGACCGGGCCGCTTTTTGGCAAGCACGCAATAGAATCCGTACGCGATTGGGCCAATGCCGCGATGGCAGCACTTATTGCCATGCGCATCCAGGAATACCTCAACGGGAGCTGCACCATCGCAAAGGTCTCCGCATTGGAAAGAATCGAGAAATCAGTTGTGACCTGCGCGGCAAACGGGTCATCCTTCAAGATCTACACCACTATCCTGAGGGCGGGCGGTGATTATACCGACTCATTCAAAAGCCTGCCCATCGTGCGCAAAATCGAATCCGATGCGGGATATTTCTACGCCTTTATGTTTATGATCGACGAGGAAGAATCCCTCGTTGCACTCAACGTGCTCTCTTTTGAACACGAGCTCACCGCCAATGACTTCAGTGTTTTGCAGGCGATGTTCTACATGGACGAAGACTCCAGCTCGGAGATTTCAGCGCGGCTCAAGGTCAGCAATAGCGAGGAGAGCTTCTATGTAATCGACCCTCAAGCAGATATCCAGGAGCGCCGCGAAGAACTTGAAAACGATGACCGCGATGCACTCACCGCTTTGGTGCAGGCGCTCGTGATCTCGCATCTCTCGGGCGCGCACGTGGATGTGTTCCAGGGTAACGAGTCCACAGGGTTCCTCTCCTTTGACAGTTATCTCTCGTGGCTCTGGTTTGATTTTTCACGCAAGCTGAGCACCGTCAAAATTGGCTATTGCGAGCAGTGCGGACGCGCCTATTCACTTGCCGGGCATCGTGGCGTCAAACGGCACTACTGCAGCGATCGATGCAAGACCGATGCCAAAAATGAGCGCACGCGCAAGGAGACGGCAAAGATACGCGAGTTGTTTGGAACGGGCACCAGCGTACGCGACATCGCCAACGAGATAGAACGTCCCGCGGCCTACGTGCGCTCGCAGCTCAATAAATGGACCAAGCTCAAGCACGATCTGGATGAAGACATTGAGTCAAACGGCTTTGACAGCTCCAAGCTACTCAAACGCTGTACCGCCGAGAAGCTTGACCTCAACAACCTCCTCAACGCCAAGCGCAAAAAGCAAGTTCAGGACTATGCCAGACTCAAGCGCCACGTTAAGTAGAAACGCTGTCATTTCTGTTCCATCCGATTGACGGGTGGAAAGTTGCTCATATACGTGTTAGTAATATATATGTTAGTAATACGTATATGAGCGAGGCATATCATGTTTGTTGGACGTCGGGAAGAGCTTGAATCCCTGGAAACCGCCTATCAAAAGGGTTCCTTTCAGTTTGCTGTAGTCTATGGAAGGCGTCGCGTAGGTAAAACTAGCCTGCTTCACGCCTTTACACAGGGCAAACCCCATGTGATCTTCTTTACTGGGCAGCAAACCGTTGCAAGCGAAAATCTCGCGCTGCTCAGCCGCGAGATACTTGGCGATAGCGCCGCAGGAGCAGCGTTCCCCTCTATCCAGGTTGCACTCGAATCCGTCTTCGAACACGCCAAGACAGAGCGAATCGTTCTGGTTATTGACGAGTATCCCTACCTCGCCGAGAGCGATCCGGGCATCTCTTCGTGCCTGCAAACGCTTATCGATCGACATAAAGACACGAGCAAGCTGTTCCTCGTACTCTGCGGGTCGTCCATGAGTTTTATGGAACACCAGGTACTAGGACACCAAAGCCCTCTTTATGGACGCCGCACCATGCAGCTGCGCATTGACCCCTTCACCATCTTCGACGCGGCGCTCATGCTTCCCGATGCACCCATCGAAAGGGTCATCGAGCTGTATTCCGTTGTTGGCGGGATGCCGCTCTATCTATCACAGCTCGATGGCACGCGTTCCACTCAATGGAACCTTGAGCATGCGCTGTTGCGTCAAGATGCGATTTTGTATGCCGAACCCCAGAACTATCTGCTGCAAGAGGTCCGCAGCCCGGCTATCTACAATGCCGTCATAACCGCCATTGCCAACGGCTATGTACGCTCCAAAGAGATTGCCGATGTTACCCACCTCGCAACGCCACAAGTCGCGCGACTGCTCGACGCATTGATCGAGCTGCGAATCGTTGAGCGCGTCACGCCTGTTGTAAAGGCAACAAAACGCCAGGTAGTCTATCGGATCTGCGATAACCTATTTAGGTTTTGGTATCGTTTTGTTCCACAGTACGCAGGAACAATTGAGGAGGGGCTCGGAGCCGCTGTGGCCGCGCGTATCGCCAAGCATGATTTGTCCACCTTTGTGGGTCCTGCATTTGAAGAAGTGTGCCGCCAGTGGTTGATGCGGCAGGTTGTTGAGAGCGAGCTGGATGTGCTGCCCAAGGCAATCGGCTCTTGGTGGGGCACGAACCCGAACACGCGCCGGCAAGAAGAGATTGACGTTGTGTTAGAGGGCGCCGATGGGGAGCTCATCGCTGGCGAGTGCAAATGGAGAAACGAGCCCGCTGACGTCGATGTGCTTGAGACGCTCATGCGTCGCGGAACATTGTTGGGCAGGCCGATCCAACGATATTACCTGTTTAGCAAGGGTGGATTTACGGAGGCATGTCGAGAGCAAGCCGCCCAAGTGAACGACACAAGGCTTATTGACCTTGAGCAGCTGCTCTAAGAAAAGGGGCCTGGACGCAATTTCCAGGCCCCTTTTTCAACTTTTATTCAATCCCCAACTTTTTTAGTGTGCTATTGGTGCGGTCGGACATTTGGCTGCAACCAACAACGGGCACATCTGAAAATGACCCCTGACTTGAGCTTGAGAAGTCAACAAAATAATACGTGCAGTATTGATGATTGAAATCTGTGTAGGAATTTAACGCGTTGAAATCCTTCTCGGATATCTCCTTGCCGTTAGATGCGTAATAGTCTCCAAGATTACCGCCAGAAACAGAGACGGACCAAGCTTCGCGATTTAACACCAACGAAAGCGAATCATCCTTTTTGCCGAATAAAGACCAGTTATCGCCATAGGTTATCTGTTTACCTGAGAGCTTTGCTTTGAGCGCATCGCACATTTCGTACGTACGCTTGCCAAGTAAGACGTTTTGCTCATCATCCTTAACAAGAGGCAGATACATCGATCCTCCGTTAGAGTTGTCGAGCCATTTTTGGCTATATATCCTTTTGATACCGCCGTCTTCCGCCGACCAAACCTCTACGGTGTAGAACTTCTGAAGCTCTTCAATATTTCCGTCCCAGGCGCTTTTCATATCGTCCGCGCTCATATCGTTAACAACCGTCACGAGCTCAGAAACGCCGTCGTTGTCGAAATCAACCAAATCAGCCAAGCAAAAACCTCTAAGGGCTGACATATAGTCCTCAATCTCAACCATTTGAGGTTCACCATAACGCGCAAGATATTCCTGGCATTTTTGCTTATAGGCAGCGGATGCAGCAGTATTGTCCGCAGCGGCGTTTCCGTCCTTTTTGTCGCCCTCGTCCGCCTTTGCGTCTGCGCTGTCAGCCTTAGGCACCTCGAGCGAAACATCCTTCACGGCCTCATCGGACTTGGAATTGTCGACCACCTCGACAGGAACGCTCCACTCAACCTTGGTCTTGGAGTCCCTAACGGTGAGGGTATATTTTCCCGGTTTGATATCGGGAAACTGGCTTACCGTGAAGCCCTCGTCACCCTTAACCTCAGCATTGGTGCTGTAGCCGTTGTCGCCGTTCAGGGTCACCGAGTACTTCTTGATCTTCTCGCCCTTTGCGTCGGTCGGGGTAATCTTGGATTCTTGGGCCACCACGATGGCCTTGTCCTGGCCGTAATGGGCAACGTCGCCGGACTTGCTAAAGAACAGCAGATAGCTAAAGATGGCAATGACTGCCAGACCAACGACGATACCAACGAAATAGAGCGCCTTGGGCTCCTTTTTCTGTGCGGATACATTCGCCGCAGGCGCAGGGGCTGGCGCCGCGACGGGCTTGGCGACCGGATTGCTCGGCTTTGGCCGGTCGGCGCGCACGACTTGAATCGAAGGCGTTGCATCGGACGACATGTCGTCCTTGGGCCGGTCGTCTTCTTCGTCCGCTACGGGCTCGCTCTCCACGGGCGACTTTTCCTCCCCCGCCTCGGCACCGGCGGAAGGCTCCTTCTCCGTTTCGTCACTAGCGAAAATCTCTTCCGCAGCCTCATTGATAACGGAAGGCTCTTCTGCCACTTCGTTGCCGGCAGAGTTCAGCACCGCCTTTGCATCTTCGAGTGCATAGCCACACTCGGTGCAGTATCGCAAATCGCCATCAAGCTCAAATCCACAGTTGGGACAGAACATGTTAGTCCTCCTTATCGACTTTCACCGTTGTACCGTCCTTGACCTCATCAGGGATTACTTCGGACCCAACTTGAGACTCATCATCCCAGGACGCAACCAAAATCTCGCAATTGCCGTCCGCAAAAGAACCGAGCTCATAGTCTTCGGTGTGATACACCAGTCCCTTGGATGTCACACACAAGCACGTTGAGCCCTTGATTGAATAGTCCGAAGAATTGCTCCGCATGAGCATCGAATTGTAATCAGACGGATGTTCTCTGCCCATTTCCGTAAGATACGGCCAAACTGCCGAACTCATGGAACTGGCAAGATCCTCGGTATCAATGCCAAACATGTCCTGAGGACTAACAGTATCACCCGTATGCAAATCAAAAATAACACCAGCCACAACCGTGCCGCCATGCGGACCCCATCCCGTCGAATAGCGCTCGTCACGGATACAGAAAAAGTTCTCATCCATGTACGTAACCGTCACGTTTCTCGATATGCAGGGAAATTCGCCGTCGGGGTACAACTCAGCATCTGATTGCTCATTATCTGATGCTCGATTCGTTCGCTCCGCATCAATTTGAAGGGGCTCGAGAATCGCCTTGTTAATTTTGTCTGCAACGTCGTCTTTGGTGGAGCTCTTAAGTTGCGGATAGGACCATTCCATGTCCCTCCGCTCGCCCTGTTCGAGCATAGGGTCGACCGGAGCAGACACCGTCAATGACTTTGCCTCCAACGTATAGACAACTTCTTCGACCGCTCTCTCGTCCTTCTTGGGCCTTTCGGTCGCTTGCTCCTGTTGCACGGATTGCTGCTGGAGATTGGGCTCGATGACGTTCTTGTAGAGCATGAAAGCAGCGTAAGCGATGCCTGCAGCGGCGATAAATGCGGCGATCATGATAGCAAACTGCGGCACTAGGCGGTTACCGACCTGACAGCGTTGCATAAAGAAGTTGTACATCTGGGAGTGACCGCTATTCGCGGTCTTCGAGACCGGCTCGGGGCTCGGTTCTGCTGTGGACTCGGCATTCGCGGATCCTATCGCAGAGTCCGTTTCGGTATCTGTGGGTTCCATTATGACTTCAGCGGACGATGATTCTCGCTCCGACGGCTCGGCCTTGGGCCCCTCCTCGGCCGCAGTCTTGCCCGAGAGCCCGCCCAAGGGCAGACCGCATTCGGTACAGAACCGCGCATCATCACCAATCTTGCTGCCACATTTGGGGCAAAACATGAACCTTCTTCTCCTATTCCTTTTACTCTCGCTGAGTCGTGAGTTACCCACGTGCCGTTTGTTTCGTAGTTTAACTATTTCTTAAACAAATCGATGGGTCACTTGAACAGACACATACCCGCTCAAGCGACTCTATACCGGCTAGTTATCCTTGCTCATGACATGGGTGTCAGTGCAAGAAAATCGTTGAACAGGGTTGCTACCTCGAAGTTCGAACCGATACTGAACTTGAAGCCATCTTTATTTACCGAGATGGAGAAATCGCCGCTGATATCCATATCATGCGCGCAGCCAACCACCCATTACAGTCTGAAGTGGGCCACCGATAAATTTCGATGGCGAGCATTCGGCGCATTGCCTGCGATACGGGCAAGCCCCGAGGGGCCGCCGATCGGGCGCC